>CAZLXG010000005.1:14526-59126 GCA_964563585.1 uncultured Flavobacteriaceae bacterium | reverse complement strand
TTTAAACAAGTTCTTTATAAAACTTAACCCATTCGTTAGAAATAGTTTTTGATGAAAAATTATCATTTATATATTTAGTACCATTTTTGCCTAACGACTTTCTTAAGTTTTCATTTTCTGATAATAATTTCATTTTATCGTATAAATCATCAACATTTTTTACTTTGTGTCTTAACCCTGTTTTATTATCAACTATGGTGTCCATTAAGCCGTAAGCATCGCTACAAATAACAGGAATACCACATGCCGAGGCTTCAATTACACTCATGCCAAAACCTTCTCTATAACTTGGTAAACAGAAAACATCACTAGCTTGATAATATATTTCTGGCGTATCTGTTGTACCCACAAAATCATAGTATTCTTTATTTTTTATAATATTGTTAATATCATCTAAAGAGCCTTCGTTACTACCTGCTAATAATAAAAATACATTTTCATTTTCTGAGCGAAGTTTATGAAAAGCCTTTGCTAATTCAATTACGCCTTTATCTTTAGTTAGCCTACCCAGAAATAGGTATACAACCATATTATCTGAAATATTAAGTTTTTCTCTAACAGTTTTTCTTGTTTGAGTATTTACAGAGAATTTTTCTACATTTACGCCACAAATTGAACCAGCTCCCAAAACTTGCCCACTGTTTTTTTTAAGTACTTTTTCTGAAATTAAAAAGTTTTTTTGAGAATTACCATCTACCAAAATGTGAGTTGATAGTTTTGCTATTATTTTATCTAATGTTTTTAATAGATATCTAAAAAAACCTTTTTTTGTTGCCCATACTTGTCCTGTAAAAATGTGTATTCTTATATTAATACCAGCAAGTTTTCCTGCAATTGCTGTTGTTAAACCAGCTTTAGGGGTTAATGAGTGTACAGAATCAAACTTATTAAGCTTAAAATATTTGTATAAATCATAAATAGCCTTAATATCTTTTATAATATTTATATTACGATTTATAGCAATACTCTTATAGTTATTATACTTAAAATTGTTTAAAATATGTTTGTTTTCGTCATCAATATTTGCAACTAGATTTATAATGTAATCTTCATTAAATTTTTCAAAATGTGTTTTTAAAAAATAAAAAGTATATGGGGATGATACAATAAAACAAATATTTTTTTTCATAATTTATTGTTTGTGTATTTCTACTTAAATAAAGCTTTTTGTAAAGGTTGTGTAATTTTAAATAACCAAAAATGATGTAAAAAAGTTACTCTAAAAAGGTCTTTTGTTTTTTCTGATATTGAATAATTTACATGTAAAAGACCTTCGTTTTTTAATTGATTTTTTATTTTAATAACTTGTTTATATGGTCTTTTATTTTTTAAAAGCTGATAAAATAGGGTTACATTTATAAAGCTTAACCGGCATCCAAAATATTTTTTGGTTTGTTTGTTTTGTGTTACTTTTTTACTAAATGATTTTGTGATTCTTAAAACCTGTATTAAATCTAGAAGCATCTTTTCCTTTTTCTCATTACTTGTATTTCTTGTAATAGAATCTGGTGATTGTAAATAGTGTGCTGCAATGTTATTTATTGCCATTACTTTATTCGAGTAATAAAATACACGAGTATTAAACTCAAAATCTTCAATATAAATTTTTTCGAGAAACAAATTATTATTTTCAAGTAATAGCTTTCGGTTGTATAATTTATTACATGCAGAATTCATATACTTTAACATATTATAATAATCTACGCCGTTATAAATTTCCCCATTACTGTTCATTGAAACTTCATACGCAATTTTGCCATTGGGCAATACACCTTGACAACCAAACTCTAATATATCTAGCTCATTATCAATAGCTATACTAATAATGTCTTTAAAAGCATTAGGTAAAAGATAATCATCTGAATCTAGAAAAAGTAAATAACTACCTTTTGCGTGCTTAATTCCCGTATTTCTTGCTCCTCCTAAACCTTTATTTTTTTGAGAGATTATTCTAATATTAGAATGTGATTTTGCTATTTCTTTTGCCACAGACAAACTATTATCTGGTGATTCATCATCAACCATAATAATTTCAAATTCATTTTCACTTAAACCTTGGTTGTAGGTTGATGTAACACATTTGTTAATGTATTGTTCTACATTATACATTGGTATGATTATACTTAATTTAAACATTATACATAATTATAATAAATGAACATAAAAAATGTGAACAAAAAATATAGAAATACAATTTTTCCAATAACAACATGTTGCTTTTTAAAAAATCGTTCTGTTATAAAAGGGTAAATAATGACTAGAGGCATTAAAAACCAAGATAGATATGCAAATCTATTAGAGAAATTTGCTCTAATAATTAAAATCCAAAATGCATTTGCTGTTAAATAGATATTAAATAATTGAATAAAAACGGGGTCTTTATATTTCTTTTTAAAAACAAAATACATACCACTAACAACTGCAAATGAACTATAAAAAAGGAAGTCAAACCTGAAGCTAGTATTTGCGAATGCCTCATGCTTATCTCCAGTTAAATAACCACTTAATCTATCGTCTGCAAACCCAAGTTGGGCAAATAAGTTTTCCCAAAAACTACCTAATACTAACGATAATGGTATTGCCAATACCCACCCATAAATGTACCATTTTGGATTTTTAACAAAAAGAGTTAATATATATGCCCCAACAGGTAATAGCATGGTTTTATGAAATAGACAAGAAAGAATTATGATAGGAATGAGAATTGATTTTTTGTTACGATAAGACAATGCTAAAATAAATAGCGACGTTGCCATTCCGTTTCTAATACCATTTACACCATATGTCCAAAACGAGAATGATACAATAAACATGAAAAATGCATAAAACCAGTATTTTGAGAAAAATCTTTTGGATGCTATATATAGTGGTAAAATGTAAATGACCTCACACAATAAGAAAAAGCTGTTAACAGGAAGTATAGAAGATGATAGTTTCATGAATTGATGAAAAAACAAATCATTCGTAATTGTAATTTCTTCTCCCATTGCATAGGTATTATATATTCGTGCATACGTTACCATATCAACAAAATATTTTCCACTTATTGGACGTAGTCCCATATATAAGGTTAAAAAAATCAAAATAAAATAACCCATAAAACGAATGTATTGGATGTTTTTTTTCTCGTTTATATCCAATAAAAAAGTATGCAATAGTGTTATTAATGCTATACCAAAAGCACTGTATATGAAAACTCTATAGTAGTATTCTAATGGTATAATGTCTATCATTTTTAATTATTTTATGCTTAAATACTTTTCAGAAACAATTTCAACATCAAACTTACTAAGTAGCTCATCTCTTTTACTTAATAAATTTTCTTTTAATTTTGATGATTCAAGAGCGTGTTTAAGTGCGTCTGCAAATTTCTCTTCTTCTAGTAAAAACTCATTATTTTTTGGGATACCCAAACTTCCTTTATAAAGATTTGGTGTTACTATACCTGCTTCTACAAATTTGTTTTCATTTTTTATTTTATGTGAGTCTAAACTCATTAATTCGATAATACCATCTGTACAGTAAGATGATACAACAGGAACACCTACAGCTATAGATTCTACAATAACATTTGGAGTTCCTTCATAATGAGAAGAAAGTGCAAGAACGTTTGCTCGCTTTAAATATTTGTAGGGATTATTTTTTCTTCCTAAAAAATGAATTTTATCAATAACATTATATTTTGTAGCTAGTGATTTTATGTGATTTATTACTTGCTGATTGCCGTCTCCAATAAAAATTAGATTAGCATCAATTTTATTTTTTTGTAATAAGTAAAATGAATTGATTAAATGCCAAGGAGATTTTTGAATAGAAAGCCTTCCAATAAACAGAATTGTTTTTTTAGAAAACAATTCCTCTTCTTCTGTATTATCTATGGGTTCGTTTGAGAGTTCTAATAATCTTTTTACGTTATGCGGATTATATATTACTTCCATTTTTTTGGGATAGTTAAATCCACAATTTTCAATTAAATCTCGTTTTATGTCATTACTGATACAAACTACTTTACTAAATGGACCATATAATTTCTTATAACTAATTTTAATTAATTTATTAAAACTATTTGTATCATTTAACTCAACACTCTTTAATGCGTGTATGCTACTTATCTTTTTTTCTTTGGTAAATGTTAATGAACTAAAAATGTTAGCCATGTCTCCAAAAGAAATAGAATGTGTTGCATTTTCTTTTTTGAGGATTTTTCTAATTTTATATGGCGCTAAAAAATAAAATAGGATTCTTTTTAAAGCACTTAATTCAAAAAAATCTTTTTCACTTAAAAAGTATTCATCATCATCATTAAAATTTATAATATCAGATTCCAGTTTTATTAACTTAATAGCCTTAACATTATATCCTTTTAATTGATAATGGTTATAAAAGGTAAGAGCTAATCGCTCCATACCACCAACGCTTCCGTAAGGCATTATTAAAATAATATTCTTCATTTTAATTTATTAAACTTTTAAAAAGAGTATCCCATTTAACCATTATTTTTTCAGGCAAATAAGTCTTTGATTTTACTTTTGCTTTTTTTCCAATTTCAGTTCTTAACTGTGGCTTTTCAATTAATTCTATAATGGATTTAGAGAAATTTTGAACATCGCCATTTTTTACTAAAATACCATCTTTATATTGCGAAATTATATCGGAAGGCCCATGAGGACAATCAAATGAAACACAAGGTAACCCATAAGACATGGCCTCAATTAGCACCATGCCAAAGCCCTCAAACCGAGATGACATAACATATATTGACGCTTCTTTATATTTATCTTCAATATTTTTTATTGGTTCGTAAAAATTTACAGAATCCGATATTTTTAATTTATTAGTGGTTGCTATTAAATTTAAACTATCATCAAATTTCCCATAAATTACTAATTTCCAATCTGGATGCTTCTTATTAACTTTTTGCCAACTTTTTAACAACCGGTCATATCCCTTTTGATAAGATTGTCTTCCTACAGCTAAAACAATTTTGTTACTTAGCTTAGAATTTTTTTCAGAAAGAAAGGGTAGTGGGTTTGATATAACCATTATGTTTTTTAAATCCCATTCATTAAGATTTCCATTTGTTAAAACAACAAAAGCATCATATTTTTTTGCCCCATATTGCATTAAACTATATTTTATTTTCTGAATAAATGATGATAAAAAATTGCTTTTATCATTTGTTACTTCTACTTGTTTTGAAACATGCCTTTCATAAATCATCGGGCAAGGTTTTTTTGTAAAATATGGTATAAAGAAACCCTTTAATCCATCATCACACACAGAAATAACATCTGGATTAATCTTATTAATAGCTGTTTTTATTCCTTTTAAATATTGAAAAAAATAATTGATTTTGCTGCCATTAAAACTAATGTCGTGATAAATTAATTTCTCGCTAAACTTATAGAACAATGGACTATCTCCTTGATTAAGGGTTAAAATATGTACTTCGTAATCAAGTTTATCAGCAAGGTAGCTAGCTTTAATAGAAAGAACTCTTTCTAATCCAGCAGCACCACAAATTTGATTAGTTATGTACAATAGCTTCATGAGTGTAATTTTATTTTATAAATGCTTTACATTTTTCTTTTAAAGGCTCTGCTAGTTTATGATGCAGTCCTAAATTTGTAACAATAGTATCTTTATTGATTTTTCCTTCAAGATTAAAATTAGCACTCCAATTACCATTATCATTTACATCAATTCTATTGAATAATTCAATAATACCATCAAATCTGCAAGTATCAACAAAAGTATTGAAACTATTCAAAAATATTACGGGTGTACCCATAGCTAAGCAAGGTAGTGCACAATGAATTCTAGATGTTATTACTAGCTTGGCTTTCGCGTATTTTTTTAAACATTCTTCAGCATATAGAAACTTTTCTTTTTCTGTTTGTTTACCAGGAGGAAGTATTTGAGTAATGTAATTTGCGCTTTCTAATAAATCTTTATCAACAACTTCTTTAAGTTGGTTTTTTATTTTCCCTAATTTTAAAATATCACCATTAAGAACGCTTTTAACTAAATGTTTAGGAGTTAATGTTACCTTTTCTTTTGTAGGGTAATTATAAAAAGGATCGACTATATAGATATCATCTCCTCTTTCAGAATCATCAACTTTATAATTATCTAATGTTAGTGTTAAACACCCCGTAAAATAGGCTTCTATACCTTTTTCTTTAAGTATTTGTACAGTGTATTTATCTCTACAACCAATTGGTTGATGTTTTTTAAGATAGCTTATACCTTTTTCACTTAGCATAAATGGAGCTGCCGTATTATTCATATGGAATGATACAAATAATGGATTAACATCTTCACTTGGCACCCAGTGCATAATATTATGGGTAAACCATCCATTCATAATTAGTTTGGTTGAGCCTTTTTTAAATTTTCCTAATTTTTCTCTGTTCATTAATTCATCAACAGTAGGTAAATATTGTCTTGCAGCTAAACTTTGAACATAATCGCCAACATTATATTTTTCTTTACTTTCTTGATATGTTAATAGTCCGTATTTCATATTTTATTGTATCTAACTTTTTTATAAAAGGTATATAATTTTGAGAATTTATTTCTAATAATAAATTTTTTAACAGCTAATTTATTTACTTTTTCTTCATTTTTATTTATGATTTTTTTCAAATCAAGTTGTGCGAATTTTTTCAAATATTCGTTTTCTTCATTATTGTTATTAAGAACAAAGAAAGGTTTGTTTTCTTTTACTTTTTCCTGTAAACACCACCATTCATATTCTAAGCCTTTACTCATTGTCGAGTTCTTGTTAAAATTTAAGAAAATACGGTTATAAAAATTCTCGGGTATTTTAAACCCAAATTTTTCAGGATTGTCATTAGCAAGTATAATACCTAAAATAGTTCTTTGGCATTTTGCACATTTATTACAATTAGCTTCATCACGTAGTTCAGAATAACAAACTCTAAGCTTTATGGATGTGTTATTAGATTTAACATAAGAAACTATGTTTTCAATTTTATTTGTGCGTCTTAAATGATATCCATCATGTATAACATTACAGGTAGCCCATTTCATTTTTTCATCAATGTTTGGGCTTGATCCCCAACCAAAATCAACTTCATTTGTATTTGATGATCCTATAAGAATATTATCAAAATTTAGTTTATAGCTTAAAGGTGCTAAAACACCTAATAATGACATACCGTGTTGGATTTTACCCCACCAACCTATATCTACCAAAACATCTACTTTATAGGTGTAAAAATCTCTTACATTAGTTTCTATATAATGAAGCATATTATTTGCTATAATATGTTCTTCTTTATTAAACCGTATAAAATCTTCCCAACGTTTTGTGTCACTAATTTCAATATCTGCTCCATGAATTGAAACTAAATATGGGTTTAAATCATGGTTCCTGGTATAAGATTCAAACGAATCTAAACCGCCACTAAATAATAAAGCAGATTTACTTCCATTAATCATGTTTTTAACTAAAGATTTAGCTTTTAATTCACCTTTTAGGTTTTTATCTGGATTGTACTTTACAAATTCTTCTTTTAAACTAATTAATGCATTGTAGAAAGTTTCGTCTATTTCATTTACATATACATCAAATCCAACAAACCAAGCAATAGGCATTAAGTTTGATAGAAGTGGTATTACAGCAATACTGTCTGGTATTTGACTTACATCTATTTGATATTTAGAATAATATAAATTATCTAAATTAAAATATTTTGAAAATGCTTTATCAATGCTATAGCCATAGCATATTTTTTTACCATTATCTTCAAAATTTATTGAATTTAATTTAAAGCCTTCCATAATTATTTTTTACTCACTTTATTTAATACAGCCTTTAAAGAATTTTTAAATAATTCTTGTTCAAAATTTATCATTCCAAAAAAGTAAATTAAAACCCCATATATAATTGTATAGCTAGTTCCTTTTAGTATAAAATTACCCCATCCAGATCCAGGAATAAAATTTAGTAAATAACTAATACCAATAACTACTAATAATACTATAATAGTTTTGTTTAGTAATTCTTTAAAAAATCTTATTATATTAAGACCTATTGTTCGATGGTAATAAAAATTCATGACATTTTGTACAATTAACCAACCCAATATAGAGCCCGACATCATTCCGATTGGCCCGTATGGTTTTGCTAGAAATGCGCCAATAATAGTTCCTATTATCATAAAAGATAGATATAAAATAGCTTTGAATGATAACTTATTTTTTGCTTCTAATATTGAATTGCCAAATCCTTGAATTAAAGGTAATGTGTATGCTACCATAATCATTAATGCAATTACCCAAGACTCAAAGCTACCTTGTTCACCTAATTCGCCACCAACCCATAAATAGACAAACTGTCTTCCAAAAAAAGTGAAGGCAATTAGTATATACATTAATATTATAAATGATATTCTACCAATTTTTATCATCATGGAAGTTAACTCTTCGTTAGATGCATTTCCAACAGACATTTGAGTTGCTCTTGGTAAAAATACACTAGAAATAGCTGATGAGAACGCTCCATAATAAGTACCTAAAACAATACCAATACCATAAATAGTTAATACTTCTGGAGAACAAATTCGTCCTAATACCCAATGTCCAGATTTCCATTGAAAAAGACTTACCAAAGCAAAAACAAATATCCAAGTTGAATACCCAAAAATGTGCTTTATAAATTTCATAGAAAGCTCATGCAGTTTTATTCTTATTTTTAATTTATTAAACACATAATATGCTGTAGTTGCAATAATAAGAATATTGAATACTGTTTCAATAATAACAAGAGCAATTGCTTTTCCGCCAAATAATAAAACAGTGAAAATAGTTAGAGAACGTAGTACATAACGAATAATATTAAGCGTTTTTGGAAAAACAAATTTTTCATGCCCATAGCACATACCTGTTAAAGAACCTCCTGGTAATCCAATCGCTAAATTGAAAATTAATAAAATAAAAATAACCTTAGCTATTTCTAATTCATCTTGACTCATTTTAGTGAAATAAGATTCTATATAACCATAGAATACAACTCCAAAAATTACTACAATTATTGAAATAATTAAATAAAGAATCATTGTTGTAGCAAGAAAATTTTCAAGCCCTGTTTTGTCTTTTTCTGCTTTGTACTTTGCTACAAAACGAACTATAGTATTATTAAGTCCAAAATCTAATAACGAAATAGTGCCTACTAATGCTCCTATTGTTAAATATATACCATATTCTTCTTTACCTATATGGCCTAATATAAAAGGAGTCATTACCAAACCTATTACATTTGTTAAAAATATAGTTATATAATTTAAAGCTGCACCTTTTTTTAATTGACTCAAAACAGTAGATTGTTGGTTATTATATTAATTTAGTTGCATGAAATTTTTATTATAATCTTCCACTTACTTTTTCTTTTAAAACTCCTTTTACATCATATAAAATGCCATTTGAGTTTAATGAGGAATTGAGATTCGCATTTAAAAATTCATTATGCGCAACCGTTAAAACAATAACATCAAATTTACTCTTTGGAAACTGCTTTACTGTATTAAGGTTATATCTTTTATTTACCTCTTTAGAGTTTGCCCAAGGATCATAAATTGTTACATCTGTACCATAACTTTTTAGTTGATTTATTACATCAACAGATTTTGTGTTTCTTACATCTGGGCAGTTTTCTTTAAAAGTAATTCCGAGAACTAATACTTTTGCTTCTTTAATTTTTATATCGTTTTGAAGCATCAATTTTATTATTTCAGAAGCTACATATTGTCCCATACTATCATTTACTCTACGACCAGCTAAAATTATTTCTGGATGGTAACCTACTTCTTGTGCTTTTTGTGCTAAATAATAAGGGTCAACACCTATGCAGTGCCCACCAACTAAACCAGGTTTAAAAGGAAGGAAGTTCCATTTAGTTCCTGCGGCTTCTAAAACAGAATGTGTATCAATATCCATTAAATTGAATATTTTTGCTAATTCGTTTACAAAAGCAATATTTATATCGCGTTGAGAGTTTTCTATAATTTTTGCTGCCTCAGCTACTTTTATAGTAGGAGCGAGGTGAGTTCCTGCAGTAATAACATTAGCATAGAGGGCATTTACTTTTTGTCCAATTTCTGGAGTAGAACCAGATGTAACTTTTAAAATTTTATCTACTGTATGTAATTTGTCGCCTGGATTTATACGTTCAGGAGAATAACCTGCGTAAAAATCTTTATTAAATTTTAAACCACTTATTTTTTCTAAAATAGGTACACATTCATCTTCTGTAACACCTGGATATACCGTAGATTCATAGATAACAATATCTCCTTTTTTTAATACTTTAGCAACAGTTTCGCTGGATTTATATAGTGGCGTTAAATCTGGTTTATTGTTTTTATCAATAGGAGTTGGTACTGTTATAATATAATAATTACAGTCTGTAATATCTTCGATGTTTGATGAACAAAATAATCCAACACTATTATTTGAATTCGTTTTTAAAACTGCTTGAAGTATTTCTTTTTCAACTTCAAGCGTTACATCTATACATTGATTAATTTCTTCAATACGAGTCTTATTAATATCAAAACCAACTACATTATATTTTGTAGCAAAAAGTCGAGCTAGTGGTAAGCCAACATAACCCAAGCCAATAACTGCAATTTTATCTTTATTCATAATTAATTATTGTCCAATTGAATAATATTCAAAACCTATAGTTTGCATATCGTTTTTGTTAAGTATATTCCTTCCATCAAAAATAAATGCTGGTTTTTTCATTTCAGTATAAATTTTTACCCAATCATACGTTTTAAACTCATCCCATTCGGTCATTATTGCTATAGCATGAGCACCAGTTATGGTTTCGTAAGGAGAATTAAAAACTGTAACTGAGTTTAAGTTTTCTTCTTCAGACCGGGTATTTAAATCATTTAAGTCTGTTTGAATTTTTATTGCAGGGACTTTAGGATCATAAACAGAAATATTAGCTTGTTCATTTAAAAGATGATCTGTTACATAAATTGCAGCAGACTCTCTTGTATCATTAGTGTCTTTCTTAAAAGCCCAACCTAGTATAGCTATTTTTTTTCCTGATACAGTATTGTATAATGTTTTAATTAACCTGTCTGAGAATCTTCTCTTTTGATGGTCATTCATAATAATTACCTGTTCCCAATAATTTGCCACTTCATTTAAATTATAACTTCTAGCAATATATACTAAGTTTAGAATATCTTTTTGAAAACAAGATCCGCCAAAGCCAATTGAAGCATTTAAAAATTTTGAACCAATTCTAGAATCCATGCCTATAGCTTTTGCGACTTCATTTACATTAGCACCTGTATGCTCACATAATTCTGAAATAGCGTTAATAGATGACACCCTTTGAGCTAAAAATGCATTTGCAGTTAATTTAGATAATTCTGAAGACCATAAGTTTGTTCTTAGTATTTTATTTTGAGGAACCCAACTTCCATATATATTTGCTAAGCTTTCTATAGCAGTATTAGATTCACCTCCAATTAAAACCCTGTCTGGATTTAATAAATCTTGAATAGCAGTCCCTTCAGCTAAGAACTCAGGGTTTGAAAGAATATGAAAATTAATTTTATTACCCGTATTGTGTAAAATGCTTTTTATAGCTTCAGCTGTTCTTACTGGCAATGTAGATTTTTCTACTACTATTTTATCTGTTTTTGCTACTTCAGCTATATTTCTTGCACATAATTCAATATATTTCAAATCTGCTGCCATCCCTTTCCCTTTTCCATAAGTTTTAGTAGGCGTATTAACAGAAATAAAAATCATTTCGGATTCGTCTATCGCTGAATCTATATTTGTGGAAAAAAAAAGATTTTTGTTTCTTGTTTCACCTACTATTTCAGCTAAACCAGGTTCATATATGGGTAATTTAGATAAATCGGAGTTATTCCATGCGGCTATTCGCTCTTTATTAATATCTACTATAGTTACTTTTAAATGAGGATTGTTTTTTGCTATAACGGCCATAGTAGGCCCTCCAACATAACCAGCTCCAATACAGCATATGTTTTTAATTTTCATCAGTTTTTTTTATTTATCTGTATGGTTTAATCAACTATAAGGTTTTTCCAATACCAATTTACAGCCTCTTTTAAACCATCGCTAATATTATACTTTGGGTTATATTTTAATAATTGTTTTGCTTTGTCGATAGAAGCCAAAGAGTGAGGAATATCTCCAATTCTATTTTCTCTATGCTTAATTTCAACATCTTTAATTTTGATATCAAATTCAGAGAGATATGTTTTTAGCAAAGTGGTTAATTCAATTAACGTAGTTCTTTCGCCATAAGCACAATTGTAAACGTTATTTAGAGCTGTTTTGTTTTCAGTAGTTATAGCTCTAATATTCATTTGTATTACATTATCAATGTAAGTAAAATCTCTAGAATAAGTTCCATCACCGTTAATAATTGGCGATTTGTGATTTATAAATTGTTGAACAAATTTAGGTATTACGGCGGCATATGCACCATTAGGGTCTTGTCTTCTTCCAAAAACATTAAAATAGCGTAATCCAATAGTGTCTAAATTATAAGTGCTATGAAAAACATCGGCATATAATTCATTAACATATTTGGTTATAGCGTAAGGAGATAAAGGTTTACCTATTGTACCTTCTACTTTAGGTAGTGTTTCATGATCACCATAAGTAGAAGAACTTGCTGCGTAAATAAATCGTTTAACCCCAGCATCTCTGGAGGCAACTAACATATTTAAAAAACCAGAAACATTTACATCATTTGTAGTAATAGGATCGTTTATAGATCTTGGAACTGAACCTAAAGCTGCTTGATGTAATACATAATCAATATTAGAACAAGCATTTTTACAATCATCGAGATTTCTTATATCGCCTTCTATTAATTTGAAGTTATCATTCTTAATAAATGCTTTTATATTTTTTATTTTTCCTGTTGAAAAATTATCTAAACATGTAACAGGTATATTATTGTTTAATAAAATTTCACATAAATTGGAGCCAATAAATCCAGCGCCACCAGTAACAAGAACTTTTTTTCCTTTTAATATTTTTAATTGTTTCTCAGTCATTAATAGGTTGGGGAATTAACTTAGGCAAATATGTAAAAAATAAATGTAAAATGACAAAGTAATTATACTAAGGTTTCTATTTCTCCGATGAAATTCATTTGTGTGTTAAAATATTCGATTAAATTAAGCTTTTTCATACCAAATGAATAATAAAAATCCTAATTATTATTATATAATAATTAAATTATATGGTTGATTAGAGGAAAGTTACACTGTGTTTGCTTTTAATTCATATTAAGCTTTTAAGGATAATCATAATCATAGAATAAAAATAAGTCATCGTAATATGTATAGTTTTTCTTTGAATAATAGCTAGCAATGTATTTAACCGATTTTAATTACTCTTTTAGCGAAATAACGATTAAGTATGGTTGTTGCAATAAAACAATTACTAAATTTACAACCGTAAAACAAAATTGAATTGATTAATAGCAAGTTAATTTAGTAAATAATAATTTTAAACCTCTCTAATCTTAGTCTATAGTAAAGTTGAAAAACAATAGATTATTTTTTAAAAAAGATTATAATTTATTTATAAAATGTTAAGCTAATAATTATGAAAACATCTTGGTTTCGTGAGGGATTCACTTTCAAAAAATATCAAAAAGAGTCTAAAATAAATGTAGCTTAAAAAGTTGCTCAAGTATTTTATGTGCAAAATTAAATAAACAAATGTTAACTAAAACTAAAATATATTTATCATCACCTCATATGGGAGGTTCAGAACAAAAGTTTGTTAATGAAGCTTTTGATACTAACTGGATTGCACCATTAGGACCAAACGTAGATGGGTTTGAAGGTGACATACAAAATTATTTAGGAAATAGTTCGCATGTTGCGGCATTAAGTTCTGGTACAGCATCAATACATATAGCTTTAGAACTATTAGGAGTTACTAAAGAAGATGAAGTTTTATGTCAAAGTTTTACCTTTTCAGCTTCAGCAAATCCAATTATGTATTTAGGAGCAACTCCAATATTTATTGATAGTGAGTCTGATACTTGGAATATGTCTCCAGAATTGTTAGAAATTGCTATTAAAGATAGAATTGAAAATTATAAAAAACCAAAAGCAATTATTGCAGTTCACATATATGGCATGCCATATAAAGCTAATGAGATTAATGCTATTGCGAAAAAGTATGAAATTCCAGTTATTGAAGATAGCGCTGAAGCATTTGGAAGTACTTATTTTAATCAAACTTGTGGCACACTTTCTGATATAGGGATATTGTCGTTTAATGGCAATAAAATAATAACTACTTCAGGAGGAGGCGCATTGATTACAAAAAATTTAAACTTAAAGAAGAAAGCTGTTTTCTTATCAACACAAGCTAGAGATAATGCTTCGCATTATCAGCATTCATCTATTGGGTATAACTATAGAATGAGTAATGTTTTAGCAGGTATTGGGCGTGGGCAAATGGAAGTGTTAGATGATAGAATAGAAGCTAGAAGGAAAAACTTTAATTTTTACAAAACGAATTTATCAAAATTTGATAATATAGAATTTTTAGATGAACCAGAGGGATTTTATTCTAATAGATGGATTACATGTATAAAAACAGATTCATATGATTTGCGAGAGCAAATTAGATTAGAATTACAAAAAGATGACATTGAGTCTAGGCCATTATGGAAACCAATGCATATGCAACCAGTTTTTAAAGATTGCATGTCTTTTACAGATGGAATCTCTGAAAATTTATTTAATAATGGCCTTTGTTTACCAAGTGGATCTAATCTAACTCAAAATGATTTAGAACGGATACTAAGCATAATTTTTAAAACCTCAAACTTATGATTAAGAATTATTTTTCTTATTACTCTCAAAAATACGCCTCAAAATGGCTTGTTTTAGCTATTGATTTAACAATAGTTATGTTAACATTTTTCATGGCTTATTTTATAAGATTTAATTTCACATTAAACTTTGATTTAAATCAATTTTTATTCCAATTACCCTTTTTGTTTATTGTAGCCTCTTTTAGTTTTTTAATTATGGGCTCTTTTAAAAGTGTTATTAGACATACTGGTTTTACAGATGTAGTGAATTTGTTTAAGTCAATTGCCTTAATGTCGCTATTATCAATTGCTTTTGTATTATTTAATAGAATAATAAATATAGTTCCTGAATTCACTATTCCTTTATCTATAATAGTAATGCATGCATTATTAAGTTTTGTTGTACTTAGTGCAAGTAGATTATTATTTAAAATGTCTTATAAGTATTTGAAATGTAAATTCATGTCTTCAAAAAAAGTTCTTATTTATGGAGCAGGAGATTCTGGAATTGTAACATATAATGCTTTAGTAAGTAATATAAATGCTAATTTTAATGTAGTTGGGTTTATAGACGACAATTTAAAGAAAAACGGAAAACTTATAAATGGAACCCCAATTTTTTCTAACAACAAAGTAACAAAGAGTTATATTGAAGCAAATGGAATTAGCGAAATTATAGTAGCTTCTCAAACATTAGATTCAAATAATTTAATAAAGTTAATTGATGATTTAGGAGATTTAAATGTGAAAGTGACAAAAGTTCCACCAATTGAAAAATGGATAAATGGGGAATTAAGTGTTAAGCAAATAAAACAAGTACAAATTGAAGATCTTTTAGGTCGACCAACTATAGAGATAAATAATCCAAATTTATTAAATGAATTTAATGGAGAAACTGTTTTAGTAACTGGTGCTGCTGGTTCAATTGGAAGTGAGTTAGTTAAGCAATTATCAAACTTTGATGTTAAACTGATATTGGTTGATCAAGCAGAATCTGCTTTATACGATTTACAACAAGATTTAAAACAAAGCAATAAATATAATTACACTGCAATTGTAGCAGATATTAGAGACGGATTGCGTATTGACAGTATTTTTCAGCAGCATAAACCTACAATGGTTTTTCATGCCGCTGCATATAAACATGTTCCATTAATGGAACAATCTCCATACGAAGCAATTAAGATTAATGTAAATGGAACTAAATTATTAGCAGATACAGCATCTCGTTATAATGTCAAAAAATTTGTTTTTGTCTCAACCGATAAAGCTGTTAACCCAACTAGTGTAATGGGAGCAACAAAAAGAATGGCAGAAATGTATATTAGCTGTCTTCAAAAAGAAAGTAAAACTAAATTTATTACTACAAGATTTGGTAATGTATTAGGCTCTAACGGTTCAGTTATTCCTTTATTTAAAAAACAAATAGAAAATGGTGGACCATTAACATTAACTCATAAAGATATTACTAGGTATTTCATGACAATTCCTGAAGCTTCACAGTTAGTATTAGAAGCAGCAACAATGGGTAAGGGAGGAGAGATATTTATTTTTGATATGGGTGAATCAGTGAAGATATATGACCTTGCTAAAAACATGATTAAACTTTCTGGATTAAGATTCCCTGAAGATATTGATATAAGCATATCTGGATTACGTCCAGGAGAAAAATTATATGAAGAGTTATTAGCAAATGGTGAAAACACGCTGTCAACTTATCATAAAAAAATCATGATAAGTAAAACTAGAGAGCTTGACTATAGTAAAATAAAATCTGAGATTGAAGAGTTATGTATTACCAATCGTTTTCAAAACAACAATATTGTTATGAAAATGAAAACTTTAATTCCTGAGTATAAATCTAATAATTCAGATTATGAGAAATTTGATAAGAAAGTTCAAATCTATAAAAAAGTTATAGACAGTAGATTAGAAGAAAAGTCTGATAAATCATATATAAATTTATAAAATAATTTAAATTTCATTACTTTCCCCTAATAAATCAGTATGAATATTTCATTTATAAAAAGCCGATTAATAATCGGATGCGTTATTACTACTTTGTTTTTATCCTCATGTGTGTCAAAAAAAGACGTTGTATACTTTCAAAATGCTAAAAATTTTGAAACTATTGTAGATACTGATACTTTTAATGTAAAACTAAAAGTTGGTGATATATTAAGTATATACATATCAACACTTGATTTAACTGTTACACAACCATATAATTTAATTAAAACAACAGGAGTCGGCGGAGAATTAATAGACTACTTGGTTGATATTGAAGGTAATATAGATTACCCAGTCTTAGGAAAAATTAATCTATTAGGTTTAACAATAGAAGAAGCTAAACAAGTATTTAAGAAGAAATTTTCTGAGGGTAATTTATTAAAAGATCCAGTTGTTATTATTCGTGTAATGAACTTTAGAATTACTGTGCATGGAGAGGTGAATTCTCCTGGTGTATATTATGTTTCTGGAGAAAGAATTTCCATTTTAGAAGCTCTTGGAATGGCAGGTGATTTAACAATTAAGGGAAGAAGAGATAATGTGTTAATTGTTAGAGATTTTAATGGAGCAAAAACTTATACTAAAATTGACCTTACTAATAAAGAAGTGTTTAATTCTCCAGTTTATTACCTAACACAAAATGATTATATATATGTTCAACCAAATAATTCTGCCATTAGTAATGCATCTGGTGACTCTAGAGTAGGGACTATTATTAGTATCACTTCATTCATTTTAACTACAGCTCTTATATTTGTAACAAGAAACTAATTTTCATATGAATTCAAATCAAACCACATTAAATAGTGATAGTAGTTCAAATAGTTTCGATATAAAAAAAACAATTTTAATTTATTTAAAACAATGGAAATGGTTTGTTTTAAGTGTTCTTATCTGTTTAGTTTTTGCATATTTGAATTTAAGATATACAACTCCGCAATATGCCGCAACTGCTAAAATTATGCTTTTGGGAGATAATGATGGTAGTTCAGGTAGTAGTGCTTTAAACGATTTATCAATATTTTCTGAAAAAGAAGACGCCAAAGTTGAAGACGAAATACAAGTTATTCGTTCAAGAAATTTCTTAAGAAATATAATTAAGAAATTAGATTTAAATGTTCAGTATTTTATTAAGGGTCGAGTTAATGAAACTGAATTATATAAAAATGATTCTCCAATTACATTAAATTTTATTGAGTCTGATTCTATAATCAATAAAACAAATTTCAGCTTTTATGTTGAAACACTATCTTCTACACAATTTAATTTTAGAATTAATGAGGATGATTCTCCAAAGAAATTTTCTTTTGGAGAGAATATACCATCTTCGTTTGGAGGCATAATAATAACTCCAAAAAATAAAAAAATAGAAACTTATATAGGAACAAATATTAAAGTTAAAATATCCCCAGTAGAAAGCTTAGCTGAATCTTTAAAATATCGAATTTTTATTGAACCAACTGGTAAAGGATCAAAAGTAATTAATATTAGTATAAGTGACCCCGTAATTCAAAAGGCAAAAGATATTATTAATACTTTAGTTGATGAGTATAATGTTTCTACTATTGAAAAGAAAAATTTAATATCTAAAAATACTGCGGATTTTATTAATAAAAGAGTAGAATTAATTGCTGAAGATTTGGTAAATGTTGACGATAGTATTGTACGTTTTAAAACTGGTAATAAAATTACAGACGTAGCCTCTGAAGCAGGGCAATTTTTAAGCTCTAGTGTACAAAATGAGCAACGGTTAGATGCCACAAAAACACAACTTTCTCTTTTAAATTATATGAAAGAATCTTTGGGTGATGAGTCTACCAAATATCAATCAATTCCATCTAATTTAGGAATGGGGGATGCTGCAATTAGCGCGCTTTCTGTAAGATATAATGAATTATTAGAAAGAAGAAAAAATCTTTTAAAAAGTGCAGGAGAAAAAAACCCAATTGTTTTAGAGATTGATCAAACTTTAGTTGGCATTAGACAAAATCTGAATCAAAGTATAACAAATTCTTCTAGGTCTTTAGGAATTCAAATAAATAGTCTTCAAAATCAATCTAGACGTATTAACTCTAAAATATTTTCAGTCCCTGGTCAAGAACGAAAATTAAGGTCTATTGAAAGAAAGCAAGGAATTAAAGAGTCTTTGTATTTATATTTATTGCAAAAAAGAGAAGAAGCTACGATATCATTAACAGCAACATCACCAAGTATAAAAATAATTGATGAAGCATATAATAGTAATGGTGCTCCCATTTCTCCTAATAAAAAAGTGACTTATATTGCAGCTCTATTTTTTGGATTGATTATACCCTTTATGATAATCTATTTATTAGACTTATTTGATACAAAAATTCATAATAAAGAAGATTTAGAAAAGGCAATAAAAAATATTACTGTTTTGGGAGAGATACCTAAAGTTAAAAAAGATGATGATAAAATGTTGATTGAAAAAAATGACCGCTCTATTTTATCAGAATCTTTTAGAATCATAAGAACAAACTTTGATTTCGTAAGAAGAGCTAGAAACATTAAAGATAATGATAATGTAATATTTGTTACGTCAACAATAAATGGAGAAGGAAAATCTTTTTTTAGTATGAATATGGCTTTAACGATTGCTAATACTAATAAAAAAGTTTTACTAATTGGTGCTGATATTAGAAATCCACAAATACATTCAGCAATTAAAACGCAACAAAAAAATATAGTTTCAAAAATTGGATTAACAGAGTTTTTAGTTGATAAGTCAATTGAAATTGAAGAAACAATTAATACATATAATATTAACGACATAACAATTGATATTTTACTTTCTGGAAAAGTACCCCCAAACCCAGCTGAATTATTGTTAAGCAATAGAATGAAATTATTATTTGATTCTGTTTCAAAACAATATGATTATGTTATTGTTGATACTGCTCCTGCAATGTTAGTAACTGATACATTGTTAATTAGTCAGTATGCGGGACATACTATTTATTTAACTAGAGCCGGGTATACTGAAAAACGTATTTTGAATTTTGCAAAAGAGTTACACACAGAAAACAAACTTAATGGAATGATGCTTGTTACTAACGATGTTAAACAATCAAACTTTGGTTATGGTGCAAAATATGGGTATTATGGCGCAAAAGAAAAGAAAGGTTTTTTTAGAAGAAAAAGAGCTTAATTAGTATAGTATTCAAAAGCATTATAGATGATAGTATTATCTACTAAACAATCTATTTTAGGTTTTCCTATTGATTCTAAAAGCACAAAATTTATATTACCGTGATGATTTTTTTTGTCATATTTAAGTAAATCAATAATTTCTGGGTAATCATCTTTAGTAATTTTAACTTTGCTATAAAGGCTTAAAAAGATATCTTTAATTTCATTACAAGCATTTATGGATAAGTTTGTTAACACAGTAGAAATATAGCTTTCTAAAATCATTCCTATAGCAATGGCTTCACCATGTAATAGTGCCGTTTTATTTGGATTGCTTAAAAAATATGATTCTATTGCATGCCCAAGCGTGTGACCGAAATTTAGTGTTTTTCTAAGCCCGTTTTCGTTTGGGTCTTTATCAACCACATTTTTCTTTATTATTACTGACTCGTAAATTAAATCGTTTAAATTCTCTGAAGTTAGTTTAGATGTATTTTTAAATTTATTCCAATAGTTCTCGTTACTAATTAATCCATGCTTTAACATTTCAGCTAAACCCGAACGCAATTGATTTTGAGGTAAAGTTTTTAAGTATTCTGTATCTATTAAAACCATATTTGGAACACTAATTATGCCTATTTGGTTTTTTAAATGCCCTAAATCAACTCCAGTTTTTCCACCTACAGATGCATCAACCATTGATAATAATGATGTAGGAACATTAATATATGCTATACCTCGCCTGAATGTAGATGCTACAAAACCACCTAAATCAGTAACAACACCACCACCAACATTAATTAACAAACTTTTTCTATCAGCATTTAAATCAGATAACGTATTCCAAACACCAACACATGTTTCAATTGTTTTATGTTTTTCTCCAGCTTCAATTTCAATAATTTCAATAGTTACATTTGTTTCTAATTTACTTAAAAAAGAAGGCAAACAATTTTCATGTGTATTCTCATCAACTAAAATAAATATTTTTGAAAAATTATTATTTTTAAGATGTTCATTTAAAGAAGGATAACAATTTTCATTAAAATGAATAATACAATTGTTCGTAGTAATAGAATTCATAAAATAGTGCTGTTTTTTAAGGTTGTGAAATTAAGAAGTTTTTATATAAGATGATAACTTAGCTATAATTATATTTGTGTAAATTTATATGTATGAATACGAATCAGATTTTTGATAACACAGAAATAGCATTTTCACTTAAAAGTGATTCAGAATTAGAACGTGCTTATTTCTTGTTTAAAATGATATCAATTGAGCCTTTGGTTAGAATAGGTACTGCAGCTACAAATTTTGCAATTAAAGCTCATTTACCTATAGAAGGACTAATACGTTCAACTGTTTTTGACCATTTTTGTGGTGGTATAAATGAAGAAGATTGTTTACCTGTAATTGATAGAATGTTTGAAAAAGGAGTGAGTTCTGTTTTAGATTACTCAGTTGAAGGTAAAGAAAATGAAGATGAGTTTAATGCAGCACTAGAAATGATATTAAAAATTATCGATTTTGCTAAAGAAATTGATGCAATTCCTATTGCAGTATTTAAGCCAACAGGTTTTGGTAGGTTTTATTTATTTGAGAAAAATGGTAGAGGAGAAGCTTTAACTCAGAATGAACAAAAAGAATGGAATAACGTTGTAAATAGATTTGATATTGTTTGCAAAAAAGCAAAAGAAAATGATGTAGCAGTTTTAATTGATGCAGAAGAAAGTTGGATGCAAGAAGCTGCGGATGATTTAGTTTCTAAAATGATGCAAAAATACAATACAGAAAAGCCTATAGTATATAATACATTACAAATGTATAGGCATGATAGAATGTCTTTTTTAAAAGAACAACATGCGCATGCAAAAACGAATAATTATTTTTTAGGTTATAAACTTGTTCGTGGCGCATATTTGGAAAAAGAAAATGATAGGGCAGAAGAGAAAGGCTATTTATCACCAATATGTAAGAATAAAGAAGCTACAGATATTAATTTTAATACGGCTATAGATTACATGCTCGATAATTTAGAAAACATGACTTTGTTTGCAGGAACTCACAACGAAGAGAGTTCTTATTTATTAATGCGTTTAATGTTAGAAAAAGGGTTGAGAAATAATGACAGACATGTTTGGTTTGGGCAATTATACGGCATGAGTGATCATATAAGTTATAATCTAGCAGATAAAGGCTATAATGTAGCTAAATATATCCCTTTTGGGCCTGTAAAAGACGTAATGCCATATTTAATTAGAAGAGCAGAAGAAAATACATCGGTAGCTGGACAAACAGGTCGAGAACTTACATTATTGAAAAAAGAAAAAAAACGAAGAAAAACTTTATAGTATTAAATATAACTGAGTAAAATTAATTTTATTTTTGAAGGTGACATATAAGGGTTGATTTTTTTTAATGTATTAAAATTTAAGTTTTTCTTTTTAAATTTTTCTTTTTCGGTAACTAATAAAATGTCTTTGTGTTTTGTAGTAATTAAAATTTCATTATTAGATACTATATCTTCATGAAGTTTTTCGCCAGGGCGAAGTTCTGTGATTTCAATATTAATTTTTTTGTTTTTATAAACATTTAGTGAAGTGATTTTTTTAGCCAAATCAATTATTTTAATAGGTTTACCCATATTAAAAGTATAAATACTATGAGTCGTTTTTTCAAAAGAGGTTATTTGTAAAATAAGACTACAGGCTTTATGCTTATTTATAAAGTAACGTGATATTTTATAGTCCGTAATAGTTAGTGATTTACCAGTTTCTATTTGTTTCAAAAATAAAGGAACAACAGATCCATTAGATCCAAAAATATTACCAAATCTTGTAATTAAAAAAGAAGTTTTTGATTGTTTTGAGTTCAATAAAAGTAAATAACGTTCAGCTATATGTTTTGATAGACCCATAACACTTATTGGGTTTACAGCTTTATCAGTTGAAATGAATATAAATTTTTTAACATTACTACTTATTGATAAATCTGCCAATAGTTTAGTGCCAAAAATGTTTGTTTTTACTGCTTCATACGGATTTGATTCCATTAAAGGAACATGCTTATACGCAGCTGTATGGAAAATAATTGTGGGTTTATAAGTTTCAAAAAGCCATTCTAATGATTCTTCATCAGTAATATTAATTAAAACAAAATCAATAGTGTCATTTTTTTGTTGCTCTAAATCTTTCAGCAATTCATAAAGAGGAGATTCAGCAATATCAATTAATATGATTCTTTTAAAATCATAAGACAACAGTTGTTTTGTGATTTCACTACCAATTGAACCCGCAGCACCAGTAATTAGAATAGTTTCATTTTCAAAATTTAAATTTTGAAGTTTTTTATAGTCAAACCGATTTAAGGAAAATAAGCCTGAATTACTTAATAACTCATCTATTTGGTTAGATATCGTTTTATTCATTCAGCGGACTTACGGTGAAACGTTAATTTAAATGGGTGAATTACATATGCAAAATAAGAATTATTAATTTTTGAACCAAATGGATTTTATAAAATATTATTAATAATTATTTAGTAATAACCTTAATTATTGTACTGATAATAAGCTTGATGTCTAAAAAGAAAGTTTGTTTTTTAATATACATTTTATTGTATCGCAATTTATCTGGAATTATAGTAGAAATATAATACTCTTCAGGGCTTTTAGCAGCTTCCAAAAGCTCTACTTCATTTCTATATTCTAATGATGCTAATCCTGTAATCCCAGGTCTTACAATAAATATTTTCAAATCATCGTCGTTATAAAAATTCACATAATACCGTAATTCTGGTCGTGGGCCGACAAAACTCATATCTCCTTTTAATATATTTATAAGTTGTGGAAATTCATCAATTTTATAACGCCTTAAAAAATAACCAATATTTGTAACTCTATAATCTCTATTCCCTAAAGTTAATAAGCCTTTGTTTTCAGATTTCACATGCATTGTTCGGAACTTAAAAATATTGAAATCTTGATTATTTAATCCCACTCGATTTTGAATAAAAAGAATAGGGCCTTTTGAATCTAATTTAATACAAATAGCAATTAATAATAAAAAGGGAAAGAGGAGTAATAGTCCTATAATCGAAAATATAAAATCGAAACTACGCTTTAACATTAACTTTATTCAATTTTTAAGTTTGTTATAGTAGCAATACTATCACAGTTCTCAACAGTTAGAATAATTTCTTTATTTTCATAATCTCCTTCAATAATATATAAACCACATGGTTCTTGTCTAGTTTTACTTTCAGAAAAATTAATATCACCTTTTTTAAGAATATAATTTATAGTAGTAGAATCTATATTTTCATTCCTAATTTCTGCCTGTATAATGTCGCTATAAATAATTTTTTTAAGGTTTATGTTTTTTAGAACTCTGGCTTCTGGACCATAGCTACATGATGCTCTTTTTCCATTTAAAAAAAATGCTAAAGCTATTAACCCAATAGAAAAACCTCCAAGATAATAACCAATACGCTGTATTAATTTCATTTAATAATTTAAGATTGTTAATTTAAAAAACAGTTTTTTGCTATTAAAATATTAGTAAATTAACATCGCTGTAATCTAAACCGAACCATTCACCAACAGATTTACTAGTTAAAATACCGTGGTAAAAATACAATCCATTTTTTAAACCTCTATCAAATCTAAGAGAATTTTCAATACCTCCATCTTCAGCAATTTTCAATAAATAAGGTGTAAAAATATTACTAATTGAAACTGATGCAGTACGTGAATAACGAGCTGGAATATTTGGAACACAATAATGAACAACACCGTGTTTGATAAATGTGGGTTTT
The DNA here is from genome assembly GCA_964563585.1 of uncultured Flavobacteriaceae bacterium. GTDB lineage: Bacteria > Bacteroidota > Bacteroidia > Flavobacteriales > Flavobacteriaceae > CAZLXG01. Next base: position 34,276 of record CAZLXG010000005.1, on the reverse strand, counting down.
TTGTGAGTAGTAACTTCGCTAGTTTCAAAACAACCACCCATATCAATACTAACATCTATTATCACTGCACCTTTTTTCATGTTTTGCACCATAGATTCCGATATAATAATAGGAGACCTATTTGTACCTCTTACTGCACCAATAACTACATCGCAACGTTTTAAAGCTTTTAATAAATTTTTGGGCTGTAATGTTGATGTGAAAAGAGGTCTGCCAAGATTGGTTTGAATTTGGCGTAATTTAGTAATTGAGTTGTCAAAAAATTTCACATTAGCACCTAAACCAATCGAGCTTCTACCTGCAAATTCTCCAACTGTTCCTGCACCAAGTATTACAACTTCTAACGGGGGAACACCACTAATATTACCAAACATTAATCCATTTCCGTTTTTACTATCCGATAACAATTCTGATGCAATTAAAACAGACGCTGTACCAGCAATTTCACTTAACGATTTAACTGCAGGGTAAGTGCCATCAGCATCACGAATAAATTCAAAAGCAAGAGCTGTTATTCTTTTTGTAGCTAACGCTTTAAAATATTCTTTAGTTTGGGTTTTAATCTGTAATGCAGATATTAGTATAGTTTGCGGGTTAATAAGTTTTATTTGTTCCAAACTAGGTGGTTCAACCTTAAGTATCATTGGACAAGTATATACTTTAGCCGTATCTTTTGTTATTTCAGCTCCAGCTTCACTATAATCTTTATCACAAAAATTAGCACCTTCACCAGCTCCAGATTCTAGTAAAACTTTATGTCCGTTACTAATAAGTGCAGAAACGGCATCTGGTGTTAGGCAAACTCGTTTTTCTTGATACGCTGTTTCTTTTGGTATTCCAATAAAAAGCTCTCCTTTTCGTTTATAAATCTCAAGTGTTTCTTCTTGAGGTAAAAGCTGCTGTTTTGTAAATGGAGACAGTGGTTTTGACATGTTTTTGGTTAATTAAATAAATATGAAATTACGAATAAATTTCTGATTGTTTTTATTGAAATTGAAATTAATGTTTTCTGAAAATTATTATAAGCCAAATATTTGAATTAAAGTTTATTTTTATGAGAAAAAAGTTATAAATTGAATACAGTTTTCCCATAAAAGTTTTTAATTTAATTATTATAAGTTTGTACTATAAATAAATGTATGTTTAAAAATTCAATTTCTTATTTCTTATTTCTTGTTTCTTTTTCATGTTTTTCACAAGATTTTATTTTATCTGGAAAGGTTTATGATGAAAATAATTTAGCGATAGCATATGCAAATGTTGTACTGATAAATTCTGAGGATTCTACGATTATAACTGGAACAACAACTAATGAACAGGGTCATTTTACAATTGAAAATATTGAAGCTAATAGTTATATTTTAAAAATAAGTTTTTTAGGTTTTGAAGAGTATTTAAAAACTATAGATTTAAAGAATAATATTGCTCTTGAAACAATTATACTTAAAGAAGAAACTCAAACACTTGAAGGTATTCTAATTATTGCTAAAAGACCAACGGTAAAACGGTTAGTTGACCGCTTGGTTTTTAATGTTGAAAATTCTACACTTTCTGATAATAATGTATTAGATGTTTTAAAGCATACACCAGGTGTTTTGGTACACGATGGAGCAATTACGATTAAAAACTCATCACCAACAGTTTATATAAATGATAGAAAAGTACATTTATCTTCAAATGAGGTACAACAACTTTTAGAAGGCACTTCGGCTACCAATGTAAAATCTATTGAAGTGATAACAAATCCGCCAGCAAAATATGAAGCTGAAGGAGGTGCGGTACTTAATATTATAACAAGTAAAAATATTATTTCAGGTTATAACGGAAGTGTTTTTGGTAACTATAAACAAGGTGAACTTGCTAAATATTCGTTTGGCACAAGTCATTTTTTTAAAACAGAAAAATTAAATACTTATATTAATTTTAGTTTTAACCCAAGAGAAGATTTTAGACATAATAATGAATCTATAAGTTTTATAAATAATAATCAAATTACTTCAAGTTGGGAAACAGATTTTGTAAGACGAAGAGAATCTAAAAATCAAAATATAAATGCAAATATTGATTATGATATAAATGAGAATAATTCTATTGGATTCTCTACTAGTTTATTACTATCTCCTAGAGATAATAAAAAAACATTTGTAAATTCTTTAACTGAGGTTTATAATTCAAATAGTGTTTTAGATTCTACTTTCAACACCTTTAATCGTATGGTAGATGAAACGTTTAATTTAGCGTTTACATTAGATTATATTCATAAGTTTAAAAAAGAAGGAGAAAAGATTTTAATGAGTGTGCATCATACAAATTACGATTTTTCAAGTTTTCAAAAGGTAGATACTGATTACCGTTTTCCTGATAATTCACTTATTAGAAATAACAAATTCCAAACATTTTCTAGTCAAGAAATAAAATTATATACTGGTCAAATAGATTACGAATTGCCAATTAGTGATTCGGAACAATTTGAAGCAGGAGTAAAGGTTTCAAACATTAATTCTGAAAGCATTTTAACTCATTATAATTTTGAAAATGGAGTAAGAGTTGAAGATTTACAAAATTCGGATACTTTTTTATATGATGAATCTAATTATGCTGTTTACACAAGTTACTCAAAAGATTGGAAAAAATGGAGCTTAAAATCTGGTTTAAGGGTAGAGTATACTGGTATTAAAGGAAACTCCTTATCATCAAATCAAATCAATAATAATGATTATGTAAAAGTGTTTCCATCTTTTCATGTACTGAATACCATTAATGAAAACAATGAGATTTACTTTAACTATAATAAACGTATTTATCGTCCAAGATATAGTCAGTTAAACCCATTTAAATATTTTTTAAATGATAATGCATATGTTACTGGCGACCCAAAGCTAAAACCCCAAATAGATGATATTTTTAAATTGGGTTATACATTAAAACAGAAATATACTTTTGAATTATACTATAGACATGAGAATAATCCAACGTTAGAAATAACTTTTCAAGACAATGATAATAATATTTTAAAATATATTAATACGAATACAAAAAAGAGTATTTCATACGGATTAGATTTTATGACTTATACAAAAATTGCTAATGACTGGAATATGTATGTGCTTTCTTCTCTATATTATTACGATAATCAATTTTTTGCATTAGAAAGTAATAATGAATTATTCAATAACAAAAAATGGTCAGTATATGCACAACTAATAAATTATTTCACGTTTTTAAAAGATAAAAGCTTAAAGGTGGATGTTTCATATATATATTTATCATCTCTTTTTAATGGACCGTCAGAAATTAGTAATAGATCGGGGTTAGATATAAATTTAAGAAAAATATTGTGGAATAGAAGAGCATCGATTAGTATTGGTATAACGGATGTATTTAACAACCAAAACTTCACACAAACAACCAAATACTTAAACCAAAATGCGCTTATGAACTCGAGGTTAGAAAACAGGTTATTTACATTCGGGTTTAACTACAAGTTTGGGAACTTTAGACTTCAGAATAATAAAAAAGATATTGAACTTAAAGAAAGAGACCGACTTAACTAGTTTAAAAGTACTTTTTTATTTTTCCCCAGAAATTTGTAGGTGAGATTTTAAATTCGTCTTCTAATTCTTCTAATGATTTATTTGCTGTATTTATTTTGTTAAATATTTGTGCTCTTATTAAATATATAGATGGGATAATAAATGCCATTATTGGAATTAGATATATAAGTTGATCAGAATCAACATTTGAACTATCTTGCTTAAAAGTGACAAATATTTGATATGAATACATTGCAATAGGCACTAAAATTGTATGATACCACCAATGTTTACAAGTGAAAAACCAAATAAGTAATAAAAAAAGTGGTATTATTTTACCTGCAATAGTCCATGCTAATACAAAAACACTTTCATAAAACTTACTTTCATAGGAAAATAAAAAAGTGTCCCAAATATTAGTATCTGGAACACTTTCGTATAAATAAAATAAATAAGGAGTTGTTGCAATTAATGTAGCAACAATACTACCTATTATCAAGCCTTTTCTATCCGCCACATGGAACTTTAATTCTTGATTTTTCGATTTTTGCTGTTTGTTGCTCATCTAGGTTAATCATGTTTGCAGCATAGGCCGTAAACAACATACCTCCGAAAATTGCCATTGCAATTAAGTACTTTTTAGTTTTCATCTTATAAGGGATTTAATTAATTAATAATCAAATGTAACTAAAGGTTGTTCTGAAGAATTGGTTCAAATGTTAAAATTATGTTAAAAACATTGGTTTTTAAAATTAGTGATGTGGTTTTCCCGTAAAACTTCAGAATCCGGAGTGTTTTATGTTATTTATTCTTATAAATTTACTGCTTTTTGGGGTTATGGTTTACTTATTTAAACTTAATATTCTTGTGTTTTTAGAGCTAATTTTGATATTTATATAATCAAAATCATCTAATAAAATACCTTCAATTTTTTCTGGCCATTCAATTAATATCCAATTATTATTAAATAAATAATCTTCAATTCCAAAATTATAAGCCTCTTCTAAATCTTTAATTCTATATAAATCAAAATGATAAATTTTATCATTTTTTAATTCGTATTCATTAACAATTGAAAAAGTTGGACTACTTACAACATCTTTACTACCTAATGTTTTAACAATGGCTTTAATAAGTGTTGTTTTACCAGCTCCCATTTCTCCATAAATTAATAAAGTTTTAGTTTTAAGATTTTTTATTAGCTGTTCTGCAACATCTTCTATCTCATTAACCTTATAACTAATTTCCAACTTTAATTAAAATTTATATGCAATATTAATAATTTAATTTGGGAAAAACTAATAAAAAACGTATTTCATCGATGTTTTTTGTGTTATATAGATTATTTTGGGTTGAATACTGCGAAAGGAATAATCATTTCTTCAAGTGAAACCCCACCATGTTGGTATGTGTTTCTAAAATAACTTACATAATGATTATAATTGTTTGGGTATGCAAAAAACAAATCGCCTTTAGCAAAAATAAAGGAGCTACTCATAGTTATAGAAGGTAAGTGAATATCTTTTGGGTTTTTAGCTACTAACACATCTTTAGCATCATAAGTTAAGCTTCTTCCAGTTTTATAACGAAGATTTAAACTGGTATCCTTATCTCCAATTACTTTAGATGGATTCTTCACATTTATAGTGCCGTGGTCTGTAGTTAATATAAGTTTGAAACCTAATTGTTGTGCTTGTTGAATCATTTCTAACAAAGGAGAATTTTTAAACCAACTTAATGCTAACGATCTGTAAGCTTTATCGTTAGATGCTAATTCTTTTACAACCTCCATTTCTGTTTTTGAATGTGAAAGCATATCAACAAAATTATATACAACAACCGTTAAGTCATTGTCTTTTATAGAATTAAAATTGTCTACTAATTTTTTTCCAGATTTTAAATTAGTGATTTTATAATATTCATATTTTAAATTATTTAAACCTAAGCGTTTCATTTGTGTTCGCAAAAAATCTTCTTCAAACATGTTTTTGCCACCTTCATCCGTATCATTTCTCCAATATTCTGGAAATAATTTTTCCATATCACTAGGCATTAAACCTGAAAAAATTGCATTTCTTGCATACTGAGTTGCGGTAGGTAAAATGCTAAAAAATGCTTCTTCTTTATCTTTTTTATAATAGTTATTAATTATAGGTTCAAAAACTTTCCATTGATCGTAGCGTAAATTATCAACAACAACTAATAGGGTAGGTTGTTCTTTGCTTAATTCGGGTGCTATTTTTTCTTTGAAAAGCGTATGTGACATAACAGGAGCTTCAGTATAAGGCTCAAACCATTCAATATAATTTTTATCTATAAATTTACCGAATTGGATATTTGCCTCATTTTTTTGAGATTCTAAAATCTCGAACATTCCAGCATCTTCAATATTTTCTAATTGAATTTCCCAATAAACAAGTTTTTGATATAAACTAACCCATTCTTCATATGTATTTACCATAGATAAATCCATGGCTATTTTTCTAAACTCTTGCTGATAGTTTGATGTTGTCTTCTCAGAAACAAGTCTAGAGTGGTCTAAATTCTTTTTTAAACTTAATAATATCTGATTCGGGTTTACAGGTTTAATAAGGTAATCGGCTATTTTATTCCCAATAGCTTCTTCCATAATATATTCTTCTTCACTTTTTGTAATCATTACAACGGGAAGCGTATCTTGTTTTTCTTTAATTTCATTTAAAGTCTCAAGACCAGTAAGACCTGGCATATTTTCATCTAAAAAAACAATATCAAAATTTGTATCATCTAAAATATCTATAGCTTCGGTACCACTATTACAAGTAGTAACCTTATAATTGCGTTGTTCAAGGAATATAATGTGTGGTTTTAATAAATCAATTTCATCATCAACCCAAAGTATATTTATCTTATTCATATGATTATATTTGTAATATTATTGTTAAAAATTAAAATTTGAACAAACTTAAAATCTTAAACGACCCAATTTACGGATTTATTACAATTCCGAATACTCTAATTTTCGATTTAATACAGCATAAGTATTTTCAGCGCCTAAGAAGAATTACACAAATGGGAATGTCGTACATGGTATATCCAGGTGCACATCACACACGTTTTCATCATGCTATTGGTTGCGTGCATTTAATGCAACAAACAGTTAATCTACTTCGTTTTAAAGGAGTTACAATTTCTAAAGAAGAAGAGGAAGCCCTTTATATTGCTATTTTATTGCACGATATTGGTCATGGTCCTTTTTCGCACGCCATGGAACATAGCATTGTAAATAGCGTGTCGCACGAGCAAATTTCATTGCTTTTCATGGAGCGTTTGAATGAAGAATTTAACTCAAATTTAACGCTTGCCATTCAAATTTTTAAAGGTGAGTATCACAGAGCATTTATGTGTCAGCTAATTTCTGGGCAATTAGATATCGATAGAGCCGATTATTTAAAACGAGACAGTTTTTATACAGGTGTTGCCGAAGGGAATATTAATAGTGAACGATTAATTACAATGCTAAATGTGGTAGATGATGCATTAGTAGTTGAAGAAAAAGGTATTTATAGTGTAGAAAAATTTATTGTGGCACGCCGATTAATGTATTGGCAAGTGTATTTACATAAAACAGGATTAGTTGCAGAGCAATTACTAATTAGAGTGTTACGTCGTGCAAAAGAGCTATATAATAACGAACAGGAATTACACGCTAGTAATGCATTGAAATATTTTTTAAGCAACGAAATTTCAATCGATAATTTTAATGATGAAACTTTAGATATATTTTCTGAATTAGATGATTATGATATTGTTTCAGCAATGAAAGAATGGCAACATCATGAAGATTTTGTTCTGAGTAATCTATGTGAAATGATTATCAACAGAAATTTACTTAAAATAAAAATGAAAAAGAAAAGTATAAAAAAGAAAAGCTTAGAAAAACATATAAAAAAGCTAGTTAATAAATATAATATTACTAAAGCTGAAGCACAATATTTTGTATTTACCGGTAGTGTTTCAAATCAAGCGTATCAAATAAAACATCAAAATATAAACATATTGCATAAGTCTGGGAAAATTGAAGATATTGTAAAAGCTTCCGACCAATTGAATTTAAAAGCATTGTCAAAACCGGTAACCAAATATTATATATGTTATCCTAAAGAAACCTTGTAACACAATTTATTCAATTAAATTACGAAGAATATAAAATGATACATATAATCATTAAAAATAATAAGCAAAGCGTACATGAAAAACTTTAACACATTTTTCCTATTTTTGCGTTAATCAAACAAAAACTACAAACTTTTGAGTGTAAAATTTACAGCACAACAAATTGCAAAAATATTAGAAGGTGATGTTGTTGGTAATCCAGATATTGAAGTTTCAAAAATATCTAAGATTGATGAAGGTACAGAAGGTTCTCTAACCTTTCTAGCAAATCCTAAATATACTCCTCACATATATTCAACAAAGGCATCTGTAGCCATTGTAAATAAAACATTTATTCCAGAAAATGAAATTAATGCAACGCTTATAAAGGTAGATGATGCATATTTGGCATTTACTAAAGTGTTGGAATTTTACAATATGAATAAGCTAAACAAAGAGGGTATTGAGCAACCGTCATTTGTTTCAGAATCTTCAAAATATGGAAAGAATATATATTTAGGTGCGTTTTCTTATATAGGAGACCATGCAATTATTGGTGACAATGTGAAGATTTTTCCAAATGCATATATTGGAGATAATGTTGTTATTGGAAATGATACCATAATTTTTTCGGGAGCTAAAATTTATTCAGAAACCATAATAGGGAACCATTGTGTTATAAATTCGGGAGCAATTATTGGAGCAGACGGATTTGGTTTTGCGCCAAATGAAACTGGAGGCTATACAAAAATACCACAAATAGGAAATGTTATTATTGAAGATTATGTAGATATTGGAGCAGCAACTACTATTGATAAAGCTACTTTTGGTTCCACAATAATCAGATATGGAGCAAAATTAGATAACCAAATTCAGATTGCACATAATGTAGAAATTGGTAAACACACTGTTATAGCAGCACAAACAGGAGTTGCAGGTTCAACAAAAATTGGCGATAATTGTCAAATTGGAGGACAAGTTGGTATTGCAGGACATATTACTATTGGCAATAATGTAAAAGTACAAGCACAAACAGGCATAGGAAGAAACGTAAAGGATAACGAAGTGCTTCAAGGCTCTCCAGCATTAACACTTAGCGATTATAATAAATCGTATGTGCATTTTAAAAACCTTCCTAGTATTGTTAAAAATATTAATGAAATTGAAAAAAAAATAAATGGCAATAATTAATACCGAAATAAAACAGAAAACCCTAGCTAAAGAAGTGTCTTTAACTGGTGTTGGTTTACATACAGGTAAAAGTGTAACGCTAACTTTTAAACCATCAGAAGCTAACTCTGGTTTAGCTTTTAAACGTATTGATTTAGAAGGAACACCAATAATAGAGGCTAATGCTAATTATGTTACAAATACACAACGTGGTACCTGTTTAGAAAAAAACGGAGTTAAGATACAAACTTCAGAACATGTGCTTGCGGCATTAGTTGGATTAGATATTGACAATGCTATTATTGAATTAAATGAATCTGAGCCTCCTATTATGGATGGTTCTTCTAAGTTTTTTGTTGAAGCTATAGAAGAAGCTGGTATTGTAGAACTTGATGCCTTTAGAGAAGAATACGTTATTTCAGAAGTTATTTCATTTTCAGATAAAGAAACTGGGAGTGAGATTATCGTGATGCCCTCTAATGAGTACCAAATTACTACCATGGTAGATTTTGGAACTAAAGTTTTAGGAACTCAAAATGCAACACTAAATCATATATCAGATTTTAAAAAAGATATTTCTAACTCACGTACATTTAGTTTTTTACATGAAATTGAGATGCTTTTAGAAAATGGATTAATAAAAGGTGGCGATTTAAATAATGCTATTGTTTATGTTGATAAAGCATTATCTCCAGAAACTATTGAAAGACTTAAAAAGGCTTTTAATAAAGATTCAATATCTATTAAGCCAAATGGTATTTTAGATAACTTAACATTGCACTACCCAAACGAAGCAGCTAGGCATAAGTTGTTAGACGTTATAGGAGACTTAGCATTAATAGGTACCAGAATTAGAGGTAAAGTTATTGCAAATAAACCTGGGCATGGTATTAATACTCAATTTGCAAAAAAATTATCTAAAATAATTAAAAATGAAAGACGTAACTACGTTCCTAAAGTAGATTTACATCAAACACCGTTAATGGATGTAAATCAAATAATGGATATGTTGCCACATAGACCTCCTTTCTTGATGATTGATAAGGTTTTTGAGCTTACAGATACACATGTAATTGCTATGAAAAATGTAACCATGAATGAACCGTTTTTTGTTGGTCATTTTCCTGGTTCACCTGTAATGCCTGGTGTTTTAATTGTTGAAGCCATGGCGCAAACAGGAGGTGTTTTAGTTTTAAATACAGTTCCAGACCCAGAAAACTACTTAACATTTTTCATGAAAATGGATAAAGTGAAGTTTAAACGAAAAGTATCTCCAGGCGATACATTAATATTTAAATGTAGCTTAATTACACAAATTCGTCGTGGTATTTGCCATATGCAAGGTTATGCCTATGCCAATGGTAAATTATGTGCGGAAGCTGAATTAATGGCTCAAATCTCAAAAATTAAATAATTATGAACCAACCACTTGCATACGTTCATCCAGGAGCAAAAATTGCGAAGAATGTTGTTATAGAACCTTTTACTACCATACATAATAATGTAAAAATTGGTATGGGAACTTGGATAGGTAGTAATGTAACTATTATGGAAGGTGCCAGAATTGGTAAAAATTGTAATATTTTCCCTGGCTCTGTAATTTCAGCAGTTCCTCAAGATTTAAAATATAACGATGAAGATACTACGGTTGAAATAGGTGATAACGTTACTATTCGTGAATGTGTTACTATAAATAGAGGTACAGTAGATAAAATGAAAACAGTTATTGGTGATAATTGTTTAATTATGGCATATTGCCACATTGCACACGACTGTATTGTGGGTGCTAATTGTATTTTTTCAAATAATAGTACACTCGCAGGACATATTACTATTGGTGATTATGTAATATTAGCAGGTATGACAGCTGTACATCAGTTTGTTTCAATAGGAAATCATGCATTTGTAACTGGAGGTTCTTTGGTAAGAAAAGATGTGCCACCGTATGTGAAAGCTGCAAGAGAGCCATTATCATATGTTGGAATAAATTCAGTTGGATTGAGAAGAAGAGGCTATACAAGTGATAAAATCAGAGAAATTCAGAATATTTTTAGAATACTCTATCAAAAAAATTATAACAATACGCAGGCTTCAGAAATAATTGAAGCAGAAATGGAAGCAACTCCAGAGCGTGATGAAATTCTTCAATTTATTAAGAATTCACATCGGGGTATCATGAAAGGATATTTCAAATCAAACTAAAAAATTACAAATAATATGGCAAGTACAAGTGATATAAGAAATGGATTGTGCATTAAGTACAACAATGATATCTATAAAATAATTGAATTTTTACACGTAAAACCGGGTAAAGGACCAGCGTTTGTTCGTACTAAAATGAAAAGTGTAACAAACGGAAAAGTATTAGATAATACATTTTCTGCAGGTCATAAATTAGAAGATGTACGTGTTGAAACTCATAAATTTCAGTTTTTATATAATGATGGTGAATTTTATCACTTTATGAATACTGAGGATTATACACAAATTCAATTAGTTGAATCTGTTTTAGATAATCCAGGTTTAATGAAGGAAGGACAAGTTGTTACTGTAATTATAAATGCTGAAGATGACATGCCACTTTCGGTAGAAATGCCAGCAAGTGTTGTTTTAGAAGTTACAGCAACAGAACCAGGTATTAAAGGAAATACAGCAACAAATGCTACAAAGCCTGCAACTGTAGAAACTGGAGCAACTGTAAATGTGCCTTTATTTATTAATGAAGGAGATAAGATTAAAGTTGAAACTGAAAAAGGAACGTATAAAGAACGTGTTAAAGAATAGTTTCATTTGAAATTCCCAAAACCACATACTTTAAAAGAAATTGCACAATTAATTAATTGTGATTTTGTTGGAAACGATGATTTTCCTGTTTTAGGAATGAACGAAATTCATGTTGTAGAAACTGGTGATATTGTATTTGTAGACCATCCAAAATACTATGATAAAGCTTTAGAATCATCTGCAACTATTATTTTAATTAATAAAGAGGTGGATTGTCCCGATGGGAAAGTATTGCTTATTAGCGACGACCCATTTAGAGATTTTAATACGCTTACCAATCATTTCAAACCATTTTATTCTTCAAATAGTCAAATATCAAATTCTGCTATCATAGGAAAAAACACAATAGTTCAACCTAATTGTTTTATTGGAAATAATGTAGTTATAGGGAATGATTGTTTTATCCATTCTAATGTTAGTATTTATGACGATGCCATAATTGGTGATAATGTTACTATTCATGCAGGAACTGTTTTAGGAGCTAACGCATTTTACTATAAAAATAGACCAGATGGTTATGATAGATTACTTTCAGGTGGACGTGTCGTTATAGAAGATAATGTAGATTTAGGCGCGCTATGCACTATAGATAGAGGCGTTACAGCTAACACAATAATAGGCGAAGGTTCAAAATTAGATAATCAAATTCAAATAGGTCACGATACTGTTATTGGTAAAAAATGCTTGATTGCTTCACAAGCAGCAATTGCGGGTTGTGTTGTTGTTGAAGACAATGTAATTATTTGGGGACAAGTTGGTGTGAAAAGCGGAATTACAATTGCAAAGGGTACAGAACTTTACGCACAATCAGGATTAGGACATTCTACCGATGAAAATAAATCATATTTTGGTTCTCCGGCAGTAGAGGCTAGAGAAAAATTTAAAGAAATGGCATATATTAGAAAGATTCCTGAAATATTAAAAAAATTAAATAATTAAGTTGTAAAAAGTAAGAGCAATTAGGTATTTTTGTGCAACTTTAGTAAATAAAAAATATACAAATGAGTGTTTTAGTAAATAAAGATTCAAAAATAATAGTTCAAGGTTTTACAGGTAGTGAAGGAACATTTCATGCAGGTCAAATGATTGAGTATGGAACCAATGTTGTTGGAGGTGTTACACCAGGAAAAGGAGGGCAAACACATTTAGATAAACCAGTTTTTAATACAGTACAAGAAGCTGTAGAACAAGTTGGAGCAGATACAACTATCATTTTTGTACCGCCAGCATTTGCTGCCGATGCAATTATGGAAGCTGCTGATGCAGGTATAAAAGTTATTATTTGTATTACTGAAGGTATTCCTGTTGCAGATATGATTAAAGCATCAAGTTATATTAAAGACAGAGATTGCAGATTAATAGGTCCAAATTGCCCAGGAATTATTACTCCAGGTGAAGCTAAAGTTGGTATTATGCCAGGGTTTGTTTTCAAAAAGGGTAGAGTTGGTATTGTTTCAAAATCTGGAACATTAACTTATGAAGCTGCAGACCAAGTTGTAAAACAAGGTTTAGGTATTACAACGGCTATTGGAATTGGTGGTGATCCAATTATTGGAACAACTACAAAAGAAGCTGTAGAATTATTAATAAACGACCCAGAAACTGAAGCAGTTGTTATGATTGGTGAAATTGGAGGTCAGTTAGAAGCAGAAGCTGCAAATTGGTACAAAGCTAGTGGTAGTAAAAAACCTGTTGTAGGTTTTATCGCTGGTGAAACTGCGCCTGCGGGACGTACTATGGGACATGCTGGAGCCATTGTTGGTGGAAGTGATGATACTGCACAAGCAAAGAAGAAAATATTAAAAGCATGTGGAATTCACGTTGTAGATTCTCCTGCTGAAATAGGAAAGAAAATTGCTGAAGTTTTAGCTTAAGCAAAAACAATATAATTGTTAAAAACCTCACAAGATTTTGTGAGGTTTTTTTATTTGATGCAGTTTGGATTTATTATATTTGATTTTACAGAAAGTGATTTTAACTTTATATGAATCATAACTAATTAAAAAGAACTTATTTTATTATATATGAAACTATTAGAAGGAAAAACGGCAATAATAACTGGAGCCAGTAGAGGTATAGGAAAAGGTATTGCAAAAGTTTTTGCAGAACAAGGCGCAAATGTTGCTTTTACATATAGCTCTTCGGTAGAAGCGGCAAATGAACTAGAAAAAGAGTTAAATGCATTAGGCGTTAAAGCTAAAGGATATCAAAGTAATGCAGCGAGTTTTGATGAATCTCAACAATTAGCAGTAGATGTTTTAGAAGAATTCGGTAGTATTGATATTTTGGTTAACAATGCAGGTATTACAAAAGATAATTTGTTGATGCGTATTAGCGAAGACGATTTTGATCGCGTTATAGAAGTTAACTTAAAGTCTGTTTTTAATATGACAAAAGCGGTGCAACGTACCATGCTTAAACAGCGTAAAGGTTCTATTATTAATATGAGCTCGGTAGTTGGTGTAAAAGGAAATGCAGGACAAACAAATTATGCAGCTTCAAAAGCAGGGATTATAGGATTTTCAAAATCTGTTGCTTTAGAGTTAGGTTCAAGAAATATACGAAGTAATGTAGTTGCTCCAGGTTTTATTGAAACTGAAATGACAGCTAAACTTGATGAAGAAACTGTAAAAAGTTGGAGGGCTGCAATTCCTTTAAAACGAGGAGGAACACCAGAAGATATAGCCAATGTATGTGTGTTTTTAGCTAGCGACATGAGTGCTTATGTTACAGGACAAACATTAAATGTAGACGGAGGAATGTTAACTTAAACGATGTCTTCAGAAACATTAATTTATATTTTTATAGCTGGAATTGTAGCACTTTTGCTAGCTCTTTTTCAGTATACATATAAAAAGAAAAGCATATCTAAATTAGATATGTTTTTTTTATTTTTAAGATTTCTTACAATTTTTTCAATTTTATTATTGCTTATAAACCCTAAGTTTGAGCAAATTAGTTTATCAACTGAAAAACCAAACTTAATAGTTGCTGTTGATAATTCAAGTTCAATAAAACATTTAAAACAAGATGAAAATGCTTTAAATATCATTAATATAATAGTTAATCATGATAGATTGAATGATAAATTCAATATTACTAAATACACTTTTGGTGAGTCGTTAAATGCTACGGATTCTATTTCGTTTTCAGAAAAACAAACAAATATTAATAATGCGTTTAGTCAATTATCTCAAATTTATAAAGATACAAATGCGCCAACCATATTAATTACTGACGGAAATCAAACTTATGGTAGCGATTATGAATTTTCGCATACAACCTATAAACAACCTATTTACCCAGTAATTTTGGGTGATACGGTAACTTATACCGATTTAAAAATTCAACAACTTAACGTAAATAGGTACGCTTATTTAAAGAATCGATTTCCTATTGAAACCATTGTGGTTTATAACGGCAATAGCACTGTTAATTCTCGGTTTGTAGTAACAAGTGGTAATACAATAGTATATTCACAACCCGTAAAGTTTACAAAGAATAATAACTCCAAAACAATTAACTTTACATTACCAGCAAATAGGGTTGGAGTTAGTAGTTTAAAAGCGACTATTATTCCTATTGATAGCGAGAAAAATAAAATAAATAACACCAAGAATTTTGCAGTTGAAGTTATTGACCAAAAAACCAAAATAGCTATTGTAAGCGATTTTTTACATCCAGATTTAGGTGCTTTAAAGAAAAGTATTGAGAGTAACGAACAACGTTCTGTAACCTTTTTGAAATTAAATGAAATAATTAGTCAAATCAATGATTTTCAATTAATTATAATAAATCAACCAAATAGTAAGTTTAAGAAGTTATTTGAATTATTAGAAGAACAAAACAAGAATAAGTTTGTAATTGTAGGCACAAAAACTGATTTGGATTTTCTAAACTCAGTGAATGAAAATTATACAAATGAAATAACAAACCAAACCGAAGATTATCAGGCAGAATTAAATTTTAATTTTTCACCTTTTATAATAGACGATATAAATTTCGAATCGTTTCCTCCTTTAAAATCAAATTATGGTTCTGTTAAATTTTCAATTCCTTTTCAATCTATTTTAAATAAAAAATTGGGCAATGTTTCAACTAAAGAACCATTGTTAGCAACATTTGAAACTAACGGTAGAAGAGAAGCTGTATTATTTGGTGAGAATATTTGGCAATGGCGTGCACAGAGTTTTATAAATTCAAAAACATTTAATGAATTTGATGATTTTATCGGGAAGCTCGTTCAATATTTAGCTTCAAATAAACGAAGAAGCAGATTAAATATAGAATACGAATCATTTTATAATGGTAGTAATGGTATTGTTATAAAAGCACAATTTTTCGATAAAAACTATGTGTTTGATGCTCGTAAAACACTTCATATTACTGTAAAAAACAAAGTTTCAGATGAAGAAAAAATATTTCCTCTTATATTAAAAAACAACAATTTTCAAGTAGATTTAAGTAGTTTACCACCTTCGAAATACAGTTTTACTATTCGGGCAATAAATGAAAATCTATCAAAATCTGGAACGTTTAAAATTTTAGAATACAATGTTGAACAACAATTTTTAAACGCAAGTGTAACAAAGTTACAACAATTAGCTACTAACAGTAAAGGTGAAAGTTATTTTATTGATAATACAGAAAGTTTAATAAGCGATTTATTAAGTGATAATCGCTTCATAACAATTCAAAAAAGCAATAAAAATACCATACCTTTGATTGATTGGAAATACCTCCTTATTTTAATAGCATTAAGCTTAACAATAGAGTGGTTTTTAAGAAAATATAACGGATTAATTTAAACTAAAACAACTAATGGAAAAATTACCAAAAATTGCAATACCCTTTATATTTGGGGCAATTGTATTAATAGTATTATTATCAAAATCAGCTATAACTATAGGTTCTGGTGAAGCAGGAGTGCTTTATAAAACCTTTGACAATGGTGTGGTTACAGATGAGCCACCTTTAGGAGAAGGATTTCATATTGTAGCACCTTGGAATAAAGTAATTGTTTACGAAGTACGTCAACAAGAGCTTTTTGAAAAAATGAAAGTGTTATCATCTAATGGATTAGAAATTCAAATTGATGCTTCAGCTTGGTTTCAACCAATTTATAACAACCTAGGTAATTTACACCAATCCCTTGGCGAAGATTATTTACAACGTGTAATTCAGCCAGCTATACGTAGTGCAGCACGTTCAGTTGTAGGACGTTACACGCCAGAACAATTATATTCTAGTAAACGTGATATTATTCAAGATGAAATATATGAAGAAACTAAAAAAATTCTTGATAAGCAATATGTACAATTAAATGAAGTATTGGTACGTGATGTTACATTACCATCAACTATAAAGGAAGCGATTGAACGTAAATTAAAACAAGAGCAAGAATCTTTAGAATATGAGTTTAGATTAGTTACTGCTGCAAAAGAAGCGGAAAAAGTAATTATTGAAGCTAGGGGTAAAGCAGATGCAAATAAAATTTTAAGTGCATCATTAACCGATAAAATCCTTCAAGACAAAGGCATTGAAGCAACTATTAAATTAGCAGCATCGCCAAATAGTAAAGTAATTATTATTGGTTCTGGTGATAGCGGAATGCCTATTATTTTAGGAAATCAATAAAACAGCCATTAAGTAATTATAGCTTTTAAATCATTCTTTTAAATATTAAATAATGATTTATAAGTAAAAATATAGAATATTCAATAATTATAAAAATTGTATTGAATACCTAGAATTATAAATTTTATTGTTGATATTTGCTTTAAGAAAAACAAGAAATGAACTTTATTCAATTACATCATCATTTTCATATTTGCTTTCAAGCGAATTGAAGATGTATTGAATAAAATCAACATATTTTTAAACCCGTTTGAGACAATCAAGCGGGTTTTTAATTTTTAATTAAAACTTGATTGTTTCAAATTTATATAAACAAGACAAATGAATAAGTTAAAAATTGCAGTTCAGAAATCAGGAAGATTAAATACAGATTCCTTACAGTTATTAAAGAGTTGTGGGATTTCAATTGAAAATGGAAAAGACCAATTAAAGGCAGTGGCTAGAAATTTTCCTTTGGAAGTGTTGTATTTACGAAATGGAGATATTCCTCAATATTTACGTGACGGAGTTGTTGATATTGCTATTATTGGAGAAAACACTTTGGTTGAAAAAGGTGAAGATTTACCAATTATTGAAAAACTAGGATTTTCGAAATGTAAAGTTTCAATTGCAGTTCCAAAAGATGTTACATATAATGATATTTCAGATTTAAGAGGAAAGAAAATTGCAACATCGTATCCAAATACGGTAAAGAAATATTTTGAAAGTAAAGGTGAAACCGCAGAAATTCATGTAATTAATGGTTCGGTAGAAATAGCACCAAATATTGGTTTAGCCGATGCTATTGTTGATATTGTGTCAAGCGGAAGTACTTTGTTTAAAAATAATTTAAAGGAAGTGGAAGTGATGTTAACTTCAGAATCTGTTCTAACATCATCACCAAATCTGTCTGACAAAAAACAAGCGATTTTAAATAAATTACAATTTAGAATTCAAGCCGTTTTAAAAGCACGAGATTCAAAATATGTATTGTTAAATGCACCAAATGACAAGGTAAAAGACATTATTAAAATTTTACCAGGAATGAAGAGTCCAACAGTGTTGCCATTGGCAGAAGAAGGCTGGAGTTCAATTCACACAGTGATTAAAAAAGATAGATTTTGGGAAGTAATTGATGAGTTGAAAGCAAACGGAGCTGAAGGGATTTTGGTTTGCCCAATTGAAAAAATGGTTTTGTAATGAATATCATTAATAATCCAAATAGAGATGATTGGGATGACATTTTAAAACGTCCAACGTTTACAACTATTTCGTTAGAAAGTATTGTTAAGGAAGTTTTTGATGATGTTCAACAAAATGGAAACAAAGCTTTAAAAAAGTATACCGAGAAGTTTGATAATGTTTCAATTGATGATTTTTCTGTTTCTGTAGATGATATTAAAAATGCAGAAAATCAAGTTTCAGATGAATTAAAGAATGCTATTCAGTTAGCAAAACAAAATATAGAAACCTTTCACAATTCTCAAAAGATTGAAAAGAAAGTAATTTCAACAGCTAATGGAGTTGAGTGTTGGCAAGAATCTCGTGGTATTGAAAAAGTAGGAATTTATATTCCTGGAGGTTCTGCACCATTATTTTCGACAGTGTTGATGTTAGGTGTTCCTGCTAAAATAGCAGGTTGTAAAGATATTATTTTGTGTACGCCACCAGATAAAAATGGAAATATAAATCCTGCGATTTTATATACAGCTCAGTTAATTGGAATTACCAAAGTATTTAAAATTGGAGGCATTCAAGCCATTGGTGCGTTAACTTTTGGAACAGAGTCTGTAGCTAAAGTGTACAAGATTTTTGGGCCAGGAAATCAATATGTAACAGCTGCAAAACAAGTTGCTTTATCTGAAGGTATAGCAATTGATATGCCTGCTGGACCATCAGAATTATTGGTTTTAGCAGATGATACTGCAAACGCTTCATTTGTCGCTTCAGACTTATTAAGTCAAGCAGAACATGGAGCTGACAGTCAAGTGATTTGTGTGTCGAAATCGAAATTGATGCTGAATGCAGTTGCACAAGAAATAGCAATTCAAATAGAAGATTTGCCAAGGAAAGAAATTGCCAAAGAAGCAATTGAAAATTCGAAGTTGATTTATTTAGAAAATGAAAATGATATTCTAGATTTAATCAACGAGTATGCACCTGAGCACTATATTCTAGCTGTAGAAAATGAAGATTTCTATCTGAATGGAGTAATTAATGCAGGTTCAGTATTTATTGGAAATTATACGCCAGAAAGCGCAGGAGATTATGCTTCAGGAACAAACCACACATTACCAACAAATGGTTTTGCTAAAG
This sequence comes from uncultured Flavobacteriaceae bacterium, assembly GCA_964563585.1. Taxonomy (GTDB): domain Bacteria; phylum Bacteroidota; class Bacteroidia; order Flavobacteriales; family Flavobacteriaceae; genus CAZLXG01. The sequence goes on along the minus strand of CAZLXG010000005.1, from coordinate 14,723 downwards.
CTTATAGCGGCATTAATTTGGATGCATTTATTAAAAAAATCACGTTTCAAAAAATATCAAAAAAAGGTATTCAAAATATTGGAAATGCTATTGAAATTATGGCAGATGCAGAAGGGTTACAAGCTCATAAGAATGCTGTGACATTGAGATTGAAAAGTTTAAAATAGATACGATTGTTATTTCGAACGAGGAGAAAT
>CAZLXG010000005.1:0-14426 GCA_964563585.1 uncultured Flavobacteriaceae bacterium | reverse complement strand
AGAAATGACTAAATATAAAATAAATGAGATTCCTGCCTTCGCAGGAATGATATAAATAATGAAGACAACAAAATTCAACATACAAGATTTTATACGAGAAAATGTAAAGCAAATGGTTGCTTATTCATCTGCAAGAGATGAGTTTACCGAAGTTGCTGATGTGTATTTGGATGCAAATGAAAACCCGTTTGAAAACGGCGTAAATCGTTATCCAGACCCATTTCAAAAAGTGTTGAAAGCGCGGTTGTCTGAAATTAAAAATGTTCCTGTAGAAAATATTTTATTAGGAAACGGAAGTGACGAAGTTTTAGACTTGATTTTTAGAGCGTTTTGCGAACCAAAACAAGATAATGTTATTTGTACACCACCAACTTATGGTATGTACAAAGTGCTTTCTAGATTAAATGATATCGAATTAAAAGATTCATTTTTAACAATAGATTTCACCTTAAATGTAGATGATATTCTAAATCAAATAAATGCAGATACTAAAATCATTTTCTTGTGTTCACCGAATAACCCAACGGGAAATAGCATTCCGAAAGAACAAATTGAAACTATTTTAGAAAAATCAAATTGTTTGGTGGTTATTGATGAAGCTTATATAGATTTTTCAGAAGAAGAATCATGGAGTACAAAATTGAATACATATCCAAATTTAATTGTGTGTCAAACACTTTCGAAAGCATGGGGAATGGCAGGAATTAGATTAGGAATTTGTTATGCCTCATCTGAAATTATTTCAGTTTTAAATAAAATAAAACCACCATATAATGTTAATGTTTTAACACAACAAAAAGCATTAGAAGCATTGAATAATGAGGAAGGGTTTAAACAAAAATTAACTAAAATTTTATCAGAAAGAATAAAATTAAAAGAAGCATTAAAGCAATTACCATTTATAGAAAAAATTTACCCAACAGATGCTAATTTTTGGTTAATAAAAGTAGATGATGCCAATAAAAGGTATAATCAATTATTAGAAAAAAGTGTAGTAATTCGTAATAGAACGACACAGCCTTTGTGTGAGAATTGTTTACGAATTACACTTGGAACATCATTTGAAAATAATAAATTGTTAAAAGCATTAAAAGAATTGTAAAATGAAGAAAGTATTATTCATAGACCGTGATGGAACCATAATTAAAGAAACTGCAGACGAACAAATAGATAGTTTCGAAAAGCTGGTATTCTACCCAAAAGTGTTTCAATATTTAGGAAGAATCGCAAAAGAACTTGATTATGAGATTGTTATGATTACAAACCAAGATGGTTTAGGAACTGATATTTATCCTGAAAACACGTTTTGGCCAGTACATAATTTTATTATTGATACGTTTAAAGCTGAAGGTATTGAATTTGAGGAACAATTTATTGATATCACATTTGCAAAAGATAATGCACCAACGCGTAAACCAAACACAGGCTTGTTGACTAAATATTTTTCTGATGAATATGATTTAGAAAATTCATTTGTAATAGGTGATAGGTTAACAGATATTGAGTTAGCAAAAAATTTAGGCTCAAAAGGAATTTATATCAATGATAATACAAACCTCGGAACTGATGAAATTACTGTTAAACGTGGCGAATTAGACAAGTTTATTGCTTTAGAAAGTAATGATTGGCAACAAATTTATGCCTTTTTAAAAGCTGATAGTCGGGTAGGTGGAATTATTAGAAACACCAACGAAACAAAAATTACTATTCAAGTAAACCTTGATGGAACTGGAGAAAGTAGTATTGATACCGGAATTGATTTTTTTAATCACATGCTCGACCAAATAGCACGTCATGGTCAATTAGATTTAAATATTAAAGTTGATGGTGATTTAGAAGTTGATGAACATCACACTATTGAAGATACAGCCATTGCTTTAGGCGAAGTATTCGCAAAAGCTTTAGGCAATAAATTAGGTGTAGAACGCTACGGATTTTGTTTGCCAATGGACGATTGTTTGTCGCAAGTAGCAATAGATTTTGGAGGTAGAAATTGGTTGGTTTGGGATGCAGAATTTAATCGTGAAATGATAGGAAAAATGCCAACAGAGATGTTTTATCATTTCTTTAAATCATTTAGCGATGGTGCAAAATGTAATTTGAATATTAAGGCAGAAGGCACAAACGAACATCATAAAATAGAAGCCATTTTTAAGGCTTTTGCAAAAGCGATTAAAATGGCTGTAAAACGAGATATTGAAAAAATGATTTTACCATCAACAAAAGGCATGTTATAATGAATATTATAATTATTGATTACGGAGCTGGAAATATTAAAAGTATTCAATTCGCTTTTAAACGTCTAGGTTTTGATGCTGTTTTATCTAATAATCCTGATGAGATTTTAGCTGCCGATAAAGTAATTTTTCCTGGAGTTGGAGAAGCTAGTACAGCAATGTCTATGCTAAAAGAAAGCGGATTAGAGGACATAATTCCAAAACTAAAACAACCTGTTTTGGGTATTTGTTTGGGTATGCAGTTGCTATGTAAATCGTCAGATGAAGGCAATACTAAAGGACTTGGTATTTTTAATACTCATGTAAAGCGATTTTCAAATAACTTAAAAGTACCACAAATAGGATGGAATGTTATAAAGGAATTAAAATCAAAACTATTTTTGGGTATTAAAGAAAATGAATATATGTATTTGATACATAGTTATTATGCAGAACATTGCGAACAAACCATTGCAACAACAGATTATGGGGTAAATTATGCTTCTGCGTTACAACACAATAATTTTTATGGTGTACAATTTCATCCAGAAAAAAGTAGTAAAGCAGGAGAACGAATATTGAAAAATTTTATAAACTTATAGTATATGAGAATAATACCAGCTATAGATATTATTGACGGGAAGTGTGTTCGTTTAACTAAAGGCGATTATGATACAAAAAAAGTTTATAATGAAAACCCTTTAGAGGTTGCCAAAGAATTCGAAGCTTCAGGAATCAAGTATTTACATTTAGTAGATTTGGACGGTGCAAAAGCAAAGCATATTGTAAACTATAAAGTATTAGAAAGTATAGCATCAAAAACAAATTTGAAAATTGATTTTGGTGGTGGATTAAAAACAAATGAAGATTTGCATATTGCATTTAATTCTGGAGCAAAACAAATTACTGGAGGCAGTATTGCTGTTAATGATGCTGAAACTTTTGAAGGTTGGATTTCTAAATATGGTGCTCAAAAAATCATATTAGGAGCCGATAGTAATAATGAAAAAATTGCCATAAGTGGTTGGCTAGAAGAAAGTGATAATGAAGTTATTCCGTTTATTAAATCATATCAAAAAAAGAGTATTCAATATGTAATTTGTACAGATATAGCAAAAGACGGCATGTTAGAAGGACCTTCTTTTGACTTGTATGAAAAAATAATTTCAGAATGTAAAAATAGTAGCAATAGACAATCAATTAAATTAATAGCTTCAGGAGGAATTTCAATAATTGACGAGCTTCCTAAGCTAAAAGCATTGGGTTGTGAAGGTGTTATTATTGGGAAAGCTATTTATGAAAATAGAATAAGTTTAAAGCAATTAGAAAAATTTGTATGATATGCTAACAAAACGAATTATTCCTTGTTTAGACATTAAGAATGGTAGAACTGTAAAAGGTGTCAATTTTGTCGATTTAAGAGATGCTGGCGACCCAGTAGAACTTGCAAAACAATATGCTGATGTTGGAGCAGATGAATTGGTTTTCCTAGATATTTCAGCAACATTAGAAGGTAGAGCTACAACTTTAGATATGGTTTTACATGTCGCAGAGCAAGTAAATATTCCGTTTACAGTTGGTGGCGGTATTTCATCTATTGAAGATGTAGATGCTTTGTTAAAATGTGGTGCAGATAAAATTTCTATTAATTCTTCAGCAGTAAAACGACCAGAATTAATAAACGAATTATCTAATAAATTCGGAAGTCAATGTATTGTCGTAGCTATAGATGCTAAACAAATTGATGATAATTGGAAAGTACATTTAGCTGGTGGAAGTATTCCAACTCGTATAGATTTATTTGATTGGGCAAAAGAAGTTGAACAACGTGGTGCTGGCGAGATTTTGTTTACATCTATGAATCACGACGGCACTAAAAACGGATTTGCAAATGAAGCTTTGGCAAGACTATCAGAAGAATTAAATATCCCGATAATAGCTTCTGGCGGAGCAGGAAATATGCAACATTTTATAGATACTTTCAATGAAGGTAAAGCTGATGCGGCACTAGCTGCGAGTGTATTTCATTTTGGAGAAATTTCTATTCCAGAATTAAAAAAATATTTAAAAAACAATAATATAGAAGTGCGATTATGAATATAAAATTTAATTTAGAAGGGCTAATCCCAGCAATCATTCAAGATGCAAACACAAAAAATGTATTGATGTTAGGGTATATGAATCAAGAATCGTTTGATAAAACAATTAAAACAAATAAGGTTACTTTTTACAGTAGAAGTAAACAACGACTTTGGACAAAAGGAGAAGAAAGTCGTAATTTTTTACGCCTTGTTAGTATTAAAAATGATTGTGATGATGATACACTTTTGATTACAGTTTTACCCGATGGACCAACGTGTCATAAAGGAACTGATACATGTTGGAGTGAAGAAAATAATGGAGAATATGGTTTTTTATCTGATTTAGAAGATATTATTGAAAATAGAATTGAAAACCCAAATGAATCATCTTACATTGCGTCATTATTTAAAAGAGGAATCAATAAAATTGCGCAGAAAGTAGGCGAAGAAGCTGTTGAAGTTATTATTGAAGCTAAAGATAATAACGACCATTTATTTTTAGATGAATCGGCAGATTTATTGTTTCATTATTTAATATTATTGCAAGCAAAAGGTCATAAATTAAGTGACATAGCTGAAGTTTTAAGATCAAGGCAAAAATAATTTTGAGAAATACACCACCAAAAGACATCGCATTATATCAATATTCTTTAACTGTAAAAGAAGAACATATTGATAATTTAAATCACGTAAATAATATGGTTTATTTACAATGGGTGAATCATATGTCTGAAAAGCATTGGACAATTCTATCTAATGATACAATTAATAAAAAATATTCTTGGTTTTGTATTCGCCATGAAATAGATTATGCAAATGAAGCTTTTTTAGGAGATGAAATTACTGTTTATACATGGATAGGAGCAACCAAGGGAGTTAGGTCTGTTCGACATGTTCATATTTATAAAGGCGATACTTTACTCGCAAAAACGGCTTCAACGTGGTGTTTAATGGATGCTAAAACACTAAGACCTACTCGAATTGGAGATGATATTTTAGAATTGTTATCTCCGAATAATAGTTAAACACACTGCCGCTAAAATTAATTAACGACAGTTGATTTAATGAGAAGCTTTATATAGTAAATTAGAAGCACTTAAAACTTTTTATAGATTTGTGTTCTTGATAACTTCTAATGTTTGTTCAATCCAATCTCTATCAAATAATAATGCTATATCAGGAGTTACACCTTTTCCTTCGTATTTGATAAACTTATGAAAATCCATATCTGTTGGTAATATTCTAAAAAAACCAGAAGGTGTGGAATAATCATATCCGTAATTCATTCCATAAGAAATAGCACCCATAGTAACTTGTCCCAAATGTATTGCGTTTTTTATTTTTTTGAGTTTTACTGTAAACTGTTCAGCATTACTTACTGTGTAAGAATTTGTAATAATAAATACATTTTTCCCTCTAAGTAGTTTTAAAAAAGGGTCAGATAATTTTTTATTTCCGCCTCCATTGTTTCTTAAGTCTACAATAATATTTTTTGCTGTCAGCTTGTTTTTAACTTCTTCGTAAAAGACTTTAAATGCTTTTCTATTTTTTGCACTAAAAGAGCTGAAATTTTTAAAATAGAGATATTGCACATTATTGGTTAATTGTTTGAATTCTAAATTTGAATTTTCTTTTGGTGCAAATTCATAATTTAGAGTATTCTTTAATTTTTTATAACTCCAAAGTCTTCCGTTTTCAAATGATAAACTTTTCATCATTGATGGACTTCTAGATGTTATATTGTAATCTAACACATTGTATTTATTTCCTGTAGTATGTGTTGCATAAAACCTAATCTCACCTGCTTCCCAACTATCAACACTACTTTCTAATACAACACCTATTAAGTTTTTTTTGTTTTCAGATAGATAAATTCCAATTTTTTGAATGCCTTTATAATTATAGATTCCCTCTAAACTGCTGTCAGGTTTTTGTTTCAATTCATTTTTTAATTCTATAAGATTACGATTCGTTTTTGGATGGTTTTTAAAAACATTTGAAGTTTTAAATTCTAGTAGTTTTATTTCATTTTCAATATCTTCCTTAGTTAAAACCTCTTTTTCAAAATAAATATTAGTATGAATATCATTCACAATCATTAGCTGTTGTTGTAATAATTTAAAACAATCTACAAGAGGTATTGGTTGTTTCATCTTTAAAACTAATTGATTATAAGTTGTATTGAATTCTACTAATTTTTTATCCTTAATTTGTTTTTTATATGAAGGCATTTTTTTTATTTTTTCGACTACAAAGTCTAAATCCTTTTTACAATCACAAGTTTCAGATTGCGCATTAGAATTTGAAATACTTACAAAAAGAACAATTAAAAATATTGTTAATTTTTTCATAATTAAAAGTGGTTTTATTTGATTAAACTTTCTGATGCAAATCTAAATCAGAAAGCATAACAAACTCAATTATATAAAGCCTTTGGGGTAAAATACCTTTATTTTGTGGTAGAATTTATTATGGTTTTCACATCATCTTGATATGTTTTTGAAATTGGCACTTCTATGCTTTGAGAAAGCAATGCTGAAAGTTTACCTTTTTCAGTTTTCCAATGTTGAAAATGGAACGGATTGATAATAAAACTACGATGTGTTCTTAATAATTCAGGAAATTCATCAGCAATAACAGATAGTTTATTTCGAATTAAACTTTTCTTTAAAATGGTTCCAGAAATATAAAATACTTCAATGTAATTATCTGAAGATTGAATGCAAATCAATTCATCTAATAATAACTTCAAACAATCATAATTACCCTCTCCTTTAATTTCAATTTTTTGAAACTCAAGTTTTTTTTGTTTATACTTTCCAAAACCAAAACGACCAATAATTACAATAGGAAAAATGGTGATTAACGCAGGATATATGATTGATTTTAAATGGTATATAAAAGTATATGGATTCCTTTCATTTGGAACAATTACATAAAGATAAAATAGTCTAAGCCCTATAATTGCAATATGAATGAACACAATTAGGAAAATTATTTCTAATAAAAGTGACCATTTTTTTTGAAATCTATTATATAACCAATATTGAAACGGAAGTATAATTATGTATAGTAAAGCACCTAAAAGCCCATAAGCTGGTAAGAAAATTAATTTATCTGAATTACTAAATTCATTGACATCTAATGGTTCTGTAAAATATAAAAAAACAAATATCCAAATAGCTAAACCTAATGCAATTAATAAATGATGCTTAAAAATTGGGTCAAATGGATAGTTTTTTTTCAAGAGTATTGTTTCTGATATAAAAATAAGGTTTCTTTAACTAAAAAAAGGGTTTGGTTTTTAAAAGTGTATAACTAATTTTAGCATTTTCTTAAAAAATGTTAAATATTTACGCAATCGGGTTGTCTGTTTTTTAAAAAGGTTTAATTTTAGAACTAAGCTCATGCTCTTATTTAAAAAATCACCTCTATTTTTTTGTTTAATTATTTTAGTTTCCTGTGAAACTCAAGATAAAAAAAGACAATCTAAAACTTTCAAAAGAAAATGAAAAAATATTTTTACTTATTAGAAATTCAATATTTAGGCTATCGTTTTCATGGTTGGCAAAAGCAGCCTAATGTGAAAACTTTGCATTTAATGGTAGATAGAACATTGAATTTTATACTTGAGGGAAAGCGTTTTAAAAGTTTAAGTTCGGGTAGAACAGATGCTATGGTTTCGGCAGAATGTGCAGCTTTTGAGTTGTTTTTATTTGAACCTTTGGAAAATGAATCAGCTTTTTTAGAATTATTTAATCATAATTTACCACAAGATATTAGAGCTTTATCAATTAAGGAAGTTGATGCTAAATTTAATATCATTCAACATTCAAAAATTAAAGAATATAATTATTTATTTACTTATGGTGAAAAATGTCATCCGTTTTGCGCACCAATTATGACAACTATTTTAGATAATTTAGATATAGAATTGATGAAAGAAGGTGCAAAACTTTTTGAAGGAGAACATTATTTTAAATCGTATTGCTTCAGACCAACAGATAATGGTATTTATACACGTAATATTATTACTTGTGAGTTAGTTGAAAATACTATTTATACTGCAAATTATTTTCCAAAGAAAACATATATACTACGTGTAAAAGGAAAAGGGTTTATGCGTAATCAAATTCGGTTAATGATGGGAACACTTATTGATTTAGGTAAGGGTAAACTAAAATTGGCGACTATAAAATCTAGCTTATTGCCAGAAAGCAATACAAGAATGGAATATATTGCACCAGCTTCAGGCTTAATTCTAAAAAACATTGAGTTTGAATAATGCTATTCTTTTAGTAATTTAAAGAAAAATTCATCATGAACGAAACAATACCAAGAGAAGTCTTCGATTTTTTTAAACGACTTGACAAAAACAATAACCGCGATTGGTTTAACGATAATAAAAAGGAATTTAAAGAAATTGAAAAAGAAGTAAAACAGGTTTATAGTCAACTATTTAATTTGCTTAATGTACATGATGAAGTTGATAAAATGAAAATGTTTCGTATTTATCGAGATGTTCGTTTTTCAAAAGATAAAACACCATATAAAACATATATTTCAGGCTCTTTCCATAGATTAAAACCACGGCTAAGAGGTGGCTATTATTTGCATATTCAACCCAATAACAAAAGTTTTATCGCCACAGGATTTTGGGAACCTGCACCAGCAGATTTATTACGTGTTAGAAAAGAATTAGAAATGGATGCTAGTGAAATGCGTAGTATTATAGGTGATAAAAAATTTAAATCTACTTGGGGAAAATTAGAAGGAGATGAAGTAAAAACTGCACCAAGAGGATTTAATAAAGAACATGAAAACATAGATTTAATAAAAAAGAAGCATTACATTTTTACTAGAAAATTTACAGATAAAGAAGTCGTTTCTTCAAATTTTATTGATGAAGTAAATAAGTCTTTTAAAGCTATTCGCCCATATTTTAATTATATGAGTGATGTGTTAACTACCGATTTAAATGGTGTGTCTTTAATAGAAAACTAAACAGATGTTAACAGTTCTGGTTTCTCAAAAAGTTGAATATTATAATCATTTAATCTTTTACAATGCGCATTATACGTTTGTTTAAAGCAGAAGATTTTTGAATATAAATTAGATATTCTTCATCAGTTAAATAAGCCAATAATCATTTTTTTTCAATGAATTACGAAATTTCATGTCTTTTTGAATCGCATTTTCAATATAATCAATACGCTTTTACAATGATAAATCATAAAACATGCTTTTTTGCATAGTTTTTAAAAACTTCAACAAATAAACAGAATATTGAAACCTAAATTTAATTTGTTTGCCGTTGACTTTTGTAAAAACTAAGATTAAAATATTTTCAAGAATCCCTTTAATTCATTGAAGTAAATTTGGTTTTATGCGCTATGATTAACTATTATGTAAAAATGTTGAGCATCGTATCATACACTAGTAGTTTTACCTTATAAAAGTTTGTTATTTTATACATTTGATATCTTATAAAAAAAACTATTTCTCATGAGTAAATCATTGTTTGACAAAGTATGGGATTCGCATGTAGTGCGAAAAATTGAAGATGGACCAGATGTCTTTTTTATTGACCGTCATTTAATTCACGAAGTTACAAGTCCTGTAGCTTTTGTAGGATTAAAAAGTAGAGGGCTAAGTGTGTTATATCCAGACCGCACATTTGCAGTTGCCGATCATAATACACCAACAATAAATCAGCATTTGCCTATTGAAGACCCTTTGTCTGCAAACCAATTAAAAACATTGGAAGACAATGCCAATGAGTTTGGAATTAGCCATTGGGGATTAGGTCATCAAAACAATGGAATCGTTCATGTTGTAGGTCCAGAAAATGGTATTACACTTCCTGGAGCAACAATTGTTTGTGGAGATTCTCATACATCAACACACGGTGCATTTGGTGCTGTAGCCTTTGGTATTGGTACTTCGGAAGTTGAAATGGTGCTTACTACACAATGTATTATGCAACCAAAACCGAAACAAATGCGTATCAACATCAATGGTTCTTTAAGTAAAGGGGTAACACCAAAAGATGTTGGGTTATTTATAATTTCTCAATTAACAACTTCTGGTGCAACAGGTTATTTTGTTGAATATGCAGGTGATGTATTTGAAAACATGACAATGGAAGGACGTATGACGGTTTGTAATTTAAGTATTGAAATGGGTGCTCGTGGTGGGTTAATTGCTCCAGATGAGAAAACATTTGAATATATTAAAGGACGTGCAATGACCCCAAAAGGTGATGATTGGGATAAAGCTATGGTATATTGGAAAACTTTAAAAACGGATGAAGATGCATCATTTGATAAAGAATTAAATTTCAATGCAAGTGATATAGAGCCTATGATTACCTACGGTACAAACCCAGGAATGGGAATAGGTATTTCTAAAAATATTCCTTTAGCTGAAGATGTAGAAGGAGGAAAGGCAACGTATGATAAATCTTTAGCATATATGGGTTATGCTGAAAATGAACAAATGATTGGTAAAAAAATCGATTATGTGTTTATAGGAAGTTGTACTAATGGTAGGATTGAAGATTTTAGAGCATTTGCGTCTATTGTAAAAGGAAGACAAAAAGCAGATAATATTACGGCGTGGTTAGTTCCAGGTTCGCATATAGTAGAAGCAAAAATAAAAGAAGAAGGCTTATTAGATATTTTTAACGATGCAGGGTTTGTTTTACGTCAACCAGGTTGTTCAGCATGTTTAGCTATGAATGATGATAAAATTCCAGCAGGAAAATATTCGGTAAGTACTTCAAATAGAAATTTTGAAGGCAGACAAGGTCCAGGATCAAGAACATTATTAGCAAGTCCTTTAGCAGCAGCAGCAGCAGCAGTTACAGGTGTAGTAACAGACCCTAGAACATTAATATAATTTAAGATACAAAATGGCTTACGATAAATTCACAATATTAAAAAGTACTGCAGTTCCATTACCAATAGAAAATGTTGATACCGATCAAATTATTCCAGCTCGTTTTTTAAAAGCTACAGAGCGTGTTGATTTTGATAAAAACTTATTTCGCGATTGGAGATATAATCCAGATAATTCACCAAAAAAGGATTTTGTGTTAAACAATCCTATTTATAGCGGTAAAATATTAGTAGGAGGCAAAAATTTTGGCTCAGGTTCTTCTAGAGAACATGCAGCTTGGTCGGTTTACGATTATGGATTCCGTTGTGTGGTTTCAAGTTTCTTTGCTGATATTTTTAAAAATAACTGTTTAAATGTTGGTGTTTTACCAGTTCAAATAAGTCCTGAATTTGCAGAACAAATTTTCAATGCAATTTACGATGACCCGACTACAGAATTAGAAATAAATTTAGAAGCACAAACTATTACATTACTTTCTGCTAGAACAAAAGAATCTTTTGATATCAATGGATACAAGAAGGAGAATATGCTAAATGGATTTGATGATATTGATTATTTACAAAATATAAAAAGTGATATAGAATTATTTTCTGAAACTAGACCTTTCTAATAAATGAGTGTGAAGAGAATAGAAATAATGGATACGACATTACGTGATGGTGAACAAACATCAGGTGTATCTTTCTCGGCATCCGAAAAACTTACCATTGCAAAACTTTTACTTGAAGAATTAAAAGTTGATAGAATAGAAATAGCCTCAGCTAGAGTATCAGAAGGCGAATTTCAAGCAGTAGTAGATATTACAAACTGGGCTTTAAAAAATGATTATTTACATACAATAGAAGTATTAACATTTGTTGATAAAGGCATCTCTATCGATTGGATGAAAAGAGCAGGAGCGAAGGTTCAAAATTTACTTACTAAAGGTTCTTTAAATCATTTAACACATCAGCTTAAAAAGACTTCAGGTCAGCATTTTAAAGAAATTTCAGAAAACATATTTCTTGCGAAACAAAATGGTATTGAAACCAATGTTTATTTAGAAGATTGGAGTAATGGAATGCGAAATTCTAAAGATTACGTTTTTGAATATTTAGAATTTATTGCAACACAACCTGTAAAGCGCATTATGCTCCCAGATACATTAGGTGTTTTAACACCTTCTGAATCTTTTGAGTTTCTATCTGAAATAAGACAGAAATATCCAAATTTACATTTTGATTTTCATGCACATAACGATTACGATTTAGGTGTTGCAAATGTTATGCAAGGTATAAATGCAGGTGTAGATGGTTTGCATTTAACAATTAACGGTATGGGCGAACGTGCTGGAAACGCACCAATGGCTAGTGTTGTTGCTGTTATAAATGATTTTATGACAGATGTGAAAATAGATGTAAATGAAAAAGCATTAAATACAGTAAGCAAATTGGTAGAAACCTTTTCTGGGTTTAGAATCCCAGTAAACAAACCAATTGTTGGCGATAACGTTTTTACACAAACGGCTGGAATACATGCTGATGGTGATAATAAAAAGAATCTTTATTTTAATGATTTAATGCCAGAACGTTTTGGTAGAAAACGTAAGTACGCATTAGGGAAATCGTCTGGTAAAGCCAATATTCAAAAGAATTTACAAGAGTTGGGTTTACAATTGAATGATGACGATTTAAAAAAAGTAACGCAACGCATTATTGAATTAGGCGATAAAAAACAAGTTGTTACAAAAGAAGATTTACCATACATTATTTCTGATGTTTTGGATAGAACGTACGAAGAGAAAATAAAAGTTGATTCGTATGTATTGACACATTCAAAAGGATTGAGACCTTCAACAACAGTTTCCATAACCATTGAAGGAGAAACTTACCAAGCAAGTTCGCAAGGTGATGGGCAATTTGATGCGTTTATGAATGCTATCAAAAGTATTTTTAAGAAGAAAAACTTAGTAGTGTTGCCCGATTTAATCGATTATGCTGTAAGAATACCTCCAGGAAGTAATTCGGATGCATTATGTGAAACAATTATCACTTGGAAAAGCATTGAAAAGGAATTCAAAACCCGTGGTTTAGATTCAGATCAAACGGTATCTGCAATTAAAGCCACAGAAAAAATGTTAAATATTTTAATAAATTAAGATTACAAAAATATATGAAATTAAACATAGCCCTTTTAGCGGGAGACGGAATTGGTCCAGAAGTTATAGACCAAGCTGTAAAAGTTAGTGATGCAATAGCAAGTAAATTTGGACATGAAATAATATGGAAACCTGCATTAACAGGAGCGGCAGCAATTGACGCTGTAGGTGAGCCATACCCAGATGAAACACACGAAATATGTTTAAATGCCGATGCGGTATTATTTGGAGCCATTGGGCATCCGAAATATGATAACGACCCAAGTGCAAAAGTACGTCCAGAACAAGGTTTACTAAAAATGCGTAAAGCATTAGGTTTATTTGCTAATGTGCGACCAACATTTACATTTCCTTCTTTAATAGATAATTCACCTTTAAAAAGAGAACGTATTGAAGGCACAGATTTAGTTTTTTTAAGAGAACTAACTGGTGGAATTTATTTTGGAGAAAAAGGGAGAAGGGACAATGGAGAAACAGCATTTGATAATTGTGTATATACAAGAGCAGAAGTACAGCGTTTAGCAAAAAAAGGGTTTGAATTGGCTATGACACGTTCTAAAAAATTGTGTTGTGTAGATAAAGCTAATGTTTTAGAAACATCTCGTTTATGGCGAGAAACTGTTCAGGCTATGGAAAAAGACTATCCTGAAGTTGAAGTTTCTTATGAATTTGTTGATGCTGTTGCTATGCGATTAGTACAATGGCCAAATAGTTATGATGTTTTAATTACTGAAAACTTATTTGGCGATATTTTAACTGATGAAGCATCTGTTATTTCAGGTTCTATGGGACTAATGCCATCTGCATCTGTTGGAACAGACAATATGTTATTTGAGCCAATTCATGGTTCATATCCACAGGCAACAGGAAAAAACATAGCAAATCCATTAGCTACAATTTTATCTGCAGCGATGCTTTTTGAAACTGCTTTTGGATTGAAAGCAGAAGCTGAAGCTATTAGAAATGTTGTAAATAAATCGTTAGCAGAAGGTATTGTTACCGAAGATTTATCGGGTGATAATAAAGCTTATGGCACAAGTGAAGTAGGAGACTGGTTATCAGATAATATATAGAGATAAACAATTAATTACA
>CAZLXG010000004.1:8593-62972 GCA_964563585.1 uncultured Flavobacteriaceae bacterium | reverse complement strand
TACAACACATTTTTATTATCACAACAACTTTTTTAAGCTTTTTTTATACTATTTTCAATAGGCTTTAAGAACGGTGCTTTGCTCTACAGATTTTAAGGTCTGTGCTGCTAAGCGGGTGCAAATGTACATCCTATAACCACAATTCCTAACCTTTTTTTTTAAATCTATTTTTAACATTGTTTTCTATGGTCTTGATTCACGCTTGGTTACACATGAAAAAAAAGCTGGTGCCAATGAGAAATTATTAGCGGGTGGTGGCTTATATATCTATTAAGGTGTATCTAGAATCATGTATCCTGATACCTTATTTAAGCTTGCAGTAATAATAAAATAGTTGCGGATTGATTCGTTTTTACTAGAACTGGTATATGCAAACTCAAACCGAACAAAGAAAAACACTCAATCTTAACAAACTTGCCCGCGTTAGGGATTGTAACGGCATCCTTTTTTAAGGCACTTAAAAAAGATAGAGAGCAAAGCCCGACCTTGTTTTTTAACAAGGTAACGCCAAAATTAAAATTATACCTATATATATATTGTATGTATCTGTTTATACTATTATCTTTGCACTCAGATTTTAATTTATTTTATGATACATATTACATTGCCAGACGGAAGTGTGAAACAGTTTGAGGAAAACGTTACACCAATGGATGTTGCTAAAAGCATTAGTGAAGGGTTTGCTAGAAATGTGATTTCGGCAAATTTTAACGGTACAACCGTAGAAACTGTTACGCCTTTAACTACTGATGGGAGTTTGGTTTTATATACTTGGAGAAATGATGAAGGTAAGACTGCTTTTTGGCATAGTTCTGCACATGTATTAGCTCAAGCGATTGAGGAACTATATAGTGATGCTAAACTTACTATTGGTCCTGCTATTGAGAATGGGTTTTATTATGATGTAGATTTTGGTGAGGAAACTTTATCTGAAAAGAACTTTAAATCTATTGAGGATAAAATGATTGAGATTGCTAGAGGGAAGCATGAGTTTAAAATGCGTGATGTTAGTAAATCTGAAGCTTTGGCTTTATATAAAGGTAACGAATTTAAAACTGAGTTGATTGAAAACTTGGAAGATGGTACGATTACTTTTTGTAATCATTCTACTTTTACAGATTTATGCCGTGGTGGACATATACCTAATACTGGTATTATTAAAGCTGTGAAAATTTTAAGTGTTGCTGGTGCGTATTGGAGAGGTAATGAAAATAACCCACAACTTACTCGTGTTTACGGAATTTCGTTCCCGAAACAAAAAGAGTTGACGGAGCATTTACATTTATTAGAAGAAGCAAAAAAACGTGACCATAGAAAACTAGGGAAAGAATTAGAGCTTTTTACGTTTTCGAAAAAAGTTGGACAGGGTTTACCTTTATGGCTACCTAAAGGCGCCGCTTTACGTGAGCGTTTAGAAAATTTCTTGAAAGCCGCACAAAAGAAAGCTGGATACGAAATGGTTATTACACCACATATTGGACAGAAAGAACTTTATGTTACTTCTGGACATTATGCTAAATATGGTGAAGATAGTTTTCAGCCTATTCTTACACCTAAAGATGGTGAGGAATTTTTATTAAAACCTATGAATTGTCCGCACCATTGCGAAATATATAATAGCTTTCAATGGAGTTACAAAGATTTACCTAAACGTTATGCTGAGTTTGGAACTGTTTATAGATACGAACAAAGTGGCGAATTACACGGTTTAACTCGTGTTAGAGGTTTTACACAAGATGATGCTCATATATTTTGTATGCCAGATCAACTTGATCAAGAGTTTAAAAGCGTTATAGATTTAGTGCTTTATGTATTTGGCGCATTAGGTTTTGAGAATTTTAGTACTCAAGTTTCTGTAAGGGATCCTAAAAATCCCGACAAGTATATTGGAGATGTTGCTAATTGGGAAAAAGCTGAAAACGCAATTATTAATGCTGCCAAGGATAAAGGGTTGGATTATGTTGTTGTAGAAGGTGAAGCTGCTTTTTATGGCCCTAAGTTAGATTTTATGGTAAAAGATGCCTTAGGAAGACGTTGGCAACTTGGTACTATTCAAGTAGATTACAACTTGCCAGAACGTTTTGACTTAACTTATAAAGGTAGTGATAATGAGCTACATAGACCTATAATGATACATCGTGCACCTTTTGGAAGCATGGAACGTTTTGTAGCATTATTATTAGAACATACAGGTGGTAATTTCCCGCTTTGGTTAATGCCAACACAGGCAATTATTTTATCTATTAGCGAGAAATATGAAAAATACTCTGAAAAAGTTTTACATTTGCTAGAAAATGACGAAATTCGCGCCCTCGTTGATCATAGAAATGAAACTGTAGGGAAGAAGATTCGAGAAGCAGAAATGCAAAAACACCCATATATGATTATTATAGGGGAACAAGAAGAGAAAGAAGGAAAAATAACTGTGCGACAACATGGTGGTGCAGATTTAGGAATGATTTCTGTTGAAGCATTTTCTGAAATAATTAAAAAAGAAATAAATAAAACGCTAAAACCGTTTTAAAAATAAAAATAAGTTTAACTAAAATTACAAAGTCATAGCAATACGTAGAAGAAGACAACCCAATAGAAGGGTTATTCAAGAAGACAAGCATAAGATTAACTCTAAAATTTTAGCACCAAATATTCGACTAGTTGGAGACAACGTTGAAATAGGTGTCTATAGTACTCGTGACGCATTAAAAATAGCTGATGAGCAAGGGTTGGATTTGGTAGAGATTTCACCAAAAGCAGATCCACCTGTATGTAAGGTTATGGATTATAAAAAGTTTCTTTACGAACAAAAGAAACGTGATAAAGCTCTAAAATCTAAAGCTACTAAAGTTATAATCAAAGAGATTCGTTTTGGTCCAAATACCGACGATCATGATTATGCTTTTAAAAAGAAACATGCTGAAAAGTTCTTAAAAGAAGGCGCGAAGTTAAAAGCTTTCGTGTTTTTTAAAGGGCGTTCAATTATATTTAAAGAGAAAGGTCATATTTTATTGTTGCGTTTAGCACAAGACCTTGAGGAATTTGGTAAAGTTGAACAAATGCCAAGATTAGAGGGTAAACGTATGACTATGTTTATTGCTCCAAAAAAATAAAAAAGGATACTGATACATTTCAGTATAAAAGATAATTAAGCGATAATTAAAAACTAGGAGAAGAAAATGCCTAAAATGAAAACCAAATCTAGTGCCAAAAAACGTTTTAAAATAACAGGTACTGGTAAGATTAAAAGAAAGCACGCTTTTAAGAGTCACATCTTAACAAAGAAATCTAAAAAGCGTAAGCTTAAGCTAACTCATGATGGTTTAGTACATAAAGCAGATGAGAGCAATATTAAAACAATGTTACGTTTAAAGTAATATTGTTTTAATAGGTTAAAACAAATTAATAACCCTGGAGTTAGGCAAACAAAAAAGTATCATTAAGTTGATCGCCTACTACAAAAAACAATTAAAATTATGCCAAGATCAGTAAATTCAGTTGCGAAGAGAGCCAGAAGAAAAAAGGTTCTTAAGCAAGCAAAAGGTTACTTTGGAAGACGTAAAAACGTTTGGACAGTAGCAAAAAATGCGGTTGATAAAGCGATGCTATATTCGTATAGAGACCGTAGAAACAAAAAAAGAACATTCCGTGCATTATGGATTACGCGTATTAACGCTGGAGCCAGATTACATGGTTTATCTTATTCTCAATTTATGGGGAAATTAAAAGCTAATGATATTGAATTAAACCGTAAGGTTTTAGCAGATTTAGCTATGAATAGCCCTGAAGCTTTTAAAGCTGTAATTGATAAAGTAAAATAAGGCATTTAGCCTATTATAAACATATTATTCGCTTAATAAAAATCCAATTCTTAATTGAATTGGATTTTTTTTTAACCTTTAAGTAACGTACACATGATTTTCTGGTGTTAATAAGCAATTTGAATTAGAAACTATTATATGGCATTTTAATGAAGAAACATCAAGCTTAACAGTTATAAACACTAATAAAGACGAGAGTATTGAAGATGGATTAAACTCTGGAACTTATACGTTTTCTGTTTTAAACACCAATGATAAATCTTTTCTTATCGTTGATAATAATGAATTTGGAAACCTTGTGATTGATACTGAAAGTTTAACTATTAATCAAAATATAACTTCAGAAGGAGACGGTGCAGACAGATATTTATATGAATTTCAGAGAATAATAATTTCTGATAATTAAAATAGGTGGTTATAATACATATACTATTTTAAAGCCTTAGTAATTTGAATTTATCTAAAGTTAAAAAAATAAATTAAGTCTTCTGCTTCTTTTTTCGTGCCGCAGGAAAAAGTACATTATTCAAAATAAGCCTATAACCTGGTGATGTTGGATGCAAATCGAGTTCGGTTTTAGCATCTCCTACTCTATGCTGATAATCTTCTGGGTCGTGCCCTCCATAAAATGTAAAAAATCCTTTTCCTTTTATTCCGTGAATATATTTTGCTTCTCCATTACTTTTATTCTCACCCATTACCAATACGTTCGATTTTATTTCATTTCTTGTAAAAGCCGTAGTTTGCCCCATAAACCCTTTAACTAAAGCTGTATGGTTCTGACATAGCATAGTTGGAATTGGGTCCCATTTTGCTGAAAATTCCATAAGAGAAAAATAATCTACAGTTCTTGAAATATGTCGTTTTCTAGTAGTATCAATAGAAGAAAACTCATAAATTGTTGGGCTTCGTTCTAAAATATAATTAGTAAAAGCAAAGGTATTTCTATAATCTATTTTATTTTGATAGCTCGGGCTACTTCCATCGCCATCAAACATAGGCTCACAAATATCAATACCTTCGGCAGAAAGTGCAATATCAAAACTATCGGTAGCACTACACATAGCGAACATGAATCCACCACCTACAACATAGTCTCTAATTTTTAAAGCAACATCTAATTTTTCGTCAGATACTTTACTATATCCCAGTTTTTCAGACAATGTTTCAGCTTCCTTTTTTTCATTTATATACCAAGCTGCAGATCTATAAGTTCCATAAAATTTTCCGTACTGTCCTGTGAAATCTTCATGATGCAAATGCAACCAATCAAATAACAACAAACTGTCGTTTAAAACTTCTTCGTCATAAATAGTTTCATAAGGGATTTCTGCATACTTCAAAACCATAGTTACTGCATCATCCCAAGGTTGATTTCCATACGGTGTATACACCGCTATTTTTGGAGCTTTTTCTAAAACAACGGCTTCCATATTTTTACTCGGACTACTAATTTCTTCTAAAATACTTTCTGCTTTAGCGTTAGAAATAACCTCGAAAGACACACCACGTATTTGACATTCACGTTGAATTTCTTCTGAATCTGGCAACAAAAAAGAGCCACCTCTATAATTTAACAACCATTTAATTTTTAACTGCTTATTAAGTGTCCAATAAGTTATACCGTAAGCTTTTAAATGATTTTTCTGGCTCTCTACATCCATAGGAATAAGAATATAAGATGCAAATGTATTTATAGAGAATAATAAGAAAATAATGAGGCACAGTCTTTTCATAGACCGAAAGATACTTAAAAAATAATGTTGATTGAAATGGTTTAAGGAAATATTAGGGATTAAAACTTTCCGAAAAAAGAAGTGATATCAAAATAGTAAACTAATTTTTTGCCATTTGAAGTCAATTGAAGTCAATTGAATATTAATTACATCATAGCTTTTACCTACGTGCTGTAATAATTGTTGTTGAAATTTCCAGTTATAAGATGTGTGTAATTAAGACATTAAATCTGAAATATTTTTAGTACTTGGAAACTGTTCGAAAATAATTTTAAGAAATACAGTAATTGGTATTGCCATAATAAGCCCTGGAATTCCCCATAGAAATCCCCAAAACATTAACATAATTAATACTGCTATAATATTTATAGAGAATGATTTACCCATGAAAATTGGTTCTAAAATGGCGCCAAATATTATTTGTACTCCTGTTATAGATAATATAAAAAACAGTAATATACTTGTTGGTTCTAATTCTACAAACGCAAAAATAGAAAGTAGAATTACTGCAATAAAAGAACCCACCATTTGCACAAAATTAATTACAAATGCAAAAAGCCCCCAAAAAATAGGGAAGCTCACATCAAAGAAATAACAAGCTAAACCTGTACCAACTCCTGTTAAAAAGCTAACCAAAAACTTCACTTTAATAAAAGTAATAAGTTCTTTTTCAATTTTTCTAAAAGCACGTATAGATGCATGTTTACCTTTTAAAACTACTTTATTTAGCACTTCGTGTGCATTAATAGATTCTGCTAACAAAAGCACTACAAAAAATGCAGTCATGAGTAACATGGTTAAAAATTTTCTTAAAAAATCTACAGTCGTTCCTATATTTTCTTTTTTCACCAATTGACCAAGTAAATTTTGGTTTTCTTGTATTTCTAACCCAAAAGTAGTTTCCAAATAAACTGCTACGTCATGAATTTTCCCTTCTGCTTTATCAAAGAAAGCTGTATCTGTAGCTATAATTTGTTTACTTGATAATTTTACAAGCTCTACCCCTACTTTAAAACCTCCAATAATTAATAGTAAAACTATAATAATACTTACAATTTTTGGCACTTTACGTTTGCCTAACCAACGCATTAATGGTAAAAATAGTAAGGCAATAAACATAGAAAACACCAACGGAATACATATAAAAGACAATACTTTTAATAAATAAAAAACTATTGGTATAACAATAATTAGTAATAATATATTTGTGGTTCTTCGCTCGTTTAACATGTAAGTTTTCTTTTTAAAATAGAAGTTAATTAACTTTTAAAATGGCACTTCATTTTCATCTTCTTCGTTAAACGAACTACCAAAAGCTTGGTCTGGACTTGCTTTAAAGTTATCAGTTTTAAAGGTATCGTCGTTAGCTGCTGCATTCATTTTTGAATGAAACTCGAAAGGTGAATCAAAATCGTCCAGATTATCAAACTTACCTAAATTACCAATAAACTTTAATCTTATATTATCTAAACCTCCATTACGGTGTTTTGCTATAATAAATTCCGCTTGCCCTTCAGTTGGTGAGCGTTCGTCATCATCCCATTCATCAATTTTATAATATTCGGGTCTAAAAATAAACGATACAATATCGGCATCTTGCTCAATCGCTCCAGATTCACGTAAATCTGAAAGTAAAGGTCGTTTACTTCCTCCACGTGTTTCAACCGCACGCGATAATTGAGATAATGCAATTACTGGAATACTTAATTCTTTTGCTAAAGCTTTTAAATTTCTAGAAATCATCGATATTTCTTGCTCACGATTTCCACTATGATTACTACCACCAGTCATTAACTGTAAATAATCAATCATGATTAGTTTTATACCATGCTGAGACGCTAAACGACGAGCTTTTGCACGTAAATCAAAAATTGAAAGTGATGGCGTATCATCAATAAATAGCGGTGCTTTTTCTAAACCTTTTACTTTTACATTTAATTGTTCCCATTCATGTTTTTCTAATTTACCTGTACGTAATTTTTCAGAAGACAATCCTGTTTCACTAGAAATTAAACGTGTGATTAACTGTACTGATGCCATTTCTAGAGAGAAAAAAGCAACGGGTATATTTTGGTCTACAGCTATATTTCTAGCCATAGATAACGTTAAAGCCGTTTTACCCATACCTGGACGAGCAGCAATAATAATTAAATCTGAAGGTTGCCAACCAGAAGTTAGCTTATCTAGCTTATGAAACCCAGTTGGAATACCACTAAGCCCTTCTTTATTAGATATTTCTTCAATTTTCTTTTTGGCTTGTATTACTAAATCTTGTGCTGTTTCACTAGATTTTTTAATATTACCTTGTGTAACTTCGTAAAGTTTAGACTCGGCGTTATCTAATAAATCGAAAACATCTTTTGTTTCATCATACGCATCTTCAATAATTTCGCTTGAAATTTTTATTAAACTACGTTGAATAAATTTTTGTAAAATGATGCGTGCATGAAATTCTATATGTGCAGAAGATGATACTTTTTGCGTTAGCGAGATAAGATAGAAATCTCCACCAGCCAATTCTAATTTTGAATTTTTCTTTAACTGAGTAGAAACGGTTAACAAATCGACAGGTTCGCTATTTTCAAACAAATGAAAAATTGCTTCAAAAATATGTTGATGGGCTTCTTTATAAAAAGCATCTGGACTTAAAATATCGATAACTTCATCAACCCCTTTTTTATCAATCATCATCGCTCCAAGAACAACTTCTTCTAAATCAAGAGCTTGTGGTGGTATTTTTCCTTTTTCAAGGCTTATTATCCTACTTTTATCTACTTTAAATCCTTGAAGTTGGTTGGGTTGTTTCATAACTACGAAAGTAACTAAAATGAGTGTGGTTTTATAGAATTCTTAAGCTCTGGTTGTCAACTACTCGTTAACAATTTAACTGTTAATAACTTAAAAATATTGTCAATAACCATAAAAAAAATCTGAAGTATAAAACTTCAGATTTTATTATGATATGATTTTAAATGATTTACCCTTTATAAACTCCCATTTGAGTATATTTTTCCATGCGCTGAGAGACCAAATCTTTTGGTGATAAGTTTTTAAGTGCTTCAAAAGATTTTAAAATCGCATTTTTTACAGATGTAAACGTTTTAGTTCTATCTCTATGTGCGCCACCTAATGGCTCTTTTATAATTCCATCTACTACTTTTATCCTCATAGCATCTGTAGCCGTTAATTTTAAAGCTTCTGCTGCTTGTTCTTTATATTCCCAACTACGCCATAAAATTGAAGAACAGTTCTCAGGTGAGATTACAGAGTACCAAGAATTTTCTAGCATCAACACTTTATCTCCAACACCAATACCTAAGGCGCCACCTGAGGCTCCCTCACCAATAACTACAGTAATGATAGGAACTTTTAATCGTGTCATTTCTAAAATATTTCTAGCTATGGCTTCTCCTTGTCCACGTTCTTCTGCTTCTAAACCTGGATATGCCCCTGGTGTATCAATTAAAGAGACAACAGGTATTCCAAATTTTTCGGCAGATTTCATTAGGCGTAATGCTTTACGATAGCCTTCTGGATTTGCCATTCCGAAATTTCTATATTGTCTAGTTTTCGTATTATAGCCTTTTTGCTGGCCAATAAACATAAAACTTTGATCACCAATCTTTCCTAAACCACCAATCATCGCTTTATCGTCTTTTATATTACGATCTCCATGCAATTCTAAAAACGAATCACCACAAATAGCTTTTATATAATCTAATGTGTAAGGTCTATTCGGGTGGCGAGACAATTGTACACGTTGCCATGGCGATAGGTTTTTATAAATATCTTTTTGGGCTTCTTTTAGTTTCTTTTCAATTTGAGAACAAGTTTCTGTAACGTCGACTTCACTTTCTTCTCCAATCACTCTACATTTTTGTAGTTGATCTTCTAGCTCTTTTATAGGTAGTTCAAATTCTAAGTATTCCATAAGAATTTTAATTAATGCTATTAATATTTAGTTAGTCTACAAACGTACATAATTTTTTCATTTTAACTTAAATAAAAGTATTAAAATGAAATGCATTAATTATAAAATAAACCTTAATAAGTTGTTACAATTATTTTCTTTTTAATGTTGTTATATTTTTTAATACACCATTTAGTAATACGGTTGCAATTATAATAGAAGCGCCATAATAAAAAGCTAAACTCATTTTCTCTTTTTCTGGAAAAAGAAAAATTGCCATTATAATACCATATATAGGTTCTAAATTGTATGTTAACACTACTGTGTAAGGACTAATATATCTCATAACATGTACAGATGCAATAAATGCATAAGCAGTACAGATTGAAGCTAAAATAAATAAATAAATAGCTATAATCAAAAATACTAAGAATAAAAAAATCTGTTGAAAAAACATCTCCTTGAAACAATAAGAAAATTGTAATAAATATAATACCTCCTAAAAATTCGTAAAACGAAATAACTGTTGCGGTGTGCTTTTTTAAAAAACTACCATTTAGTACAGCAAATAATGTAGAAAACAATGCTGCAGAAATACCTAATAAAATGCCTTTTATATATTTTATTTCACTTTGTGTAATTATAAAAACGCCAATAATTATAAGTATTCCAAAAAGAATTTCATACCAAATAACGGTTCGTTTAAAAATAATAGGCTCAATAAAAGATGCAAAAAAGGCACCTGTAGAAAACATTGCTAAAGCTATGGATATATTAGATTCATTAATAGATCCAAAAAAAGTGATCCAATGTAAAGCGATTATAATACCCGCAATTGAAAACTTAACTATTGCTTTTAGAGAAACCTTTATGTTCACCTTAGTGATTTTAATATATAAGAACATTAAAACAACAGCAATAACCATTCTAAACCAAACTAAAGGAATTGCTTTTATGGTAATTAATTCTCCTAAAATAGCTGTAAAACCAGCTATAAAAACTAAAAAATGAAGGTGTAAGTAATTTTTAAACTTAGCGTTTGGCATTATATAAAAGATATGCTGCTAAAATACCAAAAATGATATTAGGAAACCATACCGCTATAATTGGTGGAAAATCTGATTGTTCTGCCATCACACCAAAAATTTTATCGAAGAAAACAAAAATCATGGCTATACAAATACCAACAGCTAAATTAACACCCATGCCACCACGTCTTTTTATTGACGAAACTGCAACCGCAATTATGGTTAAAATAAATACGGAAACTGGCAAACTCCATTTTCTGTATTTTACAAGTTGATATCGTCCTATATTTGATGAACCTCGTTTTTCTTCTTTGTCAATAAAATCTGTTAATTCACTATAAGATAATGTTTCTGCTATATAAATCACTGGTGTTAAATCTTCAATATCGAAAGAAAACAATGTGTCTTTACTTCTAATAATATCTAATTCATCATTAATTTCACCAACGGTTCTTTTTACATAATTTGTTAATCTATATATAGTGTCTTTTTCAATATATTTAATACCTGTAGCGTTAATTTTGTAAACAAGTTTATTGTCTTCAATATGCTCTAAAGTAAAGTTTTGTCCTTGCTTATTTTTAACATTAAAACTACTTACGTAAATAAAATCGTTATCATTTATTTGTCTAAAAACATTTTTATCTTTTACAGCACTCCTGCCCTTTTTAAAATATTTATAACTAAAATCGTTAAATCCTTGGCTTGCTTTAGGCGCTAAAAACATACCTAATAAAAGTGCTAATATTGAAACGAAAAAAGCGCCAATAAGATAAGGTCTTAAAAATCTAGTAAATGAAACGCCCGAACTTAAAAACGCAACAATCTCTGTATTATTAGCTAGTTTGGATGTAAACCAAATAACTGATAAGAATAAAAATAGCGGAAATAATAAATGTGCAAAATAGATGGTAAAATCAAAAAGATATACCATTACCGCATCAAAAGGTACTTCGTTATCAAGAATTTTTCCAATTTTTTCAGCAAGATGCACTGTTATCCCAATGGGAATAAACAATAGCAACATCATGAAAAATGTAAATATATAACGCTTTAATATGTACCAGTCTAATATTTTCAAATCCTATAAACGATTATTCATTTGTTTAACCATTTTGTCTTTCCAAATTCTAAAATCTCCCGCTAATATATGTTTTCTTGCTTCGCGAACCAACCATAAATAAAAACCTAAATTATGTATGGTTGCTATTTGCGCACCCAGCCTTTCATTCACTGTAAACAAATGCCTTAAATATGCTTTTGAATAATCTGTATCTACCCATGTAATATTCATTTCATCAATTGGCGAAAAATCATCTGCCCATTTTAAGTTTTTAATATTTATTGAACCATAAGCCGTAAACAACATGCCATTTCTTGCGTTACGTGTTGGCATCACACAATCGAACATATCTATTCCTAACGCAATATTTTCTAAAATATTGATTGGTGTGCCAACTCCCATTAAATAACGGGGCTTATCTTCTGGAAGAATTTCTGTAACAACCTCAGTCATGGCATACATTTCTTCGGCAGGTTCACCAACAGACAAACCCCCAATTGCATTACCAACTGCACCAGCGTTTGCAATATATTCGGCCGATTGCTGTCGCAAATCTTTATACGTGCTTCCTTGTACAATAGGAAAAAACGCTTGATTATAATCGTACTTTAATGGTGTTTTTTCTAAATGATTTATACATCTATCTAACCAACGATGCGTCATATGCATAGAGCGTTTTGCATAATTATAATCGCAAGGATACGGTGTGCATTCATCAAAAGCCATAATTATATCCGCTCCTATACTACGTTGGATTTCCATCACATTTTCTGGAGTAAACATATGATAACTACCATCAATGTGACTTTTAAACTTTACCCCTTCTTCTTTAATTTTTCTTCTACCCGAAAGTGAATATACTTGATAACCGCCAGAATCTGTTAAAATTGGTCTGTCCCAATTCATAAACTTATGCAAGCCACCTACTTTTTCTAAAATATGTGTTTTTGGACGTAAATATAAATGGTAAGTATTACCTAAAATAATGTCTGGGTTTATATCATTTTTAAGTTCGCGTTGGTGTACACCTTTTACAGATGCAACCGTGCCAACAGGCATAAAAATAGGCGTTTCAATTACGCCATGGTCAGTAATGATTTTTCCTGCTCTTGCTTTACTTTGAGCATCTTTTCCTTTTAATTCAAATATCATATTCAAAATTCTGTCGGCGCAAAGATAAATAAGTAAAAAAAGATAATGATTATTATAAAAAGAAAATAATATTGATTTGGCAACGTTTTTGATACTATACATCAAATCTTAAAAACGAACATTATGAAAAATTCCTTTTTTATTACATTAATTTTAGTGTTAACTACTACTACAACTTTTGCACAATCTGCAAGTGGATTTGGATTTAAAGCTGGTTTAAATTATAATGCCAATGGTGATTATTTTGAATCTATATCTACAAACGCAGAAAACCCAGACAGAAATATTGGTTTCCATATTGGTGTTTTTGGAAAATTTGGAAAGAAACTTTACATAAAACCAGAAATTGTATATACTAGTACAAAAAGTGATTATGCAAATGAGGAGTTTAAAATGCAAAAAATTGATATTCCGGTATTAGTAGGAATAAAAGTTATTGGCCCGCTTAGTGTTTTTGCGGGACCATCGTTTCAATACATTTTAGATTCGGAATTTGAAGGCATTTCTATTAATGATATTGAAAAAGATTTGTCTTTTGGTTTAAACTTCGGAATTGGTCTTAATTTAAATAAAATTGGTATTGATGTTAGATATGAAAGAGGTTTAAGCAATAATGAAGCATCTTTTTTAAACAATAACAATATTGACACTAGCAGAATAGATACGCGCCCTGACCAGATAATTTTAAGCTTGTCTTTTATTTTGTAAATGATATACTAAACAAAAAAATCTCGCAGCTGCGAGATTTTTTTGTTTATAATTTATATAGTTTTTTTATGATTTAGATTCTACATCTTCAGAATCTAAATAATTAGGGATACCATTACCGTTTGAATCATCATTTGTTGGATCACCGTCATTATTTATGTCCTCATCAATTGTTAAAATTCCATCTCCATCATCATCATTATCAAAATAGTTAGGAATATTGTCTTCATCAGTATCATCATCATCTAAAGTAAATTCTCCATCTCCATTTAAATCTTCCAATTGTGAAGGCACACCATCGTTATCATGATCATTTTCTGATGTTTGAAATAATTCAAATTTAAAAACAATCGGGGTATATGACGAAATTCCAACGGTGGCATTAGAAAAATATCCTAAACCTGAAGGCAAAAACATAACACCTGCTCCATGATTTATATAACTTACAGTACCATCTCCATTATTAATAAAATTTTCTGCTGTATTAAAAAACGGCATCACTTTTCTCCACCCAGGAATTAACGACGTTAAATCGAAATCTACTGGTGTAACTGCGCTATCAAACACTTTATTATCTAATGTAAAGCCTTCATAATTTACACGAATTGTATTAGAAAAAATTGGAGATTCTCCGCCTCCATCATTTAATCTAAGAATATAAAATTCGTAATCTGTATCAGCGAAAACAACAGTTTTTGTTTCTACAGCACTCATTAACAATGCATTATTAGTAGGATCTGGCAATACACCACTTTCAGGTAATTCACTTATAATCAAATCAGAAATACTTGAGTCCAAATTTGAAACAAATGCACTAGCGTTATAATAATGTGTTTCTAAATAGGCTACAATTGAATCATTGTCTGCTATTTGTTGTTCAGCTCTATCTCTTACTTCTACTACAGTTGTACCCCCATTACCATCATCTTTATTACAAGATAAAAAACCAACTAGTAAACATAAAATTAATAAAGCTACTTTTCCTTTTCCCATTATTGCCTATTTTTGAGGCGCAAGATACAATTTTAATATAATCTTGTACAAGAACATTAACGTAGTTTTTAGAATAATTGTATGCGAATTGATAAGTATTTATGGTGTATTAGGTATTACAAAACTAGAACGCTGGCCACAACTGCATGTAAAAAAGGGCAAGTAAGAGTAAGTGGAGACATAGTTAAACCAAGCAGAGAAGTATTTCCTTTAGATATTATTGAATTAAGAAAAAATCAAATAAACTACAAACTTACTGTTAATGAGATACCTGAGAGTAGAATTGGTGCTAAATTGGTTAATCTTTACAGAACAGACATTACACCTAAAGAGCAATTTGAAGCTCAAGAGCTTTTAAAATACTCGAAAGATTATTACCGTAAAAAAGGTGTTGGTAGACCAACAAAAAAAGATAGAAGAGATATTGACGATTTTACTGATGAAAATGAGTAATTTTATATTTTAATTTAATACCTAATCTATATGAATGTTACGAATAATGTAATTCTAACACATACCGAAATTAATCATAAAATTAAACGCATTGCATTTCAGATATATGAAAATAATGTAAATGAGAAAGAAGTGATTTTAGCTGGTATTGATAGTAATGGTTATGTTCTTGCAAAAAAATTAAAAACCGCACTTCAAAAAATTTCTGATATTAACCCTATTCTTTGCAAAGTTATTATTGATAAAAAGAATCCTACAGCAGAAATTAAAACATCTATTCTATCTGTAGATTATCAAAATAAATCTTTAATTCTTGTAGATGATGTTTTAAATTCTGGCACTACATTAATTTATGGTGTTAAACATTTCTTAGATGTGCCTTTAAAACAATTTAAAACTGCTGTTTTAGTAAATAGAAATCATAAAAAATATCCTGTTAAAGCAGATTTCAAAGGTATTTCTTTATCTACGTCGTTACACGAACATGTAAATGTAGTTTTAGAAGGTAAAACTTTTAAAGCTGTTTTAGAATAGTTGAAAAATTAATTCTTCAATAATTTCAATTTCAGTTTTATTATCTGTTGATATTACTATTTCAGCTTGATTATAATATTGAGTACGTTCAAATAAATGTTTACCAATAAACTCTGTAAGTAATTCGTCTGTTTTTATATGAGCAATTAAAGGGCGTTTTGTTTTTTCGTTTTTGAGTCTTTCTACTAAAGTTAGGATTGATGCCTTTAAATAAATATTTTTAATATTATTAGCTTTTAAAAGCAATTCTATGTTATTGCTATAACAAGGCGTTCCTCCTCCTAAGGATAAAACTATATTGTTTTTACTTTTTAAAATACTTTTTAAATGCAACATTTCTGCTTTTCTAAAATAAATTTCACCTTTTGTTTTAAAAATATTGCTAACTGATGTGTTTTCTTTTTCTTCAATATAATCATCTAAATCAATAAAACTATAGTTCAATTTTTGAGCTAATACCTTACCTAAAGTAGACTTTCCGGAAGCCATATATCCTATAAAAACTACTATCATTTTTTTGCTATAAATTGATTATTAAAAACATACGTTTAAGTAGTGCAAAAAAACGAAAATTTCTTCAAAAAAAGTATTGTTTTATTAATTAAACATTTTATATTTGCACCCGCTAACAGCAATATCATTAGTTGTTATTAATGACCTGGTAGCTCAGTTGGTAGAGCATCTCCCTTTTAAGGAGAGGGTCCTGGGTTCGAGCCCCAGCCCGGTCACAGAGAATAACTTAAGTTATTCAAAAAGTCCATAAACATAATGTTTATGGGCTTTTTTTTATATTATAGAATGAATAACGTAAAGGATAATGAAACAGACCTCTTATATAGAAATGATGAAGGTAAATTTACAGATGTAACCAATGAAGCAGGAATAAGAAACTTTGGGTTGTCATTAAGCGCAACAGTTGGAGGTATAAACAATGATTATTTAGATGTTTTTCAAGTTGATATGGATAGCCCAATACAAAAGCGTAAAAAAGCTAATATGGCAAGTATGAATCCTGAATTGTTTTAGAGTACTGTTGATGCAGGATTTTATTATCAGTATATGTATAATATAATGCAAATTAACTGAGGTATTATTCAAGAAAATGGTTTTAAAGAAGATAAAAATAGTATTACTATTGAAAATTTAGGCTTGATATTATTCATCTTAATTGATTTAATTTAGGTTAAAATATGCACTAAATTTTAAATTAATGAAGTAATACAATGCAAAATAAGTAAAATGATAAAATAATAAGAAGAATTGATAATATGTATGTGCTTAATTTACTTTACTAAAAATTTCGTGGTAGAATTTACATTATTATCTTTACCCACTAATCTTGAAATTAATTTGCGCACGTGGCGGAATTGGTAGACGCGCTGGCTTGAGGGGCCAGTATCCGTTTTAGGATGTGGAAGTTCGAATCTTCTCGTGCGCACTTTTTATTTCAATAAATTATCAATAGTTTTTCTTACCGAATCACTATTCCAATTGGCTGCACCAGTTTTATTAATTACAATATTACCCTTTTTATCTATTAAAAACGTTCTAGGAATACTTGATACTTCAAAGAAATTTGAATTATCAATTGGTTTATATGCTTTAAAAGTGTAATCGTTTTTTGCTAAATAGGAATTAATTATATTATTTTTTTCATTTGAAACAAAAACAAATTCAATTTTATCATTATAATCATTATAAAGCTTTTGTAAACTTGGCATTTCGGCAATACATGGCGGACACCAAGTTGCCCAAAAATTTACTAAAACAACTTTACCTTTTGTGCTTTTAAAATTGAAAACATTTCCGTTTTCATCTTTCAGTTTCCAATTATAAGTTATTAACCTAGATTGTTTGTTTTTATTTATAGTAGATGGGCTAAATAAAGCTAGACCCTTATTTAAAAAGACTTGTATAGGTTTTCTTGTTTGTGGAATAATTAAAAATGCAATTATGACAAGAAAAATAATATTGTTTCGTTGAGACTTAGAAATTTTCATTTTTATAAAATTAAAAGCATAGTTTCTATGTCGAAACTATGCTTCAAATCTAACAAAAAGCAAAGTATAATAACGATTTTATCGTGTAACAATTCCTGTTAATTCAGCTACTAGACCTGTTCCCATTGCAATTGTAACATGATTCATTGCATCAGTAGGAACCACATGTACTAGTGGTTTTAATGTAAAAGGACCTGCACTATTATCTGGACTAGGCTCAACAGAAATAACAATTGTTGCTCCTTTTAAATCTGTTGGAAATGTCATTCCTGATGGCGCATTTTGTAAAAAATCTTCACCTGGAAAAGCTGGTCCATCACCCGCATCACCCTTAAATGGTGTTGTGGTTGCATTATCATCAAAACCTGAAGCTGATGTAAAAGTTCCTGTACTTACTGGAACTCCTCCAATTACTGCCCAACCTTCATATATCCACCCGTCATTAAGTATTGGTAACAAGTTTAATCCAGCAACCGCAGTTCCGCTAGAATTATCTAAAAACCAAACGCCACTTTCTTCGTTTGTATCACCTCCTCCGTCAGTAGGAGTCGCTAAAATGTAAGCTCCTGTGGAACTACTAAAATCGCCAACTATACCTCTTGAGCTTACATTGGCTGTATTTCCTGAAAAATCACCCGCTAAAATTTTAGTTGGTGCTGGGTCAGGATTTGTATCGTTTGGTGGCTCAATGGATAACACAAACGTTGCTGCTGCTTCAATTTGAGCAGTTTCCATTGTTATAGTTTGCGGAAATGTTAAGCTTGTTAAAACACCTGTTGAAACTGGTGCGCCATCAATAATAATCCAACCTTCGTAAACATAACCATTACCTAATTCATCTAACCCTGTAAAGTCTATGGTTAAACTTGAGGTTGTAGGTCCGTTATCATCATCACTACCACAAGAAGTAGCAAAGATTCCCATTGCTAATACTGCAAAAAACATTTTTCTAATCATACTATTTTTTTTTAAATTATTTAATAATTCAAAATTAGAGTATGATACTTTTAGAAAATGTTAGCTAGCTAACATTAAGCTGTTTTTTTTAAAATTCTGATTTCTTTCCTTCTAAAATTAATGTAGTTTTCTTCTTTTAATTCGTTTAAAAGAATATTTAATGTAGGTCTTTTGAAGTACCTATTAATGAAGCAATATCTTTTTGTGTATAAGGGTGTTTAATAACATGGTCGCCTGTTTTTTTACAATCGTAACCATATTCCTCACATAATTCGTCAAGAAATTCTACTAAACGTATTTTAGTGTCTTTAAATAATAAAAGCTGAAGTCTGCGCTCTAATTTTTTAAACTTAAAACCAATAAACTTATATACTTTAAAACTGAAGTTTTGATTATCTCGCATTAATTCATGCATAGTTTCCACTCCTATTGGGCAGATGGAAGTTTCGTTTTCTATAGATTGTGCAAATTCGTCTCTAACATTTTCACCAAGAATTGCCTTTTCTCCAAACAATTCACCACTTGTTAATATAGCTTTTACTACCTCTTCTCCATTTTCACTATAATAGCCAATTTTAACTTTACCTTTTTCTATTAAATACACTTTATTAGATGAATCGTCTTCAAAGTAAATATAATCTTGTTTTTTATAGGCATCAAAATTATGATTGGCTTTGTATGCTTTAAATTTATGTGGACAAAGCGCCTTAAATAGGTTGACATCATCGAAAAACCAAAGTGATTTCATTT
The DNA here is from genome assembly GCA_964563585.1 of uncultured Flavobacteriaceae bacterium. Taxonomy (GTDB): domain Bacteria; phylum Bacteroidota; class Bacteroidia; order Flavobacteriales; family Flavobacteriaceae; genus CAZLXG01. The sequence continues at coordinate 43,873 of CAZLXG010000004.1, read as the reverse complement.
AAAGTGAGTTTTGTTAGTTATATTCTTGTCGGAAGATAATAGAGAAACTTACAAAAAAAGCATAAAAAAAACCTCCATAAATAAGAAGGTTTATATAATATATGTGATTTTAATTATTCTTCTTCATCAAAAGATTTGTTTTTTTCAGCTTCTTCTTCTTCTAATAAATCCAACAAATTGTTTTGTTGTAATAAATTATACCATTGCAAAACTTTTTTAATATCGCTAGGATATACCCTGTCTTCATCATAATCGGGTAATACATCAAAGAAATACTCTTCTAATTTATCTTTAGAGTCTTTAGGTTTTACACTTGTAGTTTTACCGTTTTCTTTTTCTTTAATTTTTGATAAAACTTCACGTAAAGGAATTTCTTGAGTTAGTGTGTAAATTGCGATTTCACTTAACACACTTACATTTTGTTGTACACTTACAGATATACGTTTATTGTCTATTAACGATTCTGCAACAAAACCACCTCTTGTTTGAGTAATTAATTTATATAAACCGGGTTTTCCTCCTATAGCTAATACTTTATCTAAAGTCATAAATTATTATTTTTTAAAAGCGCAAATATCATCTGTTTATTAATGTCGTGCAAATATTATCGTTTCTTTTTTTGACTTGGAAAACGCATTCTATAATCCACATTAATTTTTCCTTTTGAAATATTACTAAGCTTTCCTTTTATTAAGCGTTTTTTTAAACTTGATAATTTATCAGTAAATAAAATGCCTTCTATATGGTCGTATTCATGCTGAATAACTCTTGCTATTAAGCCTTCATATTCTTCTTTATGTTTTTTGAAATTCTCATCAACATACTCAATAGTAATTTTTGGCTGCCTAAAAACATCTTCTCTCACATCTGGAATACTTAAACAACCTTCGTTAAAAGCCCATTCATCACCATCTTCTTTAGTTATTTTTGCATTTATAAAAACCCGTTTAAAATCCTTTAAAGTATTTTGTTCTTCTTCAGATAATTTTTCATCCTCAGAAAAAGGAGTCATATCTACTAAAAACATTCGTATTGGCAGCCCTATTTGTGGGGCTGCTAAACCAACACCAAAAGCATTATACATGGTTTCGAACATATTAGACAAAAGCTCATCAAATTTCGGATAGTCTTTTGTTATTTCAATTCCTTTCTTTTTTAAAACGGGGTCGCCGTATGCAACTATTGGTAAAATCATTATTATAAGTTGGGTTTATTCGTGTAAAAATACATTATTTATTATACAAGTAACTCTGTAAAATAAGTGTTGCACTAATTTCATCTACAAGCGATTTGTTCTTGCGTTGTTGTTTTTTTAAGCCACTATCTATCATCGTTTGAAAAGCCATTTTAGATGTAAAACGTTCATCAACTCTTTTAATAGGAATAATAGGAATTTGTTTTTCTAGTTTTTCAATAAATGGTAAAATTAAAGCTTCACTTTCTGATGCTGTATTATCCATTTGCTTTGGTTCTCCTATTAAAAACAACTCAACGTTTTCAATTGCAGTATACTCTTTTAAAAATGGAATTAGTTCTTTTGTAGAAACTGTTGTAAGACCAGAAGCAATAATTTGTAACTCATCCGTTATAGCTATTCCTGTCCTTTTCTTACCATAATCTATTGCTAAAATGCGAGCCATAAATAAATTTTGTACAAAAATAGTGCTTTAAAACAAAAAAGACAGCCTTTTTACAGACTGCCTTTTTTTAATAGTTTAACTTTATTATTAATATTTGAATATAAATTCCTTTTTTAAGCAGTTCTTGCTTTATTTATTTTTGGAAACAATAACTTAATATTTTCAACCTTTCTTTCACGATTTAAAAATATTCTAATATCACTACTACTTCTTGCAATACGCTCTTTCACTTTAGCAGCGTCAATAATTATTACATTTTTGTTTATTGTAGATGTACTCTCTACAGAAACAGTAACGTCATCATTAATTTCTGAAACAGTAATTGTATTAACAGCTTCAACACTTACTTCTGTACTCTGCGCATTTGCGAAAGAGAAAGAAAGTAATAAAATTAATAATATGTAATAATTTGTTTTCATCAGATTTGGTTTCTTTTTGATGAGACAAATATACTTCCACACTAAAGTTTATGTGCAAAAAATTAGTTGTAAGCAACCGAATACTCGTTTATTAGAAAACGGTAGGATTTCCATCGATGAATAGATAAACAGTTTATTTAAACCGATTAAATACCTCAGAAATGTAATTCATCGATTTATTCAATTCCTTAAAAGGAAAAAACGACTTTATATTTTGAATAATTCTGATAAAAAAGATGAAATTTTTATCAATTCTAAAACCCATATTCTGCGTCTTTCCTTCACTTTTTTAATAGATACACATTATATTTGTTCAAAATTTAAACACTAATGACAGAATTACAACTTACCATAGAAAAAGCTTGGGATAACAGAGAACTTTTAAAAGAAAACGCTACAACTTCAGCAATTAGAAAAGTAATAGACCTTTTAGATAAAGGTGAATTAAGAGTTGCTGAACCTATTGAAAGTGGTTGGCAAGTTAACGAGTGGGTTAAAAAAGCAGTAGTTCTATACTTTCCTATACAAAAAATGAAAACTTTTGAAGTTGGCATTTTTGAATATCATGATAAAATTCCACTAAAAACTGGTTATGCTGAAAAAGGCATACGTGTTGTACCACATGCTGTTGCAAGACATGGTGCTTATATTTCTAGCGGTACTATTTTAATGCCTAGTTATGTTAACATTGGTGCTTATGTAGATAAAGGTACTATGGTTGATACTTGGGCAACAGTTGGTAGTTGTGCTCAAATTGGTAAAAATGTTCACCTTTCTGGTGGCGTTGGTATTGGTGGTGTTTTAGAGCCTTTACAAGCTGCTCCTGTAATTATTGAAGATAATGCGTTTATTGGTAGTCGTTGTATTGTCGTTGAAGGTGTTCATGTTGAAACTGAAGCTGTACTTGGTGCTGGTGTAGTTTTAACTATGAGTACTAAGATTATTGATGTTACTGGTAATGAACCTGTTGAATACAAAGGTCGTGTTCCTGCTCGTTCTGTAGTTATTCCTGGTAGTTACCCTAAAACATTTGCTGCTGGAACTTATAATGTACCTTGTGCTTTAATTATTGGTAAACGTAAAGAAAGTACCAACAAAAAAACATCGCTTAACAATGCACTTCGCGAACATGATGTTGTTGTTTAATTACAATATTCCTGTAAAAAAATGAATAACTACCTTTTAAGTTGTACTTTATTACTCAAACGTATTTTATATGTGATTTCTGCATATAGTTTGGTACGCATTGGTTTTTTAGCTTTTCATTGGAATAGCTTTCAAAATGTTAGTTTTTTTAACTTTATAGGTGGTATTAGGTTTGATTTATCTGTAATATTTTACAGTAATATTCTATTAATTGCTTTACACACCATACCTGGACGTTTTAAATACAAAACTGGTTATCAAAAAGTATTAAAATTGTTATTTTATGTAGTTAATCTAGTTTTTATTAGCACCAATTTTATTGATTTTATATATTATAAATTTACGGGTAAACGTAGTACATTTGATTTAATTACAGCAAAAGGAATGGAACAAGAAATTGGAGGTCTCCTACCCGATTTCGCAAAAAGATATTGGTACGTTTTACTTTTATTTATAATGTTTGCTTATCTTTTTTATCAATTTCTACCCAAAACAAAACACCCTTTTACAAGTTTACAAAAAGCAACTTTACCCAACAACTTAAAACAAATATTTGTCTTTTTAATTGTAACTGCAAGCTGTATTTTAATAGGTAGAGGTGGCGTACAACGTAAACCTTTACGTAGAGTTGATGCTATAAAATACGCCACTGCAAACAATACCCCTATTGTATTAAACACTCCTTTTTGCATTTTAAAAACAATGGGCAGAAAGCATGATTTGCAACCATTTCATTTTTATAAGAATGATGAATTAGCAAAACAATTTTCACCTGTAAAACAATTTCAAGATAGTGTGCCATTTATCAAAAAAAATGTAGTGGTAATTATTTTAGAAAGTTTTGGAGATGAAAATGTAAGTTATTCTTCCCCTGATGAAGGCAATACTCCGTTTTTAGATTCAATTATTAAAAAATCAATGTATTTTAAAAATGGTTTTGCTAACGGTAGAGTTTCTGCAGATGCAGTACCTTCTGTTATTTCTGGTATTCCCAATATTATTGGTCAACCTTATGTTTCCTCTACCTACGCTTTCAATAAGGTAAATACCTTACCTAAATTATTAAAAGCTGAAGGCTACAATACTTCTTTTTTTCATGGTGCATTTAATGGCAGTCAAAATTTTAATCAATATGCAAAAATCGCAGGTTTTGATGCTTATTATGGCAAAAATGAATATCCACAAACTTCACCAGATGAAGAAGATGGTAAATGGGGTATTTTTGATGAAGAGTTTTTAGGCTATTTTGGTAAAAAACTAACCAGTTTTAAAGAACCTTTTTTCTCTAGTATTTTTACTATTTCATCACACATACCATTTATAATACCTAAAAAACACAAAGGCAAATTTAAAAAAGGAAATACAATTTTTTATGAAACTGTAGGATATACTGATTACTCATTGAAAAAATTTTTCAACTACGCTAAACAACAAAAATGGTATAAAAACACCTTATTTGTTTTTGTAGCAGACCACTGTTCTATGGGAAAAAAAGGTGGTTATATCTCAATTTTGCAAGAATATTCCATTCCTATTTTATTTTTTGATCCTACTAATGAAGAATTAGCAAGTTTACCCAAACGCAATTTTCAGCAAATAGATATTTTACCTAGTATTTTAAAATATTTACATTACACCAAACCGTTTATAAGTTATGGTTTTGAATATACAACTTCCAAAAACTTAGTGATTAATTTTATTAATGGCATGTATCACGCTACTATAAATGATTATTATTTGATTTTTGATGGCACAAAAACTATTGAATTGTACAATTATAAAAAGGATAGCACTTTGCAAAACAATATTCTTTTAGAAAACCCAGTTTTACAACAAGATTTAACTGTGCAATTAAAAGCATATTTACAGTCTTTAAACAACAACCTCATCAATAATACACTAACCATAGAATAGGCATGAAAGTATTAGTCATACAGCAAAAAATGATTGGTGATGTGCTTACTTGCTCTATGCTATGTGAAATGATTAAAAACAAGCATCCAGAATATGAAGTGCATTATTTAGTAAACAGTAATACACAACCTGTTGTTACCAACAATCCTTTTATAGATAAATTAGTGCTTTTTACTCCAGATTTTAGAAAAAATAAATTAAAACTCATTCTATTTTTATTTCACATTAGAAAAGAAAAATACGATGTGGTAATTGATGCTTACGGAAAATTAGAAAGTAATTTAATTACATTGTTTAGTGGTGCTAAAACAAAAATATCATATACAAAAGCATACAATAAATTTTTATACACCAACCCAATAAATCCGTTACAAGGTACAAGCTCTAATTTAGGCTTAGCTATTGAAAACAGACAACAATTGTTAAGCCCTTTAGATATTTATCATGATTTTAAAGTACTTCCAAAAATATATTTGGATGCAAATGAAAATAAAAAAGCGATAACCTTATTACAAAAAAACAGTTTAGATACTCGTAAAAAAATTATTATGGTGAGTATTATTGGTAGTAGCAAAAACAAAACGTATCCGCTAACCTATATGAGTAAAGTAATAGATTGTATTAACAAACAAACAAACTGCAACCTATTGTTTAACTACATCCCTAACCAATTGGCAGACGCACAAATTGTATATGATAATTGTGCCGAAAGCACTAAAAAACAAATTTACTTTAATGTTTTAGGCAAAAACCTACGTGAATTTATAGCAATTATGAACCAATGCGATTATATTATTGGTAATGATGGTGGTGCTATAAATATGGCAAAGGCTTTAAACAAACCTTCATTTATTATTTTTTCGCCATGGATAGAGAAAAAGGTTTGGGCAACTTTTGAAGATGGACTTTATCATCAATCAGTACACTTAAAAGATTATTTACCAAAACTATTTGAAGGTAAAACCACAGCTTTTCTGAAAAAAAATTCCATTGATTTATATCAACATTTTAAACCTGAATTATTAACCGAAGCGTTACAACAATATTTAATAAAATTAAATAAAACAGACATCAGTAATTATAAATTATCTGAATCGGTAATTATTAATGATAAACCAAAGATTAGTGCTTTAATCATTACTAAAAATGAAGAACTTAATATTAAAGCTGTTATTGAAAACTTAAGTTTTGTTGATGAAATTATAGTTGTAGATTCTTTTAGTACAGATGGCACAATTGAAAAATTATCAGAATTTAAAAATATAACAACTATACAACGCGAATTTAAAAATTTTGCAAACCAAAGAAATTTTGCTTTGCAACAAGCTACTTACAAATGGGTTTTATTTATTGATGCCGATGAGCGTATAACCAATAAATTAAAAACCGAAATTATTAACACAATTAATAACCCAACCGATGCTGTTGCATTTATGTTCAAGCGTATATTTTTCTTCAAGAAAAAAAGAATACGATTTAGTGGATTTCAAACCGATACTACCTATCGCTTGTTTAAAAAAAATAAGGTAAAATATATTGAAGACAAAATAGTACATGAAATGCCTATAGTTAATGGTGAAAGTGAAATATTAAAAAATAATATGCTACATTTTTGTTTTGATAGTACTGCACATTATAAAGCAAAAATGGAATTCTATGCAGGCCTTAAAGCTTTAGAGCTTTTTAAAAAAGGAAAAAAGCCAAGTGCATTTCATTTTTATTTAAGACCAATTTACAAGTTTATAGTAAATTACTTTTTTAGGTTAGGTTTTTTAGACGGGAAAGAAGGCTTAATAATTTGTTATTTAAGTGCTTACGGAGTAAATTATAGATACAAAGAACTCAAAAAATTAATTGGCTGATTTCCAAAATTTAAGTTTCTTTTTTAAACGTCTTTTTCGATGGTATTTATTTTGAAACTCTTGGGTAAATTTCCACATTAAGTTAAAAATAGTATCATAATTTTCTCCTGAGCATTTTGCATACTCATCGCTCATAACTTCAACCATTTGTTTATGAATGGTTAACTTAGAAAAATTCTTAATTCTAGTTTCAAAATCTAAAGTTTTAAATTCCATTCGGTTTAAATCAACCAAATAGAAATTATACTTATTATCAATTTTCTTTATCAATGTATTTCCTGGAGAATGATCTAAAAAATGAATATTTTTTTTATGCAAATTAAAAGTAAACCTTGTAAATGCTCTAAGAATTTTGTTATAATTAGTAATATTAAAATCTGTGGTTAATTCTCTATAAGTTAAATCGCAATCTATTTGCTCGCTTATGTAAAAACTTTTATTAAAAAATAAAGGCGTTTTATATTCGTAATATGCAATGGGTTGTGGTGTTCCTATATTTAATTCTTTAAGTTTATTTGCATACTCGAACGATCGTTGCGCTTTACTTTTTCTAAAAAAACGATATGCAATTTGGTTAACAATGTTAGGCACTTTAAAAGACTTAACATTAATAGTTTTATTATCTAACTTAAATAGTTTTAAAGAATTCCTGTCTTGATTACCAAAATTCTCACCTTTGCTGTCAAAATTATTAATAATGTCATTAAAAAAAGTACGATTGCATTCAAAATTTCTATGTATGGTCTTATTGCTTTTCATCTAAATATTTATCAATGCCGTTAACACACCAAACATGTTTTTCTAATATTGCCTTTTGCTCAATATCATCATTAATTTCTAATCTATCTTTTGCCTTTTCTAAGTGATATATATGAAACACAATACCTCTATACCTTAATCGCCGTCCATCTATACCTAAATTATGTAATCGCAATGCAAATTCAGAATCTTCTCTACCCCAACCTTTTATATCTTCATTATAACCATTTATAGCAATAGCATTAGCCTTAAAGTAAGAGGTGTTACATCCTCTATATTTTTTTGAAAATAAATTACTTTTTTTATAAAACTGACTCAATATAGAGATATGTAAAGCCCTCGATCTTTTTTTTATTCCTTTAGAAAAGCTATTAAAACGTGTTTGCTTTTTTGAAAATAATATATTCAAATATACCTTTTGTATGTTTACTCTACAACCAAACAAATAAGTCCCTTTTTCAGAAAAATCCAAATGATCTTTCACAAAATGTGGATGCAATATGCAGTCGCCATCAGATTGAATAATATAATTTCCAACCGCATTTACAATTGCTTTATTTAAAATCATCGATTTATTAAACCCGCTATCTTCATGCCAAACATGCTTTAATGGCACAGGGAAATTGGTTTGATATTTTTCAATTAGTTGCTTTGTTTCATTTTTAGAGCCATCATCAGCAATAATAACCTCGGTAGGCAATATACTTTGGTTCTTAACACTAATTAAAACTAACTCTAAAGCTTCTGGCCAATTGTAAGTGGTTATAATTAAAGTTGTAATCATTTAGCTATATTATGGTATTCATCCAACATCTTAATTGCAGTTTTATTCACATCATATTTCTTATTGAACAATTTAAAAGATGCCTCGCTAAATTTAGCTTGTGTTTCTTTTGATTCTAAGAGTTCTTTTATTTTTTTTGCTAACTTTTTATAATCTTTTATTTTTACTAAAAAACCATTAACACCATCACTTATTACTTCAGGAATACCTCCAGCTTTTGTACTTACTACAGGTATTTTTTTATAAAATGCTTCATAAATAGTTAATGGCAATCCTTCTCTTTCACTGCTCATAACATAAATATCAAATTTAGAAAATACTTGTTCAACACCTTTAACAAACCCCACCAAACTAATATAATTTTTTATATTTAATTCTTCAATTAATTCTTTCAATCCTGCAGTATGTTTAGAATAAGCTCCTATCTGGTATAAATGAAATTTTTTAAACCCTATCTCGTTCACTAAATAATCAATAGCTTTTATTAATGTTACTAAATCTTTTGCAGGATTATGGTTTGCTATATTACCAATAGTAAATTTATTCTTATTATTATCGATACTAAAAGTATTAGTTGTTTCTAAAGAGCTTAATTGCAACCTATCTATATTAATTCCCTCATAAACAACTTTTAATTTATGATGATTTTTAAGTTTCATTATCTTAGCTTTCATAGATTTTCTTACAGCCTCAGAAACACATAAAACAGCATTAATATTTTTATAATTATACTTATAAAGACTCAGCCAACTCATACTATTGCCCATTCCTTTTTTAGAAAAAACTGTTGGCGTTTTTAATTTATATAATAAATCAGAAATAACAAAAACGGTTATTGAATTGCTTGTATGCAAATGAATAATACTTGGATTTATATCTTTGACAAGTTGTTTTAAAAATTTATAATTAGAAAATTTATTGAGCTTTTCGGTCTCTGAATAAATAAATTGTATTGAGTTTTCCTCGCATTTATTATGCAAAGGCGAATTTTTAACTCCAAAAACTAAACTCTTAACATTTAATTTTTTTAAAGCAGGTATAATATCTATTAGTTGTTGCTCATTTCCTCCCCATGATGTTGCTCCAGAAATATGTAATACTGTCATCTAAATTATTTATCTAGTCTTTAAAGAACAAATATAAACTATTATTCCTGCTAGTTTATTATTTTTGATTTATGCAATATGAAATAAACAGAGCGTTTAAAATACTAAAAAACGGTGGACTTATACTCTACCCTACAGATACCATTTGGGGCATTGGCTGTGATGCAACTAATACAAATGCAATTAAAAAAATTTACAAATTAAAACAACGAGAAAATAGCAAATCCCTTATATGCTTAGTAGCTAATGCTAATATGCTAAAAAAATATATAAAAGAAATACCTGAAACTGTTTTAGAAATTATTGATATCGCCGAAAAACCTACTACTATCATTTATGATAATCCTCAAAATTTAGCAGCTAACTTAATTGCTAGCGACAATACAATAGCTATTAGAATACCTGATGATGAATTCTGCTACCAATTAACTAGAAAGTTTAACGGTGCTATTGTTTCAACTTCTGCAAATATAAGCGGGCAACCAACACCAAAATGCTTTAAAGAAATAAGTGACGATATTTTAAAAGGTGTAGACTATATTGTAAATTTGCATCACGAAAAAATTTGCAATAAACCATCATCAATTATTAAATTAAGTAATAATGGTATTGTAAAGATTATACGTGAATAAATCTAAGCCACGAATACACAAATTGTTATGTCAAAAATTATTTTTAAAGATGCGCTAGAATATGAGTTTAAATCTTTAAATATTCTATTTCAAAGAAAAAAAGAGTTTAGTGTTAAATATAAAGATATAGTTCTAAAACATAAATTCTATACAGATTTTGTTGTATTTGATAAAATTATATTAGACCATAAAAGAATAGTTTTATAAACAAAAAACATTCGTGTATTCGTGGCAAAAAAGAATATGAATTACAAGCAAGCGTTACAGCATAACATTTTTAAAATTATTACTAAATCTACTTCCGAATTAGGTTTAGACAGTTATGTTATTGGTGGATTTGTACGCGATTTTATTTTAAAAAGAGGTACACATAAAGATATTGATATTGTTACAATTGGTAGTGGAATAGAACTTGCAAAACAGGTTGCAAAAAACTTACCAAACACGCCGAACGTTCAAATATTTAAAACTTACGGAACTGCAATGTTACGTTATGATGATATTGATATTGAATTTGTTGGAGCTAGAAAAGAATCTTACAACGAAGACAGTAGAAACCCTATTGTTGAAAACGGAACTTTAGAAGACGACCAAAACAGACGTGATTTTACCATAAATGCTTTTGCTTTAGATTTGTCTGAAGAAAATTTCGGGAATCTTCTCGACCCTTTTAATGGGCTTCAAGATTTAGAAAATAAAATCATTCGCACACCATTAAATCCAGATATTACATATAGTGATGACCCGTTGCGTATGATGCGTGCCATTAGGTTTGCAACACAACTTAATTTTACAATTGAAAAAGAATCATTAGATGCTATTTCAAGAAACAATCAACGCATTGAAATTATTACTAATGAGCGCATTGTTGTTGAACTTAATAAAATTCTTGAAAGTAAAACACCTTCAATTGGATTTCTTCTATTAGAAAAAACAAAGCTTTTAAAACATATTCTACCGGAACTTACTGCGCTTAAAGGTATTGATGACATTGAAGGTCAGCGTCATAAAGATAATTTTTACCACACGCTAGAAGTGGTCGATAATATTTCTAAACATACAGAAGATGTATGGTTACGTTGGGCAGCTTTACTACACGATATTGGAAAAGCACCAACAAAAAAGTTTAGTAAAAAAGTAGGTTGGACTTTTCATGCACACGAATTTGAAGGCTCAAAAATGGTATATCAATTATTTAAAAGATTGAAAATGCCATTGAATGAAAAAATGAAATTTGTTCAGAAATTAGTGTTTATGAGTTCACGTCCAATTGTACTTGCACAAGATGTTACAGATTCTGCTGTAAGGCGTTTAGTATTTGATGCTGGCGATTATGTAGATGATTTAATGACACTTTGTGAAGCAGATATTACAACTAAGAATCCCAATAAATTCAAAAAATATCATAACAATTTCAAGGTTGTTCGAAACAAAATTATTGAAGTTGAAGCACGCGACCATGTTCGAAATTTTCAACCACCTATTTCTGGTAGCGACATAATAAAAACCTTCAACATAAAACCTTCACGAGAAATTGGTATTATTAAAGAAAAAATAAAAGAAGCTATTTTAGATGGCGTTATTCCAAATGAACACGAAGCTGCATTTCAATTAATGCTAAAAGAAGGTGAAAAATTAGGATTAAGTACAAATGAAAAAAAATAACAAAAAAGTAATTTACTGGCTGTTTATAGGATGTTTGCTCATATTCATTATGGTAGTTATTGGCGGCATAACACGTTTAACACATTCTGGTTTATCAATTTCAAATTACAAATTAATTTCTGGTACAATTCCACCAATGAATGATGTTGAATGGGAAACTGCTTTCGATTTATACAAGCAATATCCAGAATATCAAAAACTAAACAATCGATTTTCATTACAAGATTTTAAAGATATTTATTTCTGGGAATGGCTACATCGTTTTATTGGCAGAATGATTGGTTTAGTTTTTTTCTTACCATTTCTATACTTTTTAATAAGAAAACAACTTACAAAATCTACTATAAAAAAATCAATTATACTACTTGGTCTGGGTGCATTTCAAGGTTTTTTAGGTTGGTATATGGTTAAAAGTGGTTTGGTAGACAATCCAGATGTTAGTCATTACAGATTAGCAGCTCATTTAACAACCGCATTTATAACCTTTGCATATACGTTTTGGGTAGCTTTAGATTTAATATTTCCTCAGAAAAAAACAATCAATACAAGATTAAGAAACTTTATTAGAATTGGATTATCTGTACTCCTACTTCAAATAATTTATGGCGCTTTTGTAGCAGGTTTAGATGCTGGTTTTATACACAACCATTGGCCTTTAATGAATGATGGTAAGTTTATACACGAAACTGTTTATATAGAGCAAAACCCCATATATAAAAACTTTATAGAAGGTAAAAGTGGTGTGCAATTTGCACATAGAATACTCGCTTATATAGTTGTGATCTTAATTTTTATGATTTGGTATAAATCAAAAAAAATAAATATTACATCAACACAATCAAAAGGTATCAAAGCATTATTAGTCATTGTAACCATTCAATTTTTATTAGGTGTTTTAACCATTTTATTACAAGTCCCTGTTTGGCTAGGAGTTGCACACCAAATAGGCGCTTTTTTACTATTAAGTGCTATGACATTTACTTTACATCGTTTCAGTAAATAAAGAAAATCTTTATTTTAGATTCCCGTTTTCACGGGAATAACAATTTCAGCGGAAACCACGAGGTTTAGACTCGTGGAATTCTTTTTGAATAATTGAAAAAAAACATACCTTTGCATCATAATTTTTTACAATGATTTACAGATTTAGAGTTATACTCGACAACGATACGGAAGATGATATTTTTCGCGATTTAGAAATTCGTGAAACTGACACATTAGAAGACTTACATAATATTATCACTCAATCGTTTGGATTTGATGGTATGGAAATGGCATCGTTTTATTTAAGTGATGACCAATGGAATCAAGGTGAAGAAATATCGATGTTTGATGTAAGCGAAGGTGCAAATCCTGTTCGCTTAATGAATGAAACTACAATAAATGATGTCGTACACGAAGTACAAACAAAACTTATTTATGTATACGATTTTTTAAGTATGTGGACATTTTTTGTTGAGCTTGCTGAAATTGTTGAAGTTACAGAAGGAACAGACTACCCAAACCTTATGTTTGTACAAGGACAAGTACCTGATACTGCTCCAGAAAAAATATTTGAAGCCGATAATGATGACGACTTTAATGAGTTCAAAGATGAGTTAGATGTTGATGACTATGACTATTTAGACTTCGATGAAAACTGGAACTAAGTTTCGATTTTATTGAAAATTTAATGGGTTTACATTTTCATAATTATGCACTAAAAACCCAAGTGCATTTTTAAGTATTTCTCCCATATTTTTACAACGTTTAAACTTAACGTCCTGCGTGTAATCGAAAATTTTAGTTTTTAATAAATCTATATTTTCTTGTTTCGAAATAGAATCTGCTAACATACAATCTAATAACTCATCTACCCTATCGTGAAAACTTTTTAATCGTTTTACAAGAATGGAACGTTCTTCAATTTTATATTGATTGATAGATAGTTTCTCAATGCTTTCAGCAACCAACTCAACCATTTTTAAATTCTCTTTAAAAAACTGCGGTCTGTAAATATTAAATTTCCCTTCATAGGATTGCTGGTCGAAATCAATAGCTCTAATTTTATAAACAACATGGTCAAAATCATGTGTTGGTACAATTACATAATTATACGAACGCATATCGCCTAAAAGCCTAATCATACAACGCTCGTTAAACTTAACAAACTCTTTTGCTATTTGAGATTTTTCAGATTTACTACATTTTGGCAACATATGTTTAATAAACTCATCACCTGGTATGCCTGCTACATGCTCTTCAATTAAAGTGTTATTACTTACTAAAAAGTTTAAATTATATGGCGATAACATATGCTCTAACTCCAATCCATAAACACGTGATGCATCAGCAATTTTCACATAAAAATATGTATAATTATCATTTAAAATATTCCTGATTTTAATTCTGAAAGGTTTAGAATTTCCGAACGTACAAAAATCAATAGCATCAACATTTAAAAACGGAATAGTATTTTCGTTACCATCAGAATGTAAAAGTGTATATACTTTTTTTAATGATAAATCTATTTCTTCTCTTTCAAATTCATTGTAATAAACACGTACCCAAAGCGTATCGTTATCATTTTTATCATACACCACAATAGAACCTTGAAAGCGTAACAAATCATCATAAAAAATAGGAATTTTTATATTTCTGTTATATTCAGAAAGATAATTGTCTAATTTAGAGGTTATAGAATATGATGGTTTTTTTTTAGATATCTTTAAATCTTCCATAAGTTAAAAGTTATTCAAAGTAAAGAAATATTTTTCAAAAAATTATTCTTTATTTTAGATTCCCAACTTTAGCGAAAATGACAATTTTAACGGAAACCTCGATATTAAAACATGGAGGAATTCTTTTTCAATTTAAAGCTTTTATTGATACACTTGTAACAAAATTGACATAGTCTCGTCATACTTAAATAACTAACCTTTGCTGATTTTAGTTTCAGCTTAAAAATATTATAACTTGGAACCAATACTTTCTATTAACAATCTTACTAAAAAATTCGGGTATTTAACTGCTGTAAAAAATTTAACATTCACCATTAACAAAGGAGATGTGTATGGTATTTTAGGGCCAAACGGAAGCGGTAAATCTACAACTTTAGGCATTGTTTTAAATGTTGTAAATAAAACCGAAGGTGATTTTCATTGGTTTGACGGACAAACCACTACACATGATGCTCTAAAAAAAGTTGGAGCGATTATAGAGCGACCAAATTTTTATCCGTACATGACTGCTACACAAAACCTGAAACTAGTTTGTAAAATTAAAGGTGTTGATTATAACAAAATAGAAGAAAAACTTGACCTTGTTGGGCTTTTAGATAGAAAAAATAGCAAATTTAGCACCTACTCTTTAGGTATGAAACAACGTTTAGCCATTGCTTCTGCCCTATTAAATGATCCAGAAATTTTAATTTTAGATGAACCTACAAATGGTTTAGATCCACAAGGGATTCATCAAATAAGAGAAATTATAAAAGATATTGCTGCAAAAGGAACTACCATTTTATTGGCTTCGCATTTATTAGATGAAGTTGAAAAAGTTTGTTCACATGTTGTGGTATTGCGTAAAGGTGAAAAACTATATTCTGGTCGTGTAGATGAAATGATTAACAGTCATGGTTTTTTTGAATTAAAATCTGATAAGCATGAGGAATTAATTAAAGTTTTAGAAAGCAATACATCTTTTGGAAAACTTAAAATTGAAGATGGATTAATCACAGCTTTTTTAAACGATTCAATGGATGCCACGGGATTTAATAAACTTATGTTTGAAAAAGGCATTACACTTTCTCATTTAGTAAAACGTAAAGAAAGTTTAGAAGAACAGTTTTTAAAATTAACCGACGACAACTAACCACCAATCAAAAAAAAAAATCAACCATTATGTTACGACTTCTAAATTTAGAATTACAAAAATTATTACTGAACAAAGCAAGTAAAATCCTCATTTTTATATCGTTTATTTTACCGTTTTTTGTTATACTTCTTTCATCATTAAAAATTAATGTTTTTGGTTTTTTCACCCTAGAGTTAGGTGAATTAGGCATTTTCAATTTTCCAATAATTTGGCATTTAACCACCTTTTTCGCATCACAATTTAAGTTCTTTTTTGCTATTGTAGTGGTGAGTATGATTGGTAATGAATACAGTAATAAAACCATTAAACAGAACCTAATTGATGGTTTAAGTAAAAAGGAGTTTATTTTATCAAAATTTTATACAATAGTCTTCTTTTCGCTAGTATCAACTGTTTTAATAACACTCATTTCTCTTTGTATAGGTTTATATTATTCTAGTTATAATGAATTTTCAATAATCATTCGAGAAACCGAATTCATATTAGCTTATTTTGTAAAATTAGTAGGATTTTTTAGTTTGTGTTTATTCCTTGGAATGCTAGTAAAACGCTCAGCATTTGCATTAGCCTTTTTGTTTATTCTTTTTATTATAGAATGGATTACTTATGGGTTAATTGGATGGCAATTTAACTTTGACATAGCAGAAAAAATTCAAAATTTCTTTCCTTTAAAATCTATGACCAAATTAATCGACCAACCTTTTCAACGTATTGCTATGACAAAGTTTCCTGAAAAAGGTGATTTAGCATATGACTATGCTGTACATTGGTATGAATTTGCTATTGTAATTGGTTGGACTGCTCTATTCGTCTTTTTATCGTACAGATTATTAAAAAAGAGAGATTTGTAATATATTTGGGAGCTTTTGCTACTGAATAGATGAAAAAAATTATCATATTAATAATTGCCTGCTTAGGCTATATAAACCTACATGCTCAAAGTGAAGCTGCTAACTGGTACTTTGGTTTTGGTGGAGGCATTCAATTCAATCAAGCAAATAATACGATTAATTCTGTAGATGATGGACTATTATTTACAAATGAAGGTTGTTCAACCATTTCTGATAATAATGGTAATTTATTATTTTACTCAAACGGTAAAACGGTTTGGAATAAAAACCATGTAATAATGCGAAATGGCAATGGATTGTTTGGAGATTCTTCAAGTACACAATCTGCCATTATTGTCCCAAAACCAAATGATTCAAACATTTACTACATTTTTACTGTTGATAATAACGTTGATGGTAATAATTTTGGTTTAAATTATTCAGAAATTGATATAACTCTTGATGGTGGATTAGGTGAAGTAACAAATAAAAATACGAACTTATTACAAGATTCTTCAGAAAAAATATCAGCAGTTTTAAAAGATTGTATAACAAAATCTATTTGGGTAATAACTTTTGCTTCTGTAGATGGGAGTCCAAATACTTATAATACTTATCACGCATTTGAGGTAACAGACATAGGTGTAAATACAACTCCTGTTTCTTCATCTTTCAGTAATCTTATCGTTAGTAATTCACGTGGTTATTTAAAACTATCACCAGATGGAACAAAACTTGCATCTGCAAATACTATTGATGGTATGTATTTGTATGATTTTGATGTTGTTACTGGTATTGTTAGTAATCAAATTGAATTACAATTAAATGCTCCTAACAACAAAGCATATGGTGTGGAATTTTCACCAAATAGCGAATTACTTTATATTCATGCTTCAAACGATTTTTTCGATTTTCAAAATCAAACTAATAGCAACAATCCTGCAAATCATACATCGTCATTAATACAGTACAATCTTTTAGCTGCAGATATTCAAGCTTCCGCTATAGTTATTGATAACAGACAATTATACAGAGGCGCTTTACAACTTGGGCCAAACGGAAAAATATATAGAGCCCTTAGTGCAACTTATAGTCAAGGGTTACCCTTTTTAGGTGTAATAAACAACCCTGATGAACTTGGTACAGCAAGCAACTACCAACACAACGCAGTTAACCTTTCTCCTAATAATTCGTCACAAGGATTACCGCCTTTTATCACTTCTTTTTTTAATACACAAGTAGATATTATTAAAAATGGACTAAGTGTTACTAATCTTGAACTTTGTGAAAATAGTTCTTATACATTAATTGCTGAAAATCTTATAGGCGCAAGCTATACTTGGACTATGGACGGGAATCCATTACCAGAAAACGATTTTGATTTATTTATTACACAAGGTGGTCATTACGAAGTGTATATAGACCCAAACAATGGCGACTGTGCTATTGAGGGTGAAGCTTACGTTATTTATAATGAAAATCCAGAAGCCTTTAACACCACTTTATTACAATGCGATGAAGATGGTCTTGTTGATGGATTAACACTTTTTAATCTTAATCAAGCCAATGATAATTTAACAGGAAATGCGAATGGTAGAACTACACATTTCTTTACCAACTCTGCTAGAACAGATAAAGTTGATGGTAGTTCATTTAGCAATACCACAAACCCACAAACTATTTATGTGGAAGTTATTAATGATTTAACAGGTTGTTTTAGTTTTTCTGAACTAACACTAGAGGTTAGCGTAACTAATTCTGAAAACACTCAACTTATTGCTTGTGATGATGATGGTACTGAAGATGGGTTTTATCTTTTTAATCTAAATGATGCCGATAATAATATTGTTATTAGCCTTCCTCCTGGGTTAGTAATTTCTTATTTTGAAACCTATGATGATGCGCTTTTAGAAACAAACAATCTTAACTCTTCATTTACTAATACAATACCATATTCTCAAACCATTTTTGCCCGTGTTGAAAACGCAAATAACTGTTATGGTATTAGTGAAATTCTTTTAACCGTTAATGAATTGCCCGATATTACTTTTGAAGATCTTGAGTATTACTGCTTGAATACATTTCCGCAAACAATTCCTATCAATGCAGCTGTATTAAACGATTCCGCTTTAAACTATAGCTACAGTTGGTCTACTGGCGAAAATAGTTATGAAGTACAAATTAATGAAATTGGAACCTATTCCGTTACCGTTACAAATAATGCTAATGGATGTTCTAAAGTAAGAACTATTACTATTGAATCTTCTAATACAGCAACCTTTCAATCTATTAAGGTGGTAGATGCTTCTCAAAACAATACCATTACTGTTTTAGTTTCTGGTGAAGGTGTCTACGAATATCGATTACTTGATGAAAACAATATAGTTTACGTGCCTTATCAAGAAAGTAATGTTTTTGAAAATATATACCCCGGTATTTATACCGTTAGTGTTAGAGATATTAAAAATAATTGTGGTGTAGTACAAGAGAATGTATCTGTTATTGGGTTTCCTAAATTCTTTACTCCTAATAATGATGGCAAACATGATACTTGGCAAGTACTTGGTATATCTACCATGTTTCAACCAAACTCTAACGTCATTATCTTTAATAGATATGGTAAACTAATTAAACAATTAAACCCGTTAGGTGATGGTTGGGATGGTTTATTTAATGGCGAAAAATTACCCGCTGATGATTACTGGTTTGCAGTTACTTTACAAGACGGTAGAATCTTTAAAAATCATTTTACTTTAAAATATTAAGATTTGAAATTACATAACAAACTATTTTACTTTTCTATATTTATAGCTATATCAAATTTAACAATAGCCCAACAACCTACAGATTGTATTGATGCTGTAATTGCTTGTGGTAATTCAAATATTAATTTGAATGTTAGTGGAGTTGGAACTCAAGAATTAAACGGGTCAAATACATGTTCTAGTCAAGAAAACAATAGTGTTTGGCTACAAGTAACTTTAGTTACGAGTGGTACATTAGGTTTTACACTAACCCCAAATAGTACAGCAATTACAGAAGATTATGATTTTTTTGTATTCGGACCAAACGTTACTTGTGGTAATATTGGGCAAGCTATTCGTTGCTCAACAACTAACCCTCAAGCAGCTAATCAAGGAAATAATCTAACTGGAATGAATGGCACTTCAACCGATACAGCAGAAGGACCTGGTCCAAATGGTAACAGTTTTGTAAAATGGCTAAATGTTTTAGCTGGAGAAACTTATTACATAGTTATTGATAGACCTATTGGCAATAGCCCATTTTCACTTGAATGGACTGGAACTGCTCAATTCTCAGATCCACCAACAAATGAATCAACTACACAAGCTGCAATAGATTTAGAAACTTGTGATGTTGTTGCCCCTTTTAATGATGGGTTTACTACTTTTAATTTAACCGATAATACAAGTATAATAACTGGTTCACAAACCAATGTAAATATTACATATCACGAAACTGAAAGTGATGCGAATATTGGCATCGGTGAATTAAATAGCCCATATACTAATATTAGTAACTTTCAAACTATTTTTGTAAGAATTACTAATGCTACTACTGGTTGCTTTGATATTACAAACTTTACTTTAACAGCTACTTTAGGTGCTCATTTTTCCCAACCTAGTGATTATATTCTTTGTGATAATACTAATGATAGTGATGATACTAATGGTCAAGTAACTTTTGATTTATCTACTAAAAACACTGAAATACTTGATGGACAAAATCCAGCAGATATTAATATTTCATATCATTTAACCTCTGCGGAAGCAGAAACTAAAGCTGGGATATTACCAAATCTATACTATAATACAACGCCATTTAATCAAGAAATATTTGTTAGGATTGAAGATGTTTTAAATCCCGATTGTAAAAGCATTACAACCTTAAATTTAGCTGTAAACCTTAACCCCACATCTTTTAACTCAACACTTATACAATGCGATGAAGATGGTCTTGTTGATGGATTAACACTTTTTAATCTTAATCAAGCCAATGATAATTTAACAGGAAATGCGAATGGTAGAACTACACATTTCTTTACCAACTCTGCTAGAACAGATAAAGTTGATGGTAGTTCATTTAGCAATACCACAAACCCACAAACTATTTATGTGGAAGTTATTAATGATTTAACAGGTTGTTTTAGTTTTTCTGAACTAACACTAGAGGTTAGCGTAACTAATTCTGAAAACACTCAACTTATTGCTTGTGATGATGATGGTACTGAAGATGGGTTTTATCTTTTTAATCTAAATGATGCCGATAATAATATTGTTATTAGCCTTCCTCCTGGGTTAGTAATTTCTTATTTTGAAACCTATGATGATGCGCTTTTAGAAACAAACAATCTTAACTCTTCATTTACTAATACAATACCATATTCTCAAACCATTTTTGCCCGTGTTGAAAACGCAAATAACTGTTATGGTATTAGTGAAATTCTTTTAACCGTTAATGAATTGCCCGATATTACTTTTGAAGATCTTGAGTATTACTGCTTGAATACATTTCCGCAAACAATTCCTATCAATGCAGCTGTATTAAACGATTCCGCTTTAAACTATAGCTACAGTTGGTCTACTGGCGAAAATAGTTATGAAGTACAAATTAATGAAATTGGAACCTATTCCGTTACCGTTACAAATAATGCTAATGGATGTTCTAAAGTAAGAACTATTACTATTGAATCTTCTAATACAGCAACCTTTCAATCTATTAAGGTGGTAGATGCTTCTCAAAACAATACCATTACTGTTTTAGTTTCTGGTGAAGGTGTCTACGAATATCGATTACTTGATGAAAACAATATAGTTTACGTGCCTTATCAAGAAAGTAATGTTTTTGAAAATATATACCCCGGTATTTATACCGTTAGTGTTAGAGATATTAAAAATAATTGTGGTGTAGTACAAGAGAATGTATCTGTTATTGGGTTTCCTAAATTCTTTACTCCTAATAATGATGGCAAACATGATACTTGGCAAGTACTTGGTATATCTACCATGTTTCAACCAAACTCTAACGTCATTATCTTTAATAGATATGGTAAACTAATTAAACAATTAAACCCGTTAGGTGATGGTTGGGATGGTTTATTTAATGGCGAAAAATTACCCGCTGATGATTACTGGTTTGCAGTTACTTTACAAGACGGTAGAATCTTTAAAAATCATTTTACTTTAAAACGATAGTACTGTGTATTTCAACATAAAAACAAATAAAAATGTATTTCATCGTGTTTTTTTTGCGTTTCATCTAAAATACATTTACTTTCAACACGAAAGTAAACTTTTTTAAGTTTTAATTTCACCCAATAAAAAGCCTACATACTATGAAATTTGTCTATTCCTTTTTTGTAATACTATTTTGCTGTAGCAATTATATGTATTCTCAGCAAATTTCGGTTGATAGCTCGGTTGGCTTACAGCAACTTATAGAAAATAATCTTGTACAAAATAGCTGTGTAGAAATTACTAATATAACCTCAACTGTTAATGGTAGTGTTAGTGGACTTTCTAGTTTTGCACAATTTAGTAGAGCAAGTTCTAATTTTCCTTTTGAAGATGGCATTATGCTTTCTACAGGTGATGCAAATTCTGGAGGTAATGGTTTAATTACTCCAACTCTTAGTGAAGGTTCTTCAATTTGGGGATCAGACCCTGATTTAGAAACAGCATTAGGTATCAATAACACCTTAAACGCAACTTCTATTGAATTTGACATTATATCTATTTCTAATTTAATTCAATTTAATTATATTTTAGCTTCAGAAGAATATTTTGGAATAAATCCTTGTCAACTAGCTGATGGATTTGCATTTCTAATTAAAGAAACTGGAAGCGCATTACCATATCAGAATATTGCTTTAGTACCAGGCACTTCAATTCCAGTTAATACTAATACCATTCATGATGAAATTTTTGGAGTTTGTCCTGCACAAAACGACCAATATTTTAATGGTTACAATATTGGTGATACCAATTATAATGGACGAACCAACATCTTAACTGCTTCTACAACTATAACGCCATATGTACAATACCATATTAAATTAGTAATTGCGGATCAAACAGATGGTACTTTTGATTCAGCAGTATTTATTGAAGGTAATAGTTTTAAAATTTTAGATTTAGGTGAAGACATTTCAACTTGTGAAAGTTTTGCGCTTTTAAATGCAGACATACAAAACCCTTTAGCTACATATGCGTGGTTTTTAGACAATAATCCAATAGCGGGAACAAATCCCACTCTAAACGCAACTCAAAATGGCACTTATAGAGTTGAAGTTACCGTACAATTAAATGGTAACGATTGTATAGAAGAAGATGAAATTGTTGTTCTTTTAAACAATGAAGAAACAATCAATTTAATCTCAGATTACGAACTTTGTGACGACCCAACTGAAGATGGAATAGAAACATTTAACCTTACAACTAAAAATACAGAAGTAATAAATAATATTCCGTTTGCTAATTATTCATTTTCTTATCATCTATCAGATTCAGATGCTAGAAACAACATAAATAGCATAACAACAACTTCAAATACTATAAATCCACAGCCAATATTTGTTAGAATTGAAAATTTAGATTCTGGTTGTTATGGATATACAACATTTAATTTAGTTGTAAACTCACTACCAAATATTGTGATTCCATCTCCACTAGAAATTTGTGATGGAGATGATTCTCCTGATGGCTATACCATAATTGATTTATCGCAAAAAGATGATGAAATTACTTCAGGACAAACTAATTTAATGGTAACATATCATTACTCACCAGCAGATGCTAGCAGTGGTAACAATCCAATACCTGCAACATATATTAACACAAACACACCAATTGACATAGTTTATGTAAGGGTTATAAATACTCAAACAGGTTGTGTTAATACTACTTCTTTAACTATTAATCTAACTACTAGCCCTATAGTAAATAGAGATACTCAGTATATAGATGCATGTGATAGAGATTTAGATGGAACTGCAACTTTTGATTTAACTTCGGTACTAAATAATATTTTAGGAGGTTTAACTGGTGTTACTGTAACATTTCATGAAATTTTTCAAGATGCAGTAGATGGAATTAATTCAATTCCAAATACAAATAATTACGAAAACATAAGTACAGAAGAACAAGTTCTTTATGTAAGAATTGAAGATGATATTACAGGTTGCTATTCTATAGTTCCGGTAGAAATTCATACCAATTTATTACTTACCGGTACAGATACTGGCGATTTTGCATTATGTGATAATAACGATGATACTACTGATACTTTAAATTTTGACCTTCTTGCACTTGAATTATTTATTGCAAACGATTTACCTAACATTATAGTTACATTTTACGAAACACAATTAGATATTGACAATGATACTAACGCACTAGATAAATCTATTTTTTATTCAGCTACAAGTCCAAGTATATTATTTATTAAAATAGACAATGGAGATTGTATTGAAAAAACTGAAATTACATTATTAGTAAATCCAATTTTATTATTCAATCAAACAAGTCCCTACCTATATTGTGATACAGATGATGATGGTATTATTAGTATTGATCTTACATCATTTGATAGTGATATAACAGGTGGAAATACAAATTTTGAAGTTAGTTATTACCCTACTCAACTTGATGCAGAAAACAACACCAACCAACTACCACCTTTTTATACGAATACTACCTCTGTAGAAAACATATTTGCTCGTATTGAAAATATTGATACAGGGTGTTTCAGCGTTAATCCTTTAGAAATTCAAATTATAGTCGCTCCTGCTGTTATAGAACCAACACTTTTACTGATTTGTGATAACGATCAAGATGGATTTTCAATAATAAATTTGGAAGATAAAATTCCAGAAATACTACCAAGTACCACAGGTTTAAATATTGATTTTTTCACTTCTTTTAATGATGCAGATATAAATACAAATGCAATCACTAACAGAACATCATATAACACAAACACACAATCAATTTTTATACGCGTTGAAAATTCAAGTTCTGGTTGTTATAATATTGTAACGTTTAATGTAACAGTAAATACACTTCCAGATATACCTACAATTACTAATTTTCAAATATGTGAAGATGATGGAGATGTTATTGCCGATTTTCTACTTGTTGATAAAGACACTGAAATTTTAAATGGGCAAACTGGAAAAGAAGTATTTTATTTTGAAGATGCTCTTTTCACTATTCCTATTGATAAAAATTCAATCTTCCAAAACACAATAAGCCCACAAATAGTTTATGTAAGAGTTGAAAACATTACAGATTCCTCTTGTTTTGCTACTTCGACATTTGATTTACAAGTATCACCAGACCCAGTTTACAATCCAATTATTCCATATTTAATTTGTGATGATATTAGTAATGATGGTTTTCATGTTTTCGATTTAACAGCGAAAATCACAGAAATATCTCAAGGCTCACCAGATAACCTTAATATTTCATTTCATTTAAATCCAACCGATGCAGAAAATAATGCGAATGCACAAGCATTGCAGTATACAAATATTCAAAACCCACAAACACTTTATGTAAGAATAGAAAGTGGTGATTCATTCTGTCATATTGTAGAAGAATTAGGTATTAATATTATTGCTTCGCCAGATATTACTGAAGCTTCAACAATGGAGTCTTGTGATACAGATTATGATGGGTTCGTTACTTTTAATTTAGAAACTGCCGATTTTGAAATTCTAGACAGACTACAAACTGATTTAATTGTAAACTATTTTGAAAATTTTGAAGATATTAATCAAGATGATGGGTTGGATAATAGCAATGAAATTATTGATCCAACAAACTTTATCTCAAATACAAGAACAACCTATATTAAAGTTGCAAATATATTAACAGGTTGTTTTAGTGTAATTCCTTTAGAATTATTAGTAATACTTCCACCAGCAACAAATACAATTACAACTATACAAATTTGTGATAATGATTCTGCTACTTTTAATTTATCTGAAGCAAGTAATTTATTAGTAACCGATACTAGTTTGGTAAATATATCGTATCATAACAATCAAAATGATGCAGATAATAATGTAGCAGCTATAGGTAATCTATACAATTACACATCAGCTTTAACTACTATTTATGCAAGGATTATCGATTTAAATATTGGTTGTCCAATAACGGTGCCTTTTAATTTACAAATAAATCCAAATCCAACTGCTAATACACCACCAAACCTAATAAGTTGTGATGATGATTTTGATGGCTTTTTTGAATTTGATTTATCAGCAAATACAAATGATGTATTAGGAACTCAAAACCCTTCTTCGTTTGCAGTTACATATTATAACGATATAACAAATGCAGAAAACGCTAGCAATTCATTAAGCAATATGTACGCAGCAATTGATGGTGAAACTATTTATACTAGAATTGAAAATAATACAACTGGGTGTTATAATATTACTCAATTTATTGCTCAAGTAAATCCTTTACCTATTATTCCTATTGAAAATGTTGTACCACTTTGTATTAATGATTTACCTTTAATCATTGATGGAAATACAGGAAATAGTGGTGACACGTATTTATGGTCGACAGGAGAAATTACTTCAGAAATACAATTGGGACTAAATGACTTAGGCGATTATTGGTTAACAGTAACAACACTTGATAATTGTGAATACACTAAAGCTTTTTCAGTTATTGAATCTGAAGACGCGACCATTAACTTTACAACCACAGTAGACTTTGCAGACCCGAATAGTATTACTGTAAACATAAGTGGTATTGGCGATTATGTATTTATGTTAGATGATGGTGAGCCACAAACTTCTAATGTTTTTGAAAATGTAACTTTCGGACTTCACATCGTAACAATAAGAGATTTAAATGGCTGTAAAGATGTTACTACTGAAGTAGTCGTTATTGATATTCCAAAATTTGTAACTCCAAATAATGATGGACATTACGATACTTGGCATATTATAGGTATAGATCAAATTCCAGGAACCATTGTTTACATTTATAACCGACACGGAAAACTAATTAAAACCTTACCTCATACTTCAATTGGGTGGGATGGAACTTTCAGAGGTGAAAATATGCCGTCAGATGATTATTGGTTTGTTGCAAAAGTGAAACAAAATGGTGAAGATTTTGATGTTAAAGGTCATTTTGCATTGAAGCGTTAATTTATATTTTGTGTAATTTTGTAAAATGCAATTTAAAATTGAATCTGAATTTAGTCCAACAGGCGACCAACCACAAGCAATAAAACAACTTGTAAACGGAATTAACTCCAATGAAAAGTACCAAACTCTACTTGGTGTAACAGGTTCTGGTAAAACATTTACAGTTGCAAATGTTATTGAAGAAGTACAAAAGCCAACTTTAGTTTTAGCACATAATAAAACACTTGCTGCACAATTATATTCTGAATTCAAACAATTTTTCCCAAACAATGCAGTAGAATATTTTGTGTCATATTACGATTATTATCAACCCGAAGCCTACATTCCTGTTTCTGGTGTTTATATAGAAAAAGATTTATCAATTAATGAAGAAATAGAAAAAATGCGATTAAGCGCCACGTCTTCCCTACTTTCGGGTCGTCGTGATGTTTTAGTAATTGCATCAGTTTCTTGTATTTATGGTATTGGAAACCCTATTGAGTTTCAAAAAAATGTAGTTACTATAAAACGTGACCAAGTTATTTCCAGAACAAAACTATTACATCAATTAGTACAAAGTTTATATTCTAGAACTGAAGCCGATTTTAAACATGGAAACTTCAGAATAAAAGGAGACACCGTTGATATATTTCCAAGTTATGCAGATGATGCTTTTAGAATTCACTTTTTTGGAGATGAAATTGAAGATATTGAATCCTTTAATATTCAAACCAATAAAGTTGTAGAAAAGTATGACAGACTAACTATTTATCCTGCAAACATGTTTGTTACTTCACCAGATGTACTTCAAGGTGCTATTAAAGAAATCCAAGTAGATTTAGTAAAACAGCACGATTACTTTAAAGAAATTGGTAAACATTTAGAAGCAAAACGTTTAAAAGAACGTACCGAATTCGATTTAGAAATGATTCGAGAATTAGGGTATTGTTCAGGTATAGAAAACTATTCAAGGTATTTAGACGGACGGGCTCCTGGAACACGACCGTTTTGTTTATTAGATTATTTTCCAGATGATTATTTAATGGTAGTAGATGAAAGTCATGTAACCATTTCTCAAGTACACGCCATGTATGGTGGAGACAGAAGTAGAAAAGAAAATTTAGTAGAATATGGTTTTAGACTTCCGGCTGCTATGGATAATAGACCATTAAAATTTGAAGAATTTGAAGCCATCCAAAACCAAGTCATTTATGTTAGTGCAACACCTGCTGATTATGAGCTTCAAAAAACAGATGGTATTTTTGTTGAACAAGTAATTCGTCCAACAGGTTTATTAGACCCAATTATAGAAATTCGTCCAAGTTTAAATCAAATAGATGATTTAATAGAAGAAATTCAACAACGTGTTGAAAAAGACGAGCGTACTTTAATTACAACCCTTACCAAACGAATGGCAGAGGAATTAACGAAATACTTAGATAGAATTCAAATACGCTGTCGTTATATCCATAGTGATGTAGATACATTAGAACGTGTTGAAATCATGCAAGACTTACGTAAAGGCATATTTGATGTGCTAGTTGGTGTAAACTTACTTCGTGAAGGATTAGATTTACCAGAAGTATCATTGGTCGCCATTTTAGATGCTGATAAAGAAGGTTTTTTACGTTCGGCGCGTTCACTTACCCAAACTGTTGGTAGAGCTGCAAGAAACCTAAATGGAAAAGCTATTATGTATGCTGATAAAATCACTAAAAGCATGCAAAAAACTATTGATGAAACTGAATACAGACGTGAAAAACAAATTGCATACAATACAAAACATAATATCACACCAAAATCTTTAAACAAAAGTTTAAATAATGCTTTGTCAAAAAATTCTGTAAGCACTTATAGTTACGAATTAGAAGCTTTAAGAGCCGCCGAACCAGAAAACGAATACTTAAGTAAACCTGAATTAGAAAAGAAAATTAGAGAAAAACGTAAACTTATGGAGCAGGCTGCTAAAGCTTTAGATTTTATTATTGCTGCAAAATTACGCGACGATATTAAAACTTACCAAAATAAACTAGAAAAGCTAAAAGTTTAAAACTTTTAGCTTTTCAAAAAATCTAAGTATCAACACTAAAATTAAACTTAGCAATAAAATCTTAATTATACTGTGTTTTAAAAATATCTATTAATACATCTGGTGGTACAATTTTATTTGGAAAACTTTCCATTAAATATAAAACCTTAGTAATAGACTCATGACTTAGCCCCATTCTTAAACCAAAATTGTATAATTTTATAACACCAGCAGAATTTTTCCCTTCTACATTATTACTTTCAATATTCATCAATAATACTAATCGATGAAATTGTACAATACGCTCACTATGAGATTTTAAATGTGTATATGAAACTGGATGTTCAATTAAATACTCAAAATCTTCACGAGTTATTTCAAGTTGTTTTGCAACACCTAATAAAAAATTATATTCTATATTTCTTATGTCTTTATCATATTTTGCAAATGCTATCATTTCTGATAAAAGACTTAATTTTTCTACTCTATTAACCATCTCTAAGGGATTAAATAATTATACTATAAATATACAACAGAACCCCTTTTTTATAATCGTAGATATAATGTAACTTATCGAAAAGTGGTATGTTTTTAATCGGGTTTTTTATTTGTTTCAACAATTATAATAAATAAAATAGTCAATAAAATCAGACAAATCGTGTTTTATAATATTTCTCATCAGCTCTAATAATGAATTCAAATAACTAATTATCAGATAATTACCGTTAATTTTGCAATCAAAAACAGCATGTAGCAAACAAAATATTTGAAGTACCTTTACAAAAATTTCAAAAACGCTAATAGAACATGTGTTTTTATAATGATCGATAAAACGCAAGTTGAAAAAACTAAACTATAGGAATGACAAATAATGATATTTTAAAAAAATTACGAGTAGCTTTAAAATTACGTGATGATGATATTGTAAAGATATTAGCACTTGTAGATTTTAGAATTTCGAAAAGTGAGTTAGGTGCTTTTTTTAGAAAAGAAGACCATCCAAAATATATGGAATGTGGTGACCAAATTTTACGTAATTTTTTAAACGGATTGGTTATTCATTTACGTGGTCCGAGACCAAAAAAAGATGAATCACAAAAAACAAAACAAAAAAAGAGCAACAATTAACGTTGCTCTTTTAATTTATAATAAAATACTAAAACAAGTTCAGCATAACAATTTTTAACCTAAAACTTCCTGTACTTTATCAGCAGCTTCTTGAAATTCAGTTGCACTCATAACATCTAAACCAGATTTATCAATAAGTTCTTTTGCTATATCTGCATTGGTTCCTTGTAAACGTACAATAATTGGTACACTAATATTTCCCATATTTTTATACGCATCAATAACACCTTGTGCTACACGGTCACATCTTACAATACCACCAAAAATATTTATTAAAATAGCTTTTACTTCTGGGTCTTTCAAAATAATTCTAAATGCAGCTTCAACACGTGCCGCATCAGCAGTTCCTCCAACATCTAAAAAGTTAGCAGGTTCTCCACCAGCTTGTTTAATTAAATCCATGGTTGCCATTGCTAAACCAGCACCATTCACCATACATCCAACATTCCCTTCTAAATCCACATAGTTTAATCCTAAAGCTCCAGCTTCAACTTCAATAGCACTTTCTTCACGTAAATCTCGTAAATCAACATAATCTTTATGTCTGTATAGTGCATTGTCATCAATAGTAACTTTAGCATCAACTGCCATTATTTTATTATCGCTTGTTTTTAAAACAGGATTAATTTCAAATAAAGATGAATCTGATTTTACGTAAGCCGTATAAAGGTTTACAATAAATTTTGTCATTTCTTTAAAAGCTAATCCAGATAATCCTAAATTAAAAGCAACGCGTCTTGCTTGAAAAGGCATTAATCCAACAGCTGGGTCAATTTCTTCTTTAAATATTAAATGAGGTGTTTCTTCTGCAACAGTTTCAATATCCATTCCACCTTCGGTAGAATACATAATCATATTACGTCCTGTGCTTCTATTTAATAAAACAGATACATAAAACTCACTTGTTTCACTTTCACCTGGATAATAAACATCCTCAGTAACTAAAACTTGATGAACACGTTTACCAGCAGCAGATGTTTGAGGCGTTACCAAATCCATTCCTATTATTTGCCCTGCAATCTCTTCAACTTCTTTAAGGCTTTTTGCCAATTTAACACCACCACCTTTACCTCGCCCACCAGCGTGAATTTGTGCTTTTATAACATGCCAACCTGTTCCGGTTTCTGCTGTTAATTGTTTTGCAGCTGCAACAGCTTCATTTGCGTTTTGTGCAACAATACCACGTTGGATACGCACACCAAAACTGCTCAATATTTCTTTACCTTGATATTCGTGTAAATTCATAATTTGCTTAATGGTTTTAAGATTAGCAAATGTATATAATAGCTACTAATTACACTAATATTTTATTTAAGAATACACTGATTAAAATATAAATTATATTGTTAAATAATTAACATTTTGTTTAATTTAATTAATTTTATGATTTTTTATTTTTTATTAAAACTAAAAAAATATCTTTGGTGAAAATTGAATACCATGGTAAACGAACAGTTGCTAAAAATAGCAAAAGAATACGGAAGTCCAGTTTATGTTTATGATGCTGAAAAAATCACAGCACAATACAAACGCTTAACTAACGCATTTAAAAGCGTTAAATCTTTAAAAATAAATTATGCTGTAAAGGCATTATCAAATATATCAATACTTAAGTTATTTAAATCTTTAGGTTCTTGTATAGATACGGTTTCAATTCAAGAAATAAAACTTGGCTTAGCTGCTGGTTTTTTACCAAAGCAAATTATTTATACACCAAATGGTGTGTCGTTAACAGAAATTGAAGAAGCTGCAAAACTAAGAGTTCAAATTAATATCGATAACCTAGCTATATTAGAACAATTTGGAACAAAGTATCCTAAAACACCGGTTTGTATTCGTATAAACCCACATGTTATGGCAGGTGGAAATAGTAATATTTCTGTAGGACATATAGATTCTAAATTTGGTATTTCAATTCATCAAATCCCACATTTATTACGCATTATTGAAAATACAAAAATGAATATTAATGGTATACATATGCATACTGGTAGTGATATTTTAGATATTGATGTGTTTTTATATGCCAGTGAAATTTTGTTTGATACAGCTAAACATTTTAAAAATTTAGATTTTATTGATTTTGGTTCTGGTTTTAAAGTTCCTTATAAGTTAGGTGATATAGAAACTAATATTGAAGAATTTGGCACAAAATTATCTGCTAGATTTAATCAATTCTGTAAAGAATATGGTAAAGATTTAATCTTAGCTTTCGAACCTGGTAAATTTTTAGTTAGCGAATCTGGAAATTTTTTAACTAAGGTAAATGCAGTAAAACAAACAACCTCAACGGTTTTTGCGCAAGTTGATTCTGGGTTCAATCATTTAATTCGCCCTATGTTTTATGGTTCGCATCATGATATTATAAACATTTCTAACCCAAAAGGTCGCGAACGTTTTTATACGGTTGTAGGTTATATATGTGAAACTGATACTTTTGGAAACAATCGCAGAATTAACGAGATAAATGAAAGCGATATTTTATGTTTTAAAAACGCAGGAGCTTATTGTTTTTCAATGGCAAGTAATTATAACTCTCGTTATCGTCCTGCTGAAGTTTTGTGGCATAACAACAAAGCGCATTTAATTAGAAAAAGAGAAACGTTTGATGATATTATAAAAAATCAAATTGAAATCGATTTTTCAACAAAAAAAGAACCTGCTTTAGCGAAGTAAAAACACCTTCTATATCTAAATCCTCTTTAAACAATTTAGTTCAAAGAGGGTTTTTCATTTAAAAAGGAAATTTTATAGTGTATAAGTAAAAAATCATACTATTTTTGGGGAAACAAAAATACTTTAATGGACCTCACTAACCCTCTCGTTTATGGTGCACCAGCTTTTATTGGTTTCATTTTACTCGAATTAATATATAGCAAACGTAATAAAGAAAAAAAAAACTTATACAAATGGAAAGATTTAGCGGCTAGTCTTACTATGGGAATTGGATCTGCAATATTAGCTCCACTTACCAAAACAATAGCAGCTATTGTTCTTTTTAATTATGTTTATGAAGTTTTCAACCCGTTAGTTGATGGTGTTCGTATGAATATTATGGGTTGGGAATCTTTTGGTTATGCTTGGTATATTTGGTTGGCATGCCAATTAGTGGACGATTTTAGTTATTATTGGTTCCATCGTCAAAATCATACTATTCGGTTTCTTTGGGCTGCACATATTGTGCATCATTCTTCTGATAATTATAATTTAGGGACAGCAGTACGTAATGGTTGGTTCACGATTTTTTATAAACCATTTTTCTATATGTGGATTCCAGCAGTTGGTTTTCCTCCAGAAATGTTAGTGGTTTGTTTAGGTATTGAAGCACTATGGCAATTTCAATTACATTCGGTATACGTACCCAAAATGGGTATTATTGAAAAAGTATTCAATACACATACAATGCATCAAGTACATCATGCCCAAAATATTGAATATATGGATAAAAATCATGGTGGTTTTTTAAATATTTTTGATAAGATTTTTGGAACTTGGAAAGAGCTAGATGAAACTATTGATATTAAATATGGTGTTACACATGCACCAAACTCTTATAATCCATTAGTTATTCTTACACATGAATATAAAGATATTTGGAACGACATGAAGAAATCTAAAAACTGGTATCATAAATTCATGTATGCTTTTGCTGCACCAGGTTGGAGCCATGACGGAAGCACACTTACCATAAAACAAATGCAGAAACTACATAAGAGTAGTTAGGTTTTTAATAAAAGGATACGGTAAAAAAAGAATTTTATATCTTTATAAAATTCTTCCCTAAGTCTTTTTCATTTTTCAAAAAACATAAATTTAAAACTTATGCAAATTAAAACCAACCGCATTGAATCTATAGACATTTTAAGAGGTGTTGCTATGGTTATTATGGCTCTAGACCATGTTAGAGATTTTTTCCATTATGGCTCGTTTTTCTCAGATCCTTCTAATATAGAAACCACTACTCCTATTCTGTTTTTTACCAGATTTATAACGCATTATTGCGCACCTGTATTTATTTTTTTAGCGGGTACTTCTGCATTTTTATATGGTAGTAAAAAAACAAAAAATCAACTCTTTAAATTTTTATTTACTAGAGGGTTTTGGCTTGTTTTTCTAGCATTTGTGGTTAACAATTTAGTTTGGAAATTTGATTTCACTTATAGTCTTATTTTTCTTCAAGTAATTTGGGCAATAGGTTTATGTATGGTATTATTATCATTGATAATTTATTTACCCTTTAGAGCATTACTTATAATTGGGTTAGTATTAGTTGCTGGACATAATCTATTAGATGGTGTAGTTTTGCAAGGTAACAGCCTAAAATCTATAGTTTGGTATATATTACATCAACAACAATTTATATCAATAGGAGACACTCAATTTGTATTTGTCTACCCCATTATTCCTTGGTTTGGATTAATAACTTTAGGCTATTGTTTTGGTACGTTCTACACTAAAGGTTTTGATGTTGCTGTTAGAAAAAAATGGCTGTTACGTATAGGTTTTACGTCCATTGCCTTGTTCTTTATTATAAGAGGTGTTAATGTATATGGTGATTTAGTGCCTTGGTCAACTCAAGACACAACAGTAAAAACAATTTTTTCGTTTTTCAATGTTACAAAATATCCTCCATCACTTTCATATTTATTAATAACAATGGGACCCTCTTTATTATTTCTTTATTGGGTTGAAAATATTAAAAACAAGTTATCTGGTTTCTTTCTAGTTTTTGGTCGTGTTCCATTACTTTATTATTTCTTACATGTTTTTGTTATTCATGTATTAGCAATAATTGGTATGCTTATTTTTGGTGGTAATTGGAAAGATATGATATTAACCGCCGATGTTTTTATGAATGCTAAGCTTTTAAACTACGGCTATTCTTTGGTTGTTGTTTATTGTGTTTGGATAAGTGTTATACTATTACTCTATCCCGTTTGTAAAAAATATATGATTTATAAGGCAAATAATAAAGATAAATGGTGGTTGAGTTATTTGTAAGAAACACTATTACTCACTTACTTTTCCTGTAAAAACACTTGCTTTAGAGTTGTAAGGATTCCCAGAACTACGTCTAAACGAAATTACTTGTCCGCAATGCCAAATAGCATCACCAATGGGTCCGTTTAAATTATTCCAAAAAGGAAGTTCAAAAGTTCCGTTTTCATTTTTAAAAACTAATTTATATTCTGATACATCGTCACTTGCTCTTAAAATATCTGCGGCTGTTTTAAAATTAACAAGTGTTTTTTTACGCTTTTCTGCAAACGTTAGGTTCTCTTCTTCACCAGCAATATTTGGCTTTTTTAATGTAGAATTCACTATAATTTTAGATAAACC
>CAZLXG010000004.1:0-8493 GCA_964563585.1 uncultured Flavobacteriaceae bacterium | reverse complement strand
TTTCATAATTATATTAGTTTTCATTTAATTATAACGCATTAAGGAATGCAATTGATTTTGTATTAAATATTTCTGGTTCTTCAACATTTACTACATGTCCAGTATCTTTAATAACAAATAATTGAGTAAGTGAATGTGTGCTTACTATCTTTTTTACAGAAGGCAAAAACAAATAATCTTCTTCTCCCATAACATAAAATGTTGGAATTTTAATATCTTTTGCTCTGAAAAGGCGTAATAACGGATTAACTTCTGATGTTAGTTTAAACCATCTTAAAAATTCTTTTTGACACATTTTTTTTGCTTCACGAACAAATAAAACTCTGGAATCTTCATGATTTTTTCGTGGCATAATTACAAACGCTAAAAACTTATATAACACCATATATGGCACTACAGATTTAAATACAGCTCCTAATTTCATCAAAAATTGAGACCTAAAATTAAGCTTCATAATTGCTCCTGCTAATATCATACTTAACACACGTTCTGGATGTTTTTCAGCTAAATCTCGTATTAAAATTGTGCCTAATGAAATACCTATAAAATGTGATTTTTCAATTTTTAAATGATCTAACAGTTCAATAATATCTGCTGTAATTACATCAAATGTATATTTAGGATTTAGCGCATCTTTTATAACTGGTTTACTGTTTCCATGACCTCTTAAATCTAAAATAAGCACATTAAACTCCGATTTAAAAGTCCGTATTTGCTTAAACCAAATAGATGAACTTCCTCCTGCTCCGTGAACAAAAGTCACCCATTTTAAACTTTCTGGATGTGTATATGTTGTGTAGTTTAACATACTAATTTTTTATACCGTATTTATCGAATAAATACACTAAAGTTGCCATAGTTGCAGCACCTAGCTCTAATTCTCTTTTATTAACAGCATCAAACGTATCGTTAGCTGCATGATGATAATCGAAATAACGCTGCGAATCTGGTACTAATCCTGCTAAAACTATATTATCATTTTTTAATGGACCAATATCTGCTCCACCATGTCCTTTTTCGAAATAATGAATTAAATACGGCTTAAATAATGGTTTCCAACTTTGTACTTGATTTAAAACGATATCATTTGTATCAAAACTAAAGCCTCTTGGCGTAAATCCACCTGAATCACTTTCTAAAGCAAATACATGATTTTCGCCTTTTTGCTTAGCTACTTCTGCATATTTATTTCCACCACGTAATCCGTTTTCTTCATTCATAAATAAGACAACTCTTATGCTCCGTTTTGGTTTTATACCGCTTTCTTTAAGTAATCGCAACACATCCATAGATTGTACAACACCTGCTCCGTCATCATGCGAACCATCACCTAAATCCCAAGAATCTAAATGACCTCCAACTATCATATATTCATTTGGAAATTCACTTCCTGTTATTTCTCCAATCACATTATAAGACTGCACATCTTTTAATTGCTTACAGTTCTGCTTGAAATAAAATTGAATTGATTTATCTAACTGCAACATTGTGCTTAATAATTCAGCATCTTTTGTGCTTATTGCCGCAGAAGGAATACGTTTATTTACGGGTAAATTATCGTAAGTCATACTTCCTGTATGCGGAAAATCGTCTAATCGTAAATTCATAGAACGCACAATAACACCAACTGCACCGTATTTTGCAGCTTCAACAGCTCCCATATAACGCTGATCTACACAACCTCCATAAGCACTAAATGTAGAAATTAAATTCGCTTGCATTGGTCGGTTATAAAAAACTATTTTACCTTCAATATTTTCTTTACCAATAGTTTCTAATTCGTCAAAATTTTGAACTTCAATAATATTTGCATCAATACCAAGGGCTGGTGTTGCCACCGAGCCACCAAGTGCACATATATTAACGGTTGTAGTTTTTCCTTCAGAAGATTTTATATAAGCATATTCTTTTGCGCCTCTTATCCATCTTGGAACCATAACTGGTTGCAACCAAACTTTATCTAAACCTAAGCTTTCTAATTCTTCTTTGGTGTATTTTACTGCGCGTTCAGCATTTAATGAACCCGATAAACGTCCTCCTATTTGGTTAGATAAATGATTTAACCATTGATAACTTTTACCATTTGTTAAAGATGTTGAATATATTTTTCGAATTGTTTCTTCATCAGTTTGTGAAAAAACATTTACTGATAGCAAAACTGCTAATAGAATTACAATATGCTTCATTTATTTTTTTTGAGTTTAAAGATAGTATTTAGTAACTCTAAATATTCTAAAAAAATCTTAAAATTCTAAAAAAATAAATGAAGCACTATGATTTTCTATAACAGAAATTCCAAACTTATTTTCGATCATAAATCTATGATTAACGTGCTATAAAACGTTTAAATTTAAAGCCTCTACACAACTTATTGGATTAGAATTATTGCCTGAAAAATTCGCATTAAAACAACTTCAAAAATTATATGAAACCATTTTAAGTTTTGAATTAGACAAACGAAACTTCATTAAAAAAAACCAAAGCATGGATGTTCCTATTAAACTAGATAAAAAAATATGTCGTCTTCTAGAAAAAGTTCATTTTTATTTACGTTTGATAACGAAAAATATCAAAAACGAATTTCAGAAGAAATCATTTTTAAATTGTAACTACTCATTATCTAGTTCTTCTTTATAAAGTTTCAAGTTAGCCTTAATATCATCATCAAGTTCTGGCTCTTGTATATCTGTATATGTTTTTAAAGTATCATACATAGTTTTTGCTACAATGTAACGCGCAGAAGGTTTATCATCAGCAGGAATAGTATACCAAGGTGCATATTCTTTAGAAGTACGGTTAATAGCATCTTCATAACATTCTTGATATTTATCCCAAAGTTTACGTTCTTTTAAATCGCCAGGAGAAAATTTCCAGTTTTTTTCTTGCTTATTTAAACGACGTAATAACCTGAATTTTTGTTCTGCTTTTGATAAGTTTAAAAAAAACTTAAATATAATGGTTCCACTATCTGCTAAATGCTTTTCGAAATTATTTATTTGCTCAAAACGTGCATCCCAAAAGGCATCATTTACATCTTCTACCGAATTTACTGTTGGAATATTTTCACCTAAAATATAACCTGGATGCACACGCGTAACCAATACGTTTTCGTAATGCGTTCTATTAAAA
The DNA here is from genome assembly GCA_964563585.1 of uncultured Flavobacteriaceae bacterium. Lineage (GTDB taxonomy): Bacteria > Bacteroidota > Bacteroidia > Flavobacteriales > Flavobacteriaceae > CAZLXG01. Next base: position 5,364 of record CAZLXG010000004.1, on the reverse strand, counting down.
ACCCCAAATTTACCACGAGCCGGAAGGACAATATAATGACGCCATAAATAGTCGTGTTTTAATTCCAATTCAGTTGGCACTTTAAAACTATATACTTCAACTCCTTGAGCATTAAAATCTTTAAAAACCTCTCTAATCAAACTATCTTTTCCTGACGTATCCATACCTTGTAAACACACTAAAACAGCATACTTTCCATGAGCATACATAGTATCTTGGAGCTTGCCTAGTTTTTTTCTTACCCTTTTCAACTCATCTTCGGCATTTTCAATAACTACTTTTGTTTCAGAATTTTTTAATGATATATTTGATGTTACTTTATAGTTTTTCATAGAGCTGTTTTATAAAGACTAAATATATAAAAACGTTTGAATATTATTCCTAAACCAAACAACATTCTACACTTAAACCTATAATTTCGACGAACAACACAGTAATATCCAATGTTTTTAATACATTCGCTTTCCAAAACTTATGTAATTAACCCCAAATACAATGAAATACTATTACCTATTATTTTCTTTATTTATTGCATTTTCTAGTAACGGACAAACAAATTGCGACATAGCAAATTCTTATCTTGTTAATGCGTATTCGCATGTGAAAAATGCCTACGATTCTAATAATATTAGTCATTTACAATACTATTCAAACAGATCGGTTGAATCTTTTAAACTTTCTAAAAAAGCATTTAGTAATTGTGATTGTAAAACTGCATTAGAGCTTGCTGAAAAAGGTATCGAATTACTAGCAAAAGTTGAATATGTTGAAACTTTTGAAGATGGTCGTTTTTATGTAAAACGCGCTAGAGATATTAGTAAAGAAAGTGTTATTGAAATTGATAAATGCTCTTACAATAATGATGTAGAAGAAACTACAGAAAATAACGAACTTAATGATATTCAAAGTGAACAATTAAAGCTAAAACAGCAACAAGAAGCCTTAAAACTTAAAGAAGAGCAATTAAAGCTAAAATTAGCTGAACAAAAAGGAAAAGAGTTAACACTTAAAAAGAAACAATTAATTCTTTCATATAAAAATGTAATAGCATTAAATGTTAAAACCTATAACGAAACTTTAAAAATTTGTGATGGCAATCATGAAACTTTAAAAAGCAATGATTCTAATGAAGACTTGGTAACTAAAAGTATTGAAGAGATAAAAACGTATTATATCAATAGTTTAAAATCTATAGCTTCAAATTACTTAGCAGAACTTAATTCTTGTGACAATTAGAAGTATATTTAATAATTAAAAAGCCTCATAAATATTTATGAGGCTTTTTAATTATTTACTTGCAAAAAGTTTTATGTCATTTTCGGAAATTTCTTTTTCTCCAAGAATAATTAAACGCTCAATAACGTTTCGTAATTCACGTATATTTCCAGTCCAATCATACTCTTGAAGCAATTTTATTGCCTTTACTGAAAATGCTTTTTTAGCTGTACCTTGATCGTTTGCTATTTTATTAGAAAAATATTCTATTAATAATGGAATATCATCTCGTCTATCATTTAATGCAGGAACATTAATAAGAATTACTGCAAGCCTGTGATATAAATCTTCACGAAATCGACCTTCTTTTATTTCTTTTTTTAAATTTTTGTTTGTCGCAGCAACCACACGAACATCAACTTTTATATCTCTATCGTTTCCTACACGCTGAATTTTATTTTCCTGTAAAGCACGTAAAACTTTAGCTTGTGCAGGCAAACTCATATCTCCAATTTCATCTAAAAAAATTGTACCTCCATTAGCTGCTTCAAATTTTCCAGCTCTATCTTTTACAGCCCCAGTAAAAGCACCTTTGATATGCCCAAACAACTCGCTCTCAATTAACTCACTTGGTATTGCGGCACAATTTACTTCAATTAATGGTCCACGGCTACGTGCACTTTTTTCATGTAACCAGTGTGCAACTAGCTCTTTTCCCGTTCCATTTGGTCCAGTTATTAATACACGAGCATCAGTTGGAGCAACTTTTTCAATCATTTGTTTTATATGATCTATGGCATTGCTTTCGCCAATCATTTCATACTTCTTACTGACCTTCTTTTTAAGTTTTTTATTTTCGACAACCAGTTCTTTTCGATCTAAAGCATTACGAACAGTATTTAACAATCGATTTAAATCTGGTGGTTTCGATATATAATCAAACGCACCTAAACGCATTGTATTTACTGCGGTATCTAAATCACCATGACCAGAAATCATCACTACTGGGGTTTCTGGTTTTATTTTTTTTGTGGCTTCAAGAACTTCAACACCATCCATTTTTGGCATCTTAATATCACAAAGCACCAAATCGTAATCGGTGTTTTTAATTTTTTCCATTCCAGCAAGTCCGTCTTCAGCTTCTTCTACATGATATGTATCACTTTCTTCTGAAAGAATCTTAACTAAAACTCTTCTAATTGCTGCTTCGTCTTCTATGACTAATATTTTTGACATTTTTTTCTATTTATCTTTTGTTTGAGAAATAATATGAACATCCCTTTGTGGAAATGGAATTTGAACATTATTTTCTCTAAATAATCTATCTATTTCAAATCGAATATCACTTTTTGGAATTAACGCTTGAAAACTATCGTTTAAAGTGAAAATTAATTTAAACATTAAAGCACTATCTCCAAAATCTGTAAAAACTACTAAAGGCTTAGGGTTATTTACCACATCTGAATTAGAATTTGCTACTTCTAACAAAATACTCTTAACTAATTGAATATCACTTCCATAAGCTACACCAACTTCAACACTTTCTCTAGTTGTTGTACCATTTTCGGTCCAATTATAAAGACTATTAGTTAAATATAAATGATTAGGAATAATCAACACTTTATTATCTATTGTTACAGCTCTCGTGGTTCTTAATTTAATATCTTCTACTCTACCAACTTTTCCATCTAATTCAATAATATCACCTACATGTACAGATTGATCTATAAGTATAAACACTCCAGATATAATATCCATAAATAGTGTTTGAAGTGCTAATCCAATGCCGACTAACAATGCGGCAGAAGCAGCAAAAATCGCAGTTACTTGCACACCCAAATTATGCAATGTCATTAAAAGAATAATGATATAAATAAACCATTTACTATAAGAAAATAACGAAACAAATTTTAACTTGTCTAGCGGAGGCAACTTTCTTGTAACTACTTTTCGTATTAATTTTAAGATAAGCGACGTTGCAAACAATGCTACAATAACTACTAATATTGTTTTAACATCTATATGAATTTTTTCACTAAAAATGAAGGTATGATTCAATATGTTTTTTAACTCTTCCATTTTAATATTTTAACCATTTTATAAGTTCTCTATAAGTAGGTTTTTTTCCATACATTAAAATACCAACACGGTATATTTTTGCGGCAAACCATACTGTAAACATAAACGTACCAATTAATAGCAATAAAGACACCAATTGTTGCCAAATTGGAACGCCAAACGGAATACGCATAAGCATAACTACTGGTGAAGTAAGTGGTATAAACGAAAATACAGTTGATACCGTTCCGTGTGGATCCTCAATTACTGTAAATATACCAATATAAACCGCTAAAACTAAAGGCATTATAATTGGCAATAAAAATTGTTGTGTGTCAGTTTCATTATCAACCGCTGCACCAATAGCCGCATAAAGGGAGCTGTATAATAAATAGCCACCAATAAAAAAGAAAATAAATGCTATTATTAAATTAGTAATTGGCAAATTATAAAAAGCAGTTATAAGACTTTGAATTTTTGTATTAATCTCTGGGTTTTCTATAGCTTGTTGCACCATATCTTGCTGTGGTGTTTGCATTTGTGCCATATCAATTCCGAAAATAAGAGGTACTATCATTGATAAGATACCTCCAATAATTATCCAAATTACAAACTGCGTTATTCCCGCCAACGATGTACCAATAATTTTACCAAGCATTAACTGTACTGGTTTTACAGATGAAATAATAACTTCTATAATTCTGCTTGTTTTTTCTTCAATGACACTACGCATAATCATATTCCCATAAATAATGATAAACATGAACAGTAAATAGCCCGATAAACACCCAAATATAAGTTTTACAATACTATCAACTTTTGAAGTTTCTACACCTTCAAAGCTTTCTTGAGCAATATCTATACTTACTTTTGAAGCTTTAATCATTTCAATATCAACTCCATTTTCTGCTAGATTTAAATTGGTTAGTTTTTTTTCAATTTTTGACTCTAAACTTGAAATTAAAGTTAATGAAGGTGATTCATCAGAATAAAACTTAATTCCTTTTGAAACTGAGTCTAAATTATCAGTCTTACTAACATGTAATAATCCATAATTAGATGTTTCTTGTACAAATACCTTAGCGTCTTCTAAGGTCATGTTTTCTAGAATATTATAAGTTGTTTTTTCTGTGCTTTTGAATAAATCTTGCACCAATCCAGATTCATCTAAAATAGAAATAGTACGAACTTTATCTTTGTTTAACTGCGATAAATACGCAACAAGTGTAAAAAGCCCAATCATTATAAAAGGACTTAAAATAGTCATAATTATAAATGATTTGTTTTTAACTTTTGTTAAATACTCGCGTTTTATAATGAGTGGTAAATGATTCATAATTTAATTACTCTTTACAGTTTTAATAAAAATATCGTTAACACTTGGAATTAGTTCTACAAAATGTGACACTTCTCCTTTTGATGCTAAATAACTTAGTAAATCATTAGAATTATCACTTTCCGAAAGTTTAATATTTAGCTTTAATTCGTCTCCCAAAGTTTTAAAATTTGCTTCCGAAACACTAAACTTATTAGACAGTTCTTGTTGAAGTATCTCTTTTTGATTGGTTCTAATACCAACTTCATAGGCATTAGTTTTAAATCGACGTTTAATATCTACCAATTTACCATCAAGAATTTTATTTGACTCATGTATTAACGCAATGTCATCACACAATTCTTCAACCGATTCCATTCTATGTGTAGAAAAAATTATGGTAGCTCCTTCCTCACGTAAACGTAAAATTTCATCTTTAATTAAATTAGCGTTTATAGGGTCGAAACCAGAAAAAGGCTCATCAAAAATTAGTAATTTTGGCTGATGCAAAACCGTTACTACAAACTGTATTTTTTGCGCCATTCCTTTTGATAATTCTTGGATTTTTTTATTCCACCAATCACCAATTTCTAAACGTTCAAACCAATATTTTAAACGTGTTTTTGCTTCCGCTTTACTCAATCCTTTTAATTGTGCTAAATACAACGCTTGTTCACCAACCTTCATTGTTTTATATAAACCACGTTCTTCTGGTAAATAACCAATATCTTTTATATGATTATCATTTAGTAAGTCGCCATCTAAATAAACGCTCC
>CAZLXG010000003.1:28256-63315 GCA_964563585.1 uncultured Flavobacteriaceae bacterium | reverse complement strand
CACAAATATAAGTTTTCGTCTTGAACAATAAAACTTATAACTGCTTTTTTGGTTTTTTATCCTTTCTTTGCAGAAAAAATATACATTGAATTATTTAACTGTTGAAAACATATCGAAATCTTACGGAGAGTTAACGCTTTTTAAAAACATTTCTTTTAGTGTACATAAAGACCAAAAAATAGCCTTTATTGCAAAAAACGGCACAGGAAAAACTTCTATTCTAAATATTATTTCTGGTGATGATGAATCTGATTCTGGTTTAGTTACATACAGAAAAGGAATTGCCGTTTCTTTTTTACCGCAAGACCCAAAGCTTAATGACAGTTTAACTGTTGAAGAAACCATATTTGCTAGTGACAACCCTATTCTAAAGGTTATTGAAAACTACGAAAAAGCACTTTTAAATCCTGATGATTCTGATGCTTATCAATTAGCTTTCGAGGAAATGGAACAATACCAAGCTTGGGATTTTGAAACACTATACAAACAAATACTTTTCAAATTAAAACTTGAAGATTTAAACCAAAAAGTAAGTACACTTTCTGGCGGGCAAAGAAAACGACTATCGTTAGCCAACGCTTTAATTAACAAACCAGATTTATTAATTCTTGATGAGCCAACAAATCATTTAGATTTAGAAATGATTGAATGGTTAGAAGCTTTTTTCGCTAAAGAAAAAATGACGCTTTTTATGGTAACGCACGACAGATATTTTTTAGAGCGTGTTTGTAATGAAATTATAGAATTAGACGAAGGAAAACTACACAGTTACAAAGGAAACTATTCGTATTACCTTGAAAAAAGAGATGCAAGAATTGAGCAAGAGGCAGTTGAAACTGGAAAAGCTAAACAACTATTTAAAAAAGAATTGACGTGGATGCGCCGACAACCAAAGGCAAGAACCACTAAATCTAAATCGCGTATTGACGATTTTCAAGATATAAAACACCGTGCTAGTCAGCGCAGAAACGACCATGAAGTTCAGTTAGAACTAAATATGGAACGCTTAGGAAGCAAAATATTAGAACTTCATAAAGTATCAAAATCATATAAAGACAAAGTCATTCTTGATGGCTTTAATTACATGTTTCAAAAAGGAGAACGCGCTGGTATTATTGGTAAAAATGGCACAGGAAAAACAACATTTCTTAATCTTTTAACTGAAAGTATAGTTCCCGATTCTGGTAAAGTCATAAAAGGTGACACCGTTAAATTCGGGTATTATAACCAAAATGGGATGGATATAAAACCAGACCAAAAAGTAATTGATGTTATTCGAGAATTTGGAGATTATATTCCGTTAAAAAAAGGAAAACAAATTAGTGCACAACAACTTTTAGAACGTTTTTTATTCAGTAGAAAAAAGCAATACGATTTTGTTGAAAAGCTAAGTGGTGGCGAACGTAAACGTTTATATTTATGTACCGTTTTAATTCAAAATCCTAATTTTTTAATTTTAGATGAACCTACAAACGATTTGGATATTGTAACACTTAACGTGCTTGAAAACTTCTTGTTAGATTTCCCTGGTTGTATTATTGTGGTTACTCACGACCGCTATTTTATGGATAAAGTGATAGACCATTTATTTGTTTTTAGAGGCGATGGTATTATTGATAATTTCCCTGGTAATTATAGCGACTTTAGAGTTTATGAAGACAGTCAACCTGTAATTTCTAAAACTTCGGACGAGAAAAAAGACAAAAAAGCTTGGAAGAAAACAACAGAAAACAAACTTAGTTACAACGAAGAAAAGGAACTTAACAATATTGAAAGTAAGTTAAAATCGTTGACTTTTGATAAAAAGGAATTAGAAGACAAATTTAATAACCCAGAACTTTCTCAAGAAGACATTAATACGCTATCTGAAGAACTTCAAAAAATCATAGAAACTATTGACGCTAAAGAGGAACGCTGGTTTAAGTTGTCATCTAAACTTGAAAATTAATTTTAGTTTTGTCTCCTCGAGCGCTGTCGAGAAATTTTTAAATATAATTACACGAAGGTCTTGACTGCGCTCAACCTGACTAAATAATATGTTGTATCAAATTGTTCAATACATAAAATTCATTTTTAAATCTACCAATCAACATGGTGTTCATTCTCCTTTTGTTTATGATTTAATTACAAAATGTTTTTACGATAAAACTAAATATGGTGCTTATAAAAACATTTTAAACTACAAAAAAGAATTATTAAAAAACAACTCTAAAATTAAAGTAACCGATTTAGGAGCCGGCTCGAATGTTATGAAACAGAATGAACGTTCGGTTTCTATAATCGCAAAAAATGCAGGCACTACTTATAAAAGAGCTAAACTTTTATATCGATTAACAAATTACTTTAAACCAAATACTGTTTTAGAATTAGGCACGTCTTTAGGAATCGCAACACATGCCATCAGTTTAGGAAATCCAAAAGCAAAAATCACAACTATTGAAGGTTGTCCAAACACATCAGTATTTGCTGAAAATAACTTTAAAAATCAACAACTATCTGATATTGTGATTTTTACAGGTAATTTTAATAATGAAATTAAAAAGCTAACTTCAAATACATACAACCTTATTTTCTTTGATGGAAATCATCAAAAAGAAGCTACTTTACAGTATTTTGAAACATTGTTGCAAACTGCAAATAATAATTCGGTTTTTATTTTTGATGATATTTATTGGTCTAAAGATATGACTGAAGCGTGGGAAATCATAAAACAACATCCAAAAATCACTGTTACCATAGATACTTTTTTTTGGGGATTTGCTTTTCTTAGAAATGAACAGGTTAAAGAGCATTTTACTATTAGAGTTTAAGTGTTTTTCGTAAAGTTGTTAAGTCGTTTAGATTATCTTAAATTTGAAACTATGGAAAATAAAAACCCTTTTAACTATCCGAAGATTTAAAAATAAAACCTTTTACCTTTGAAAACATGAAAATCTACACTAAAACAGGCGACAAAGGCACTACCGCATTATTTGGAGGCACTCGTGTACCAAAACATCATATTCGTATTGAAAGCTATGGTACCGTTGATGAATTAAATTCGCATTTAGGTTTAATTCGTGACCAAAACATTAATCAAGATTATAAAGATTTAATTATTCATATTCAAGATAGGTTGTTTACTCTTGGTGCTATTTTAGCTACCGACCCTGAAAAAGCTATTTTAAAAAATGGAAAGGAACGGTTAAATATTCCTAAAATTTCTTCTGAAAACATTGAGCGTTTAGAACAGGAAATGGATACCATGAACGATGCTTTACCTCCTATGACGCATTTTGTGTTACCTGGCGGACATCAAACGGTGTCATTCTGTCATATTGCACGTTGTGTTTGCCGTAGAGCCGAACGTTTAACCACGGCTCTTAATGATATTGAAACCATAGAACCTAATACTTTAATGTACTTAAACCGTCTTTCTGACTACCTTTTTGTGTTGGCACGAAAATTGTCGTATGATTTACAAGCAAATGAAATTAAGTGGATTCCTGAAAAGGAATAAGTTTTTGTGTTAGGGATTGCAGTGGAAATCCTTTTTAAAGCTTGAATGAAATAAAAGATTGTGAAGTATTGACATTTGGCAGATTGCCACCTCCTTAGTACTCGCAATGACGTTTTAAAAAGATTGCAACGTAAAGCCCGACCCTTGCGGTAACACCCAAATAACCATTATTAAAAAAATTGCTGATTATTATTAACAAAGCAGGAAATAAATTTCAACTGTTTAAATTACAAAAGAGTACGTTCTTAAAATTAATGATTAAATAATTCATTTTTTCCTTGTGTGTTTAAACTAAAAAATTACTTTTGCAAAAATTAAACGCATAAAAAATGTATTGGACTTTAGAATTAGCATCGTATTTAAGTGATGCGCCATGGCCAGCAACAAAAGACGAATTGATAGATTACGGTATTAGAACTGGAGCTCCTTTAGAGGTTGTTGAAAATTTACAAGCAATTGAGGACGAAGGTGACTCTTACGACTCTATTGAAGAAATTTGGTCGGATTACCCAACAGACGAAGATTACCTTTGGAATGAGGATGAATATTAATAAAGCATGCAGCATAGATAAAAAAAGCCTCGTTTTGAGGCTTTTTTTTTGCTCTAATCTTTATAAACATGATAACAAAATGTATCTTTGAATGCTTTTAAAAAAGCTTCAAAATTAAATAGAAAATCACTAGGTTAATCCTAGATAAAACATAAATATATACGACATGAGTTTTTTAAATTCTGTATTAAAAGTATTTGTTGGCGACAAATCGAAACAAGATATAAAAGCCATTACTCCTATTTTAAATCAAATAAAAACATTTGAGGATGCTATAGGAAGTTTATCTCACGATGAATTAAGAGGGAAAACCGATGAGTTTAAAGCTACTATTGCTGAAGCAATAAAGCCAATAAACGAGAAAATTGAAAACCTTCTTAAGGAAGCTGAAAACACTGAAGATATTGACAAACGTGAAGATATTTATCTAGATATTGACAAATTAAAAGATGATGCTTACGAAACGACCGAAGGTGTTTTAAACGATATTTTACCTGAAGCTTTTTCTGTTATAAAAGAAACTGCTAAACGTTTTACAAACAATACATCACTTACTGTTACTGCGAGTGCTTTTGACAGAGAATTATCTGGAGAAAAAGATTATGTGGTTTTAGATAATGATAAAGCCGTTTGGGCAAACTCTTGGGATGCCGCTGGAAAACCTATTACTTGGGATATGGTACACTACGATGTGCAACTTATTGGAGGTATTGCATTACATCAAGGTAAAATTGCCGAAATGCAAACAGGTGAAGGTAAAACCTTGGTTGCTACATTGCCTATGTACTTAAATGCCCTTTCGGGGAAAGGTGTACACTTAGTTACAGTAAATGATTATCTAGCAAAACGTGATAGTGCGTGGATGGCTCCTATTTTTCAGTTTCATGGTTTAAGTGTAGATTGTATTGATTACCACCAACCAAACTCTGATGCGCGTAAAAAAGCCTATAATTCTGATATTACTTACGGTACAAATAACGAATTTGGTTTTGATTACTTACGTGATAATATGGCACATTCGCCAGATGATTTGGTTCAACGTCCACACCACTACTCTATTGTAGATGAAGTGGATTCGGTTTTAGTTGATGATGCGCGTACGCCGTTAATTATTTCTGGACCAATTCCACAAGGAGACAGGCATGAGTTTACAGAATTAAAACCTAAAGTTGACGATATTGTAAACGTACAACGCAAATATTTAATTGGTGTTCTTGCTGAAGCTAAAAAATTAATTGCTGCTGGCGATACTAAAGAAGGTGGTTTTCAATTACTTCGTGTATATCGTGGTATTCCTAAAAACAAAGCGCTTATTAAGTTTTTAAGTGAAGAGGGCATTAAACAATTACTTCAAAAAACGGAAAACACGTATATGGCAGACAACAACCGCGAAATGCCAAAGGTTGATGCTGAATTGTATTATGTAATTGAAGAGAAAAATAATCAAGTTGAATTATCTGATAAAGGAATTGAATACATTTCTGGAAAAGATAGTCCTGACTTTTTCGTATTACCAGAAATTGGAATTGAAATAGCTAAAATTGAAGAACAAAATCTTCCTGTTGAAGAAGAAGCAAATCTTAAAGAAACATTATTTAAAGACTTTGGTATAAAATCTGAACGTATTCATACACTTAATCAACTTTTAAAAGCATATGCTTTATTTGAAAAAGACACACAATATGTGGTGATGGAAAATAAGGTTATGATTGTTGATGAGCAAACAGGTCGTATTATGGATGGTCGTCGTTATAGCGACGGTTTACACCAAGCGATTGAAGCTAAAGAAAATGTAAAAATTGAAGATGCTACACAAACTTTTGCGACTGTAACACTTCAAAATTACTTTAGAATGTATCGTAAACTGTCTGGTATGACAGGTACTGCGGTTACAGAAGCTGGTGAGTTTTGGGAAATTTACAAGTTAGATGTTGTTGAAATTCCAACAAACCGACCTATTGTACGTGACGATAAAGAAGATTTAGTTTATAAAACAAAACGTGAAAAATACAACGCTGTTATTGATGATGTAACGCAATTATCCGAAGCTGGTCGTCCAGTTCTTATTGGTACAACTTCGGTAGAAATTAGTGAGTTACTTGGTAAAATGCTTTCTATTAGAAAAATTCCTCACAATGTATTAAACGCAAAACAGCATAAAAAAGAGGCCGAAATTGTTGATGAAGCTGGTAAAACAGGGCAAGTTACTATTGCAACCAATATGGCTGGTCGTGGTACCGATATTAAATTATCAGACGAAGTTAAAACCGCTGGTGGTTTAGCCATTGTTGGTACAGAGCGTCATGATTCTCGCCGTGTAGACAGACAGTTACGTGGTCGTGCTGGTCGTCAAGGAGACCCAGGAAGTTCGCAATTCTACGTATCGTTAGAAGATAATTTAATGCGTCTTTTTGGTAGTGAACGTATTGCAAAAATGATGGATAGAATGGGATTAAAGGAAGGTGAAGTAATTCAGCATTCTATGATTTCAAAATCTATTGAACGTGCTCAGAAAAAAGTAGAAGAGAATAACTTTGGTGTTCGTAAGCGATTATTAGAATATGATGATGTTATGAATGCGCAACGTGAGGTTGTTTACAAACGTCGTCATCATGCATTATTTGGAGAGCGTCTTCGTGTAGATTTAGCTAATATGATTTTTGATACTTCAGAAATTATTACAGAAACAAACAAAGAGTCTTCTGATTTTAAAAATTTCGAATTTGAATTGATTCGTTATTTCTCAATGAATTCTCCGGTTACTGAAGCTGAATTCGGAAAATTATCAGCACAAGAAATTACATCAAAAACATACAAAGCTGCTTTCGATTATTATAAAGAAAAAATGGCTCGAAATGCAGAAATAGCATTTCCAGTTATTAAAAATGTATATGAAACGCAACGTGATAAATTCAAACGTATAGTTGTTCCTTTTACAGATGGCACAAAAAGTTTACAGGTTGTAACTGATTTGGAAAAAGCTTATGAATCTGGAGGAAAACAATTAATCACCGATTTTGAAAAGAACATTACTTTAGCTATTGTTGATGATGCTTGGAAAACACATTTACGTAAAATGGACGAGTTAAAACAATCTGTTCAATTAGCTGTTCACGAACAAAAAGACCCTTTATTAATTTACAAATTCGAAGCTTTTGAGTTATTTAAAAGCATGATAGACCAAGTTAATAAAGAGGTTATTTCATTCTTATTTAAAGGTGGATTACCACAAGAAACACAAAATACGATTCAAGAAGCTCGAACTAAAAAACGTGATAACGTTAAAACTTCAAAAGAAGAAATTCAAAATTTAGACGAACGTTCTGCACAAAATAGAGCTGCTGGAAACACACAACGCCAACAAGAAGTTGTAGAAACCATTGTACGCGACCGACCAAAAATTGGACGTAACGACCGTGTTACTATTAAACACGTTATGAATGGCGAAAACAAAACCGTTAAATACAAACAAGCTGAACCTTTAATTGCTAAAGGCGAATGGGTCTTGGTGGAAGAATAAACAAAAGAAACGTCATCACGAGGAGATACGACGTGGTAATCTCTTTAATTTAAAAGATTGCCGCAACAAAAAAAATATTAAAAACCTGATAAAGTTTATTAGGTTTTTTTTATGCTTTGTTATTTTGAACAAAGAAATAAATCGCATAATTAATTTTAATGAGATGTCTCAATCGTACTTCATTTAGACATAACAACATATATTTTTGGTTACAGAATTATTGAGCTAGAAAAGAATAATAATTTTTCAAAAATTAAATTTTTAAGCGATGCAAACTAAAAAGCAATCACTTATCGAAAGTTTAACTAATGTAACTGTTGGTTTCTTTATCACTATAATTTCATTACATATAATATTTCCTATTTTAGGAATAGAAAACAATTTAGGAAAAAATATAATCTTAACAGTATACTTAACTTTTTTAAGTATACTAAGAAATTACTTTCTGAGGAGATACTTTAATAGGAAATGAATATACAAAATGTAGGATTAAAAAAACCAAACACGTTAAACATACCTTCTTTATAAATGTATACTACTCCATAACAACTTCGCTATACTTAGCATTAACAACAATAGTTTTACTAGTATTTAAGTTGTTTATAGAATACGAAGACACGTTTTCATTTGAAGATTTTTCTGGGTGACTGAAACTCGAGCGATTGCCTTTGTATTGTAAATTATATGCTGTTTTTGGAAGCGCAATAACCACTTCACTATTTTGAAGAATAATATTTAAGTTAGTAAAAGCATCATCAATTTTATATATTTTTAAATCGCCATAATTATTATCAATTATAGCACTTCCTAATAAATTCTGTATTTCAACATCTGAAGAATTTGAGGTTAACACCATGTGTTTTACGTTTTCTAATTCAGCTTTTCTAACATGCTTTAAGTTTAATTCTCCCAAATTCCAGTACGCTACAGACACTGGCGAATAAGCAGCATTAATGGAAGTAGAACTTCCATTAATACTTTGTGCTATAAACCTTGTATGCGATAAATCGGCTTTTAAATTATTAATATTTGCCGTAAACTTTAACTCACCATGGCGAACATTCACCTTTATTTTGGCGTCTTTAGGCATTTTAATAATAATAGTTTTTTTAACTTTTGTACGAACCTTTTCTCCAACCATTTGCTCTATTAAAACCTTTCTTTCTTTTGCTAATTTTTTGCTATTATTTATATGCTCCTTACGTTGAAGTTTCTTTTTTTCAAGGCTTTTCATACGTTCATCTCTAACTTTTTCTATACTTTCTCTTCGAACTTCCAGACGTTCTTGTTTTTGCTCTAAACGTTCTGTTCGTTTTTCCATTTGTGCTGCAAAACGTTCGCCCCAAGCTTCCATTTGTTTGCCATACTTTTCTCCCCATTCTCCATCAAACTTTTTAGCCCAAACTTCCATTTGCTTACCATACTTCTCTCCCCATTCTTTACCAAATTTTTGACCCCAAGCTTCCATTTTTTGTGCATATTCTTTTCCATATTTTGCTTCAAATTCCTTATTGTATTTTTCTAAGTATTCTTCTCCATCTTTTTGATAAGCATCATAATCAAAATGGATTTCGCTAATACCTTCAGGTAGTTCAGGCAACTCAGGCATTTCTGGTAATTCTGGCATTTCTGGCATTTCTGGCATCTCAAAATCAAAATCCATAATAGGCATATCTGCCAATTCAAATTTCAACTCATCCAATACAACATTTACTTCATCACTATTAAATAAGCTTCCATTACTGTTATTCCAAAATAATTGATGATTCCCTTTTGCAGAAATAATTATTTCATTTTTAGAGGCATCAATATCTACATTCCAATTTTTTAAAGCTTCTTGTAAATCTTCTTTACTTAAATTGTCACTTTCAATATAGGCTTCAATTTCTACAGTGCTTTTATTCCATGTATCAAAAACGATATTGGTGTAACTGGTATTTAAATCGATAGTTACACCTTTATTAGCATCAAAAGATTTTGATACTTTAGTAAGTTTTTGTTGTGCAAATACACTACTTATCATTAAAAAACTTAATGCAAATAGTTTCATTTTTATTATTGATTTGTTCATTTTTTGATTGTTTTAAATTGATTGTTTTGTTTCTTCATTATTTAATTCTGAAGTTTTTAATGCTTCTAATTGAGATTTTAAACGATACAATAAGTTTAAACGAAATTTTAAATTGTCAATTAACGCGTTAACAGTTAACTCACTTGGTCCAGATTCTGTTAAATCTTGAGAAAGCAGTTTATACTCTTCATCAAGTTCATTAAGTTGCTCTAAATACCCATCAAATAAATCTTTAGTTTCTGGTGTGTATTTTATTTTAGATAACTGTAAATTTATACTTGCCAAATAATAATCTTCAACCTTTTTTAATCCTGGAGAAATATCTCCCAAAGTTTTAGTTTCAATAGTGTTTGTAGTTACAATTTCTGCTAAAGGCTCTGTTTGAAAATACTTATACGCGCCAAAACTTAAACCTAAAAGCACTACAACACTTGCCGCCATTTGCATCCAACCAAAATTAGATTTTTTAGCTTCAGGTAATGCTTTGTCTAGCTTTTGTAGAAATCTATCTTGATGATTTTCTGGCATATTTTCATGCGCTACTTTATCATCTTTAAACAACTCTCTAATATCTTGTGCCATTTTTTTTAAGTATTAACAGGTTTTGTAATTTCACTTTACCTCTAGATAACTGTGTGCGTGATGCGACTTCAGATATGTTTAAAATCCCTGAAATTTCTTGATGGTCGTAACCCTCAATTAAATACAACATCACAACAAGCTGGTATTTTTCTGATAATTTGTTAATTGCTTCTTTTACATCGTTTAATGTAATTGCATCGTCTACTAACCATTTGTCATCATTTGCAGTATCAATTACTTTTAAGTGCACTTCTTCTAACTCAACCAATCGTTGATTTTTAGATTTCAAGAAATCGATACTTTTATTAATAACAATACGTTTTAACCAAGCGCCAAAAGTAACTTCTGCTTTATATTGATGTAATTTAGAAAACGCTTTAATAAAGGCTTCTTGCACCACATCTTCAGCATCATCAGCATCTTTCAAAAATCGCTTAGCAACAATATACATTCCATTGCAATACTGGTTGTATAACTGCATTTGTGCCTTGCGATTGTTTTGTTTACATTGTTCTATAATGTCAACTTTAAACATGCTAATTGTACTTTTGGTTTTTGTTAGTTCGTTTTAAAGACGATATAAAAATCGTAATGTTGCAAAAAAGAATATTTTTTCATCAGTATATAACAAAACTAAAGAAATCTGCGTTTCAATACTTATTAATTATTACTTTTTAAAGTATCTTTATCTCATCAAATAAACATCTCTATGAATACTTTTTTGAAACGCGTGTTGTTTCTTTTATCAATTATAGCTTTAGGGTTATTTTTATACTCTTACTTTGTTGAAAATATTTTCGAAAATCGCTTGAGTCCTAAAGATACTGTAGAGTTTAAATTAAACGACTTAAAGCTTGAAGTATTTTATAATAGACCTTCTAAAAAAAATCGTGAAATATTTGGCGCCTTAGTCCCATTTAATCAAGTATGGCGAACAGGTGCAAATGAAGCCACTACTTTTAAAACCAACAAACCGCTTGAGGTACAAGGTATAACTTTACCTATGGGAAAATATACACTTTGGACAGTGCCAAAAGATAGTGTTTGGATGGTTATTTTTAATTCAAAAGAATATCCTTGGGGCGTAAATACGGAAATGAAACCTATGTGGGACCCTAATTTTGATGTTTTAAATATTGAAGTTCCTGTTGAAAAATTAAATACTACAGTAGAACAATTTACTATTTCATTTGATAATTCTACCGACAATCTATTTTTAACTCTAGCTTGGGATGATGTAAAAATTGCTGTACCGATGAAACAATAATTGTGGCAAAAGAAAAAAAATCTGCTTTACAAGAAAAGAAAGGTGTTTTCGTTTCAGAAATCACCAATGCCACATCTATTTCAAAAATTAAAAAAAGAAGAAAAGCACAACCCAATACAGATACTTTAGTTGCAGATATTTTAAATAAAAATATTACAGCATTAAGTAGAGCTATTACTTTAATTGAAAGTAAAAATCCAGAACATTTAAGTAAAGCAAATAACATTATAACGCAATGTTTACCACATGCTAATAAATCCATACGTATAGGAATTACTGGAGTTCCTGGTGTTGGAAAAAGTACGTTTATAGAAACTTTCGGAAAACATTTAACAACACAAGGCAAACGTATTGCAGTTTTGGCAATAGACCCAAGCAGTTCAATTACCAAAGGCAGTATTTTAGGTGATAAAACCCGAATGGAAGATTTGGTAAAAGATAAAAATGTTTTTATTCGTCCATCTGCTTCAGGAGATTCGTTAGGTGGTGTTGCTAGAAAAACGCGTGAAACTATTATTTTATGTGAAGCTGCTGGTTTTGATGTGATTATTATTGAAACCGTTGGTGTTGGGCAAAGTGAAACCACCGTACATAGTATGGTAGACTTCTTTTTACTGTTGAAATTAGCTGGAGCAGGTGACGAATTACAAGGTATTAAACGTGGTATTATAGAAATGGCGGATGCTATTGCAATTAATAAAGCCGATGGTGATAATTTAAAACCAGCAAAACTTGCTAAAGCAGAATTTAATAGAGCGCTTCATCTCTATCCAGAAAAATCATCCAATTGGCTACCTAAAGTAACTATTTGTAGTGCTATACAAAATAAAGGTATTGACACGATTTGGGACATTATTTTAGATTATGTAAAAGTAACTACTGAAAATAATTATTTTAACATAAAACGAAATGAGCAGAATAAATTCTGGTTAACTCAAACTATCGAAAATCAATTAAAATCAGAGTTTTTTAATCGTCCAGAAATCAAAAAAGAATTATCAAAACAGCTACAACTTATTGATAATAATAAGACTACACCTTTTGCTGCGGCAGATTATTTATTAAGTCTAAAAAACTAATCTTTTACAAATCGTTTTAAAAGATACTTTCCAAGTTTGGAAAATATAAACCCAGAAATAGCTCCGAAAGTAAGTCCGCAAACAATGTCTAATGGGTAATGCACGCCGACATAAATTCTGCTATAGGCAACCACCGCACTCCAAAACAATAAAATAAATATTAAGTTTTTATAATATGGTTTTAGTATTAAACCTACGAAAACTGCTGCTGCCATTGTATTTGATGAATGCCCAGAAAAGAAACCGTACCTCCCACAACGTACTGCAATAAATCGAATTCGCTCAAACAAATCATCTGTGCCACAAGGTCTTGGTCGTTCAAAACCACGTTTAAAAACATTGGTTATTTGGTCTGTAAAAGTTACCATTAAAGCTACTACTACAACTAAAACTAACAACGATTTTAGTCCAAATTTTTTATAAAGTAAAAACAATAAAATAGCATACAGCGGAATAAAGGCAAATTTATTGGTAATAATTAACCACAAATTATCCCACATTGGTGAGCCTAAATTGTTTAAAAACACAAACAGTTCGGTATCGTATTCTAAAAGTTGTTCAATCATTAAGTTATATTCTTTTGGCGTTCCATTCGCTTCGCTTCTGTCAGGCTATTCACTATATCTTTTTATTTGTCTAAAACACTTCGACTGCGCTCAGTGAGACAAATAAAAAGGATGCCGTTACTATCCTTAACGCAACTAATCTTCGTATTTAATAATTTCATTATCGTAAAACTCAGTAGCAAGTTTAATCATATTTTCGGTTTCAGCCTCAAGTTCATTTTGGTCTTCAGCATCAAAATCCTCAAACCATTCAACCTCATCATCTTCTAAGTTAATTATAAATCTAGGAAATTCAGTATGAATAACATAAATAGCATTCGGATAATTTGTGTTATCACCAAGTATAAATTTTGGGAGTGTCATTTTTATTTGTCTTTTTGTAAAATTAACTTTTTAGTTAAATAATTAAATCGAATATACAATAAAATAGCAGCTGTTGTTAAACCAGCAAGTAAACCTAACCAAATACCAAAACTACCGTAAACATCTTCTTTTCCCATAAACCAACTCACAGGAAACCCAATAAGCCAATACGAAACAAATGTAATTATAGTTGGTATTTTAACGTCTTGTAAACCACGTAAAGCTCCTAAAACCAATACTTGTATACTATCGCTTATTTGAAAAATAGCTGCTGCAATTAATAATTTTGAAGCTATACTTACAACTTCGGTATTATCTACCAAATTTTTAGCATCATCAAAATCTACATACAGTTTTGGCAGATAATTGTGTAACAGAAAAAACAAAATAGCAAAACTTATAGCTAGAATAACACCTAACAAAAATATTGAATGTGCAATTCTTCGTAAATCAACATAATTTTTTAATCCTTTTTGGTTACCAATTCTAACCATAGATGCTACGCTTAAACCCATAGCAACCATAAATGTCATAGAAGACAGGTTTAAAGCAATTTGGTTTGCAGCTTGCGGGTTTTTACCCAATGTTCCACTTAACCAAATAGCAGCGGTAAAAATGGCTACTTCAAAAAACATTTGCATAGCACTTGGTGCTCCAAGATTTATAAGTTTTCGTAGCATTATTTTTTCTAAAACAAAAAACTTAATATTGGTAACAAAGGCTTTCGATTTTTCTTTCCCTTTAAGTAAAAACCATAAATACCAAACCATAATAATTCGCGAAACTAATGTGCCATAAGCTGCACCAACAATACCAAGTTCTGGAAATCCAAACTTTCCGAAAATCAACAAATAGTTTAAAACAACATTTATAATATTCGCCAAAAGTGTTGCGTACATTGGGTAACGCGTCATAGACAAACCATCGCTAAATTGTTTAAATCCTTGAAAAATGACTAGCGGAATTAACGAAAAGGCAACTAAATCTAAATATGGAATTGCTAATTCTACAACCTCTACTGGTTGTTTCATTAAATACATTAATGGTTTTGCAAAAAACACCATTAAAAAAAGTAAAACCCCTAAAACTGTACATAAAAACAGTCCATGTTTAAATGAGGATTTTCCTTTTTCAAAATTTTGTTCTGCATCTGCTTCTGCAATTAACGGTGTAATAGCTGTGGAAAAACCAATACCTAAAGACATGGCAATAAACATAAAACTATTACCCAAAGAAACCGCAGCAAGTTCAGCTGTTCCTATTTGCCCAACCATAATATTATCTACAAAACTCACAAAAGTATGACCAAGCATTCCCAACATAACAGGTGCTGCTAATTGCCAATTGTATTTAAACTCTTTTGTGTAGTTTTTTATCTGCATCTGGCAAAAATAAACTTTAGACTTTGCATATTTGAATTATTGTGAAAATCATTTAAAAAAACGAATTAACATATGTTAATAAGTCCATATAACTTTCTAGTACAAAGTCTGTTATTTTTTTTATTTTTACGTGCCTCTTCAAAAGAAATCTACTAGAAATCATATATAGAAACACGTTTAGCTTTTATTTTATGGGGATTAAATAATTATGCTTTGGGTTTCGATATTTAAAAGAGGAAATTAATTTCCTCTTTTTTTATGCCTTAAAATTTGACTTGATTTAGAGTTACATTTATCATTGAAACAAAACGAATTTAAATACTTATTATTGAATTAATAAATAAGAAAAAAACCAACTTATAAATGTTATTCCTTATAAAGAAGTAATGTTGTGTTTAGCCTCCTCAAACTCACGCATCATGTCTTTTACTATTTTAGCAACTGGTTTTATATTGTGAATTAATCCTGCTATTTGCCCAATTTCTAATTCTCCTTCATCTAAATCACCTTCAAACATACCTTTTTTTGCTCTTGCCCTTCCTAAAAATTCTTTAAGTTGTTCTGGAGTTGGAGATGTTTTATAAAGTTCTTGTAATTCATCATAAAACTTATTTTTAATCAACCTAACAGGCGCTAACTCTTTTAATGTTAGTTGTGTATCGCCTTCTTTGACATCAACCACAACTTGCTTAAATAATTGATGTGCAGAACTTTCTTCACTTGCGACAAATCGACTTCCTACTTGTACACCATCGGCACCTAAAACCATAGTGGCTAACATTGTTTGTCCTGTTGCTATTCCTCCAGCAGCAATTAACGGAATCTTAATCTGTTCTTTTACCATTGGAATTAAGGTTAACGTTGTGGTTTCATCTCTTCCGTTGTGTCCTCCTGCTTCGAAACCTTCAGCTACAATTGCATCAACACCTGCATCTTGTGCCTTTAAAGCAAACTTTACACTACTTACTACATGCACAACAATTATTCCGCGCTCTTGTAACCAACTTGTCCAAGTTTTTGGGTTTCCTGCTGAAGTAAATACAATTTTGACTTCTTCTTCAACAATTATATCCATAATTTCTTGAATGTTTGGATATAGCATGGGCACGTTTACTCCAAACGAATTGTTGGTTGCCTTTTTACATTTTTGAATATGTTCTCGCAACACATCAGGATACATACTTCCTGCTCCAATTAATCCTAAAACCCCTGCATTACTTGAAGCTGAAGCTAATTGCCAACCACTATTCCAAATCATTCCTGCTTGAATAATTGGATGTTTTATATTGAATAATTTGGTAATTCTATTCTGCATTTAATCTTTTATAAGTTTTAAAGATTTTGAACTATTTTCTGATTCAATTCTAGTAAAATAAATTCCTTTTGATAATGAAGAAATATTTATTGAATTATTATTTCTTGTAATTGAGAATGTTTTCACTTGTTTACCAATAACATTAAAAAGCGTCACTTTTAATTCATTTATATTTAAAGGAAATTTAAAATACACCAATGTTTTTGATGGGTTTGGATAAAGTGAAATACTAAAATCGCTATCAATATTATCAATAGATAAAGCTGCATTTAATGCCGCTTGTAAGTCTGGAATTCCATAGCCTAATTGATAATTTGGTGTACTAAATTGCGATGCAGATTCTCTTAAAAGTTGCATGATTTCTGCATTGGTTTTGTTTGGTAAAGCCTGCATTAAACAAGCAACTGCACCAGCCATAATAGGCGAACTAAATGATGTTCCATTATTTTGAACAATAGTATTATTAGCATTTACCATATAAGGTAACTGACCTTGAGCTACAACATCAGGCTTTTGTGAAGGCTGAATAGCACTACCAACCGAGCTAAACGAAGCATAATTTTCTGCGGAATTTACAGCTCCAATAGTAAAAACAAATTCAGAATCTGCAGGTGCGGCAATTCCAGAAGCACCTGAATTTCCTGCAGAAGTAACTAACATCAAACCTTTTTCGAAGGCTATATTTGCGCCTTTTGTAATAAAAGCAGTATTACCATCCATATCAGCAGATGTGTAATCATAGCTTGAATTATCAAAATCTAAATACCCTAAAGACGTATTAACTATATCTACACCTAAACTATCAGCACGTTCAACAGCTTCAACCCAATAACTTTCTTCAACAGGATTTTCACTGCCTCCATCTTCTGTTCTAAATAAATAATATGAAGCATCTGGTGCAGTACCAACATAATTATTTAAAATATAGCCTGCCATAGTACTCAAAACCTGTGTGCCATGACTCATACTAGAAGGTCTAGGGTCATGTGCATACACATTAGTTGTTCTGTCTACAAAATCGTAACCCCCAAATAAATCACCATTATCTCTAATACGCTGAAAAGCACCCATTGTGTTCACATTAGTAAACGATGCATCCATAACCGCAATTGTTACGCCTTCACCTGTATAATTAGAGACATGTAAATCATCTACGTTAATCATTTCCACTTGATTCTGAGTGTCTCCATAGGTGAAATTGACAAATGAATTTTCTATCCCAAACTTATCTTTTATTTTATTTTCCTTTGAAGTTTTACTAGTATTTAAACTTTTATCTGCAAAATCAATATGGTCAATAAAAGTTATTGACAGATTGGTTAATAAATTATCGATATCCGTTTCTGTTCCACGAACATGTATGGCATTAAACCATTTAGACTTTGCTAAAACCGTTATTCCTGTTGCGTTTTTAAGTTGAGTAATGTATGATTCGTTAACTGGAACATCTCTAGCATCTATAACGACACCGTGTTTTGTTTTTCTATCTATCGCTTTTTGAGTAAGAATTGTAATTGGGTTTACTATTGAATTGGCTACATCTTGTTTATCAAGTAAATAAACCCAAGCATCTTCTTGTGAAAACGCTAAGAAGTGAAAAAAGAGAATGCTAAAAAAGATTGATTTCTTTATCATTTAACAATTTTTTTTATTGACAAGTTACGAAATTACACCTGAACCTAATAACTCATCGTCATGATACCATGCCACAAATTGCCCTTCGGTTATTGCTGATTGTAGGTTTTCGAATTCTACGTACATACCACTATCCGTTCTATGTAAAGTGGCTTTTTCTAATACTTGTCTGTAGCGAATACGCGCCATAACTTGCATAGTTTCACCAACTTTTAAAGCTAAATCTTCACGAACCCAATGCAACTCTTCATTGGTAACAAACAATGCCTTTTTATATAAACCAGGATGATTTTTTCCTTGTCCAGTGTAAATTACATTTTCAACAACATCAGTGTCAATCACAAATAAAGGTTCAACTGTTCCTCCAACGGCAAGTCCTTTTCGTTGTCCTTTTGTAAAATAATGAGCACCTTGATGCTTACCAACTACTTTTCCGAAATCTTGTTTATAATCTATTTTTCGAGATAAATATTTTAGTTTTTCTTCTGTTGAAGAAAACTCCAAAACAGTTTCTATATAAGCCTCGTTTTCTTTTGGAACTTCAACAATAATACCTTCTTTGGGTTTTAATTGCTGTTGAAGAAAGTCTGGCAATTTTACTTTACCTATAAAACACAACCCTTGAGAATCTTTCTTTTCGGCTGTAATTAAATCTAATTTTGAAGCTATTTCTCTTACTTCTGGTTTTGTTAATTCACCTATTGGAAATAACGATTTTACTAATTGTTTTTGCGATAATTGACACAAAAAATACGATTGGTCCTTATTTCCATCTGCTCCAGCTAATAATTGATAAATTTCTTTACCATCTTTTTGAATTGTTCCTTTTCTGCAATAATGACCAGTTGCCACATAATCTGCACCAAGCTCTAATGCAATTTTCATAAATACATCAAACTTAATCTCTCGGTTACAGAGCACGTCAGGGTTTGGTGTGCGTCCTTTTTTGTATTCATTAAACATATAATCAACAATACGCTCTTTATATTGCTCGCTTAAATCGACTGTTTGAAAAGGAATTCCTAATTTTTCGGCAACTAGCATCGCATCATTACTATCGTCTAACCAAGGACATTCGTTAGAAATAGTCACAGAATCATCGTGCCAATTTTTCATAAACAAGCCTATAACCTCGTAACCTTGCTGCTTTAACAAATAAGCTGCAACGCTAGAATCTACACCTCCAGAAAGTCCGATTATAACTCTTTTCATACGGCAAATTTACGAATAAAAAAAGGTAACATAAATATGCTACCATTATAAAAATTTATGCTTAAAATAGTTTTTCTTTATTGCTTTTTAACGTATTTAGGTTTGTAGGTAAAATCCTTTTCATCTATCAATTCTTCATTTTCATAATACTTCCAAATACCATGTTTTTTATCTTTCTTGTATTGTCCTTCACTAATCAATTCCCCTTTTGGATTGAAAAATTTTGCTGAACCATGTAATTCTCCATTCACATAAATAAATTGTTTTAATACAACATTGTTTACTGAATACCAAACCAATTCACCTTCTAGATTTCCTGTTTTATAAAATTGTTTTTCGGCTATTTGTCCATTATCATAATATACTATACGCTCACCATCAAGGTTTCCGTTAGCATCAAAATACTCTAAAACAAGTAATCTATCATTTCGTTTCTGGTAATATTTCCATTCACCTACATACGTTTTCCCATTCATTTCACCTTCACTAATAAGCTTTCCAGATGATGCTAAAAACTTAACATATGATTTATTATTGCTTTTATTAAATTGTTTAGTAGCGGTTAAAACAGCCTTCTTTTTAATATGTTTATAAAACTTAAATAAACCTATTTCTTTACCATGAAAAAACTCTCCTTCGTATCGTAAAACTTGTGTATTTTCAAAAGTTTTTTTCCAAATACCATGACGCTTTCCTTCTGCATCAAATTGATTGATTTCTTGTGTAGAAAGAATTGATGTTATTAAAAAAATAAAAGTCCAGTATGCAAATTTCATATTATTAATTTATCAAGTGGATTCCTATTTTACGTAGGAATGACAATATTAGAAACGTATTTATTAATTTCAAATTGTATATAACAATAAAGCTGCTAAAATTAATTTAGCAGCTTTATATATTTCATAATGATAATCTGAAACAAGTTCAGGTTATCAAATTATTTACGTTTTTTCTGTGCTTGCTTTTGTTTTTCTGCTTGCTCCATCATTTCTGCCATTTTTTTCTGGAAACGGTTTTCCTTCTTAGGATTCTTTTTCTTCTCTTGCATTTCGGCATGAATTTTATCTTCATCAAGAATATAATTCTTAATTACCAATATAATACCAATACTAATTAAGTTAGAAACAAAGTAGTATAAACTTAAACCAGAAGCATAGTTATTAAAGAAAAACAACATCATAATTGGTGAAAAGTACATCATATACTTCATCATTTTGCTCATATCTGGCATACCTTCTTGGGTTGGTTGCGAAGCTACTTGTTGTCCTGTTGTTAATTGCATATAGAAGAATATAGCTATAGATGCTAACAATGGAAATAAACTTACATGGTCTCCATAAAATGGGATGGTAAATGGAAGTTCTGCAATAGTATCATACGATGATAAATCTTCTGCCCAAAGGAAACTTTTCTGTCTTAAATCGAACGCCGATGGGAAAAATTGAAACAGTGCATAAAATACGGGTAACTGTATTAATGCGGGCAAACAACCTGCCATGGGACTTGCACCTGCTTTGGTTTGCAACGCCATTGTTTCCTGTTGTGCTTTTGCTTTATTATTTTTATGTTTTTCGCGAATGGCATCTAATTCTGGTTTTAGAATCTTCATTTTTGCTTGCGATAAAAACTGCTTATATTGTACAAAAGACATTAATAATTTTATCAATATCGTCATAACAATAATAGCAATTCCGTAAGGTAAAAAGCCTCCTAAAAAGCCAAATAATGGCATAAACATATATCGGTTAATCCACCCGAAAATACCCCAGCCAAATGGTACAATTTCATCTATATTTCTGTCGTAAGCATTTAATATTTTGTAATCGTTTGGACCATAATACCAATCCATTGTTTTATTAATTTCACCACCAGTCAATTCTAAAGGCATTTTAGCTGTAAACATTTTAGTATAAACTGTATCAATAGCTTCATCTTCTACTAAGTTTTTAGAAGTAATATCTACTGTTTTAAAAGGAGAATCTGTTAATAAAATTACTGAGAAAAAATGTTGTTTATAACCTAACCATGTTACATCTTCAATGGTTTCTTCGGTATCTCGCATACCATCATAACCATCTTTACCTCCATCATATTCATAATGAATATCAGTATATCTGTTTTCATATGATATACTTTTAGCATGCCTGTATCCTTTTAAATTCCAATCTAAATTAACAGCTTGCGAACTATTTATTACATCACTTAAACCTTGAGAGCGAATAGTGAAATCTATCATATAGTCACCTTCTTTCAACTCGTAACGGTATTCTAAAAACTTAGATTCTGAAACTTTAAGTTTCATTGAAATTACCGTAGCATCACCATTTTTAGTAACTGTAGGTTGAAAATATAAATCTTTAGTATTAAAAGTTCTACTATCTGTTGTTCCAAAATTAATATTGAACAACGCATTGTTATCTTTAATTAAATAGATTGGAACCGAATCATAATTTACAAAATTCTTCAGTTTTACTTCGGAAAGATAACCACCTTTGTTACTAAATTTTAACGCTAACAAATCACTTTCTACAACAGTTTCTTTATCTGAAGCATTTGTAGCAGAATAAGCAAAAGCACCTAATTTACTTTTTAGGTTAACTAACCGTAATGAATCGGAAACAGTACCAGCAACAAAATCTTGAGCAGTAGTTACTTTCGTTTGCTCTTGTTGTGTTACTTTATTTTCAGCTTCAACTTGTTCTTGTTTTGCTTTTTCTTGCGCTTCTAATTCCTCTGGTGTTGGCGCATTTTGCCAAAGCATATATGCTAATATTCCGAAAATAAGGACGAATCCTATTATCGAATTAAGGTCTAATTTCTTTTCTTCCATATTATAAAAATCTCTCCATTAATGAAGAGAGAACGTTTTTGTTTGTCAAAAAACAAACCAAATTTAATTTTGTGCCATACTGACACCTTTTTGTATTTTCTTGTTATTTAAAGCAGCTTTAACAAATGCCACAAACAAAGGATGTGGATTTGCTACCGTACTTTTATATTCTGGATGGTATTGCACACCTACAAACCACGGATGACTCGGTATTTCTATAATCTCTACCAATCCGGTTTCTGGATTCAAACCAGTAGCTACCATACCAGCAGTTTCTAATTGTGCTTTGTAATCACTATTAAATTCGTAACGATGTCTGTGACGCTCTTTAATAGTGTCTGTTTTATAAATATCGTGTACAATACTTCCTGTTTTCAAATCACAATCCCAAGCACCTAAACGCATCGTGCCACCTTTATCTGTAATCTTTTTTTGCGCTTCCATTAAATCAATAACGGGTTGATTTGTAGTTGGGTTCATTTCGGTAGAATCTGCATCACTTAAACCTAAAATGGTTCTTGCAAACTCAATTACTGCCATTTGCATACCTAAACAAATTCCTAAAAAAGGAATATTATTTTCACGTACATATTTTACAGCATCTACTTTACCTTCAATACCACGCTCACCAAAACCTGGAGCGACTAAAACACCATCTAAATGTGATAGTTTTAATTTTACATTGTCTGCATTCAAATATTCTGAATGAATAGACTCAACATTTACTTTTACTTCGTTTTCTGCACCTGCATGAATAAAGGATTCTAATATAGATTTATATGAATCTTGTAATTCTACATACTTTCCAATTAAACCAATAGTTACTTCAGTTTTTGGGTTTTTATGACGCGTTAAAAACTCATTCCATTTAGAAATATTTGGAGTTGTACTTTTTAAATTAAGCTTTTTCAACACCACTTTATCTAAACCTTCTTCTAACATTAAATTTGGAACATCATAAATAGTTGAAGCATCAATAGATTGTATTACTGCCTCTTCATGTACATTACAAAATAACGCCAATTTTTTACGCAAATCTTGTGGTAATTCGTGTTCGGTTCTACAAACTAATATATCTGCTTGCACACCACTTTCCATTAATGTTCTAACACTATGTTGCGTAGGTTTTGTTTTTAATTCGCCTGCAGCAGATAAAAATGGCACTAACGTTAAGTGAATTACAATACCATTATTATCGCCTAAATCCCAACGTAATTGACGTACAGCTTCAATGTAAGGCAATGATTCAATATCACCAACAGTTCCACCTATTTCTGTAATTACAATATCATAATCACCAGATTTTCCTAAAAGTTGAACGCGATGTTTAATTTCATTTGTAATATGAGGGACTACTTGTACCGTTTTTCCTAAAAATTCACCACGACGTTCTTTTTCAATCACACTTTGGTAAATACGACCTGTAGTAACATTATTTGCTTGACTAGTTGGCACGTTTAAAAAGCGTTCGTAATGCCCTAAATCTAAATCTGTTTCAGCACCATCATCAGTCACATAACATTCACCATGTTCATAAGGATTCAATGTTCCTGGGTCTACATTAATGTATGGGTCTAATTTTTGAATTGTAACTCTGTAACCTTGGGCTTGTAATAACTTTGCAAGAGATGCTGCTATAATACCTTTACCTAAAGAAGAGGTAACACCACCGGTTACAAATATGTATTTTACTGTAGTTGTCATGTTGCGCTTATAAACGCAGGCAAAATTACAAAATTAAAATAGTTTTTGGCGAAATGTTTTTAGTTATTTAAACGCAATTAATTAATGCTCTTTTTAATAGAAAAATAATTACTGTTTCTAAAATTAGCTTTTATATATGAAAGCATTATTATTGATGGTACAGGTTTGTATCAACGTTTCCAAGCTGTGAGGTGAAAATGTAATCTTGATTTTGTCAGAAAAATTAACTAATTTAGCTTAGCATTTTTTTAAACAAACATTAAAATGTTTTTTCCCTAATAATACATTACAGCACATTTTGAGAATAACAAAGAAGAAGAAAATAATATATGGCAACAAACGACACTTTAGCATCAAGAAAAAAACAAGCTGAAAAATTAATTAGTGAAATAGAAGCCGAATTAAAAGCTATATCTTCTTTAAAAAATTCTGCAAAAAATTTAGTCACTAGTATTTCTATCGATAGCAAAGACTATAAGAAAACAATTAATTCACTTAATCGAATCAGTAGTAATATTCAAAATTCTATAGACAAATTTAATTCAGAAAAAAGCAAGGTTAGTAGTTTACTTACTCAAGCTGATAGGTTTTATGAAAAACAATATCTTCCACTTAAACATAAAATTGAAAATCCAAATACAGGGTTTAAAGCTAGAATTAAAGACCATGATTCTCTTTCAAGAAAATTAAAAAAAATTGAATTAGATTGTGAGCAGAAATATAGTGAAGTTAAAACCATAATTACTGATTTTAAAAAGACTACAAGAGAGCTAAGAACTTTAGATACTTCAATAAGAAATTTACATAATTCTTCATCCAAAAATAAATTAAGCACCGAAACTAGCTTAACCGAAATAATTAAAATAGAAAAAAGATCTATTGCTCTAAATTCTAATATTCTAAAACTAGAAGAAAAATCTTCTGCTCTTTTTGAATCAATTAAAACTTCTGAAAAAGATTCAAAAATAAAGCTTAATAAAATTGAAGAGTATTTAAATACTTCAGATGAAACCTTAAATAAAATACAAGAAATCTATGATATTGCAGCTGAAACTGGAAGAAGTGGTGAATTTGAAAATCGCAGAAATAAGTTAAAAAAAGAAGTGATAAAATGGGAAAGAGGAGTTTTAATTGCTTCTTCAGTTTTATTAGCTTCTGTGACAGGTCTTTTTGTTTTTCAACTCTCCTTACTCGAATGGGAAATAACAGATTTAAAAATCAATTTTTATTTAAGATTTATATTATTATCGCCTTTAATATACATTTGTTTTTTTGCGCTAATCAACACAACAAAACACAAAAATTATATGATAAATATAGTTTCAAAACAACACTTGCTATGTCAATAAAACATCATATTGAATTATTGGTAAAACAAGATTTATTTATCCAAGAGGGACAAATCGAGAAAGTTTTGGACTTTGTACTTGACGCATTTGCCAAAATATATAACGAACCATACTCTGATGATGACTATAAAATGAAAATTAAACTTGTGAACATAGAATTGGAGTTAGAAAAGAAAATGATTGAGATTTTAAAATCTGAAAAATAAAAACGTATATAAAACCACAACTTTCCATACACCAAAAATTAAACAAACCGTCTAAAGTTTCTACTTAGGATATTGCTTTTTAATATTCCTAATTAAATATTCTAATCCATTTAATTTAAGCTCATACACTTGTGTTAGCATATCGCCTAATTTTCCTTTTGGAAAACCTTTATTATGATACCAAACCACATAGTATTCAGGTAAATCTATTAAATAACGGTCTTTATATTTTCCGTATGGCATTTTGGTATGCGCCAAGGTTATTAAGAAATTTTTATCTGGAGTCATAAATTTGTTTTACTATAAATGTGTAAACGGCAATCTAGCAATAATTTAACAAATTGCCACAGTTGTATCTTCTTCGCAATGACCTAAAGTATTAATCTACCGATTTAAATATTGAAAGTTTATTTAATTCTTCAGTAATATAGGTTTCCCATTTTGTTTGTTTTTCTATATTTCGAGAATAATTACTTTCATTATCATACCTGTTTTGCATTTCACCTAACTCCATTTTAATAATTTTATAAAGTTGGTTTAGTTCTTTTTTAATATTGTTAGATGTTTTTAGTAAGCTTATTCGCTGTCTAAACTTACGTGCATAAAGTTCAGTAATATTAAAATGAAATTGCTCATGACTCAACACATGGCTATCAGCTAAATTGGATTTATACCAAGATTGTTCTGGATAAAAATGTGCAAATACATCGGCTTTAAAACTTACTACTTGTGCATCAGTTTGTTTTACCGAAAAACCAAAAGTAATTCCAGAAGCTGTAATGGCAACTGCACTTGTATTTGGATTTGGTTTGTCTTTAAAATCGTTCCAAGATAACTTGTATGATGCATTCCAAGACATTACAGATTCGTCTTGAATACATAAAAAACAGCATATAATAAGTATGTATTTAAACACTCGTTCTAATTAAAAAGATTGCCACAGTCGTAAACACCTTCGTAATGATAGGGAACTTCATAATAAAACGTAGTGCTTTAAAGCTTATTGCTTTACCTCAACAATAGTTAAATCTTGGTGCTTAACTAAATACACAGTATTATTATAATAACCACCAAATAATTTCTTTTTGTAGGCAAACTTATTTTCAACATACTCGGTAAGTGGCGCTTCATTTACCGACATGTATAAATTATCAGAAGTCACTAAACGTAACACAACATCCATAGTTAAATCAAACCCTTTTACAGCACGTTTATTTGGTGTTGTATTATAAATACGCTTATATCGTTTTACAAATGAATTATTGTTTTCGCTATATACTTTTGATGTGGTTGGGTAATGAAATTGCAATTTTGATAAATGCTCGTTAGAAATTTCGTCACCTTCAAAAGCTGAATTAATATTGGTAGTTACTAACACAATATCAATCGCCTCTTCTCTTTCTTCTACATTCTCTTTTTGAATTAATGAAGCCAAAATACTGGTTACATTTGATGCAAGCCCTTCATTTTGAGTTTCTAAAAATACAATGTTTTTACCTGGTTTTAATCTATCTTTTATATCATCAACCAACACATAATTTGCATCTTTTTCAGTTTTTTTATTTTTTCTAGAAAGTACTTGACTTGCACGATTAAATTCACGTTTTAAGCTATTAGAAATTTCTGTATGTTTTGAATCTGAAATGATAATAATATTGCTAGCAAGCGTATCTGCTTTAACAAAATTAATTATTTTATTTTTTAATAAATCACTTGATGCTCTAGACTGAAAAACGTTATCGTACAATTTAAGTTTTGTGCCTATTGGCGATACTACAGGAACATTATAGTACCTTAATTCTGATGCTGCTTTTTCGAAATTTTTAGGTGTTAACGGCCCAATAACGGCATCAACAGTTTCAAAATCGTTGTTATTTATTATTCGTGATACTTCGCTTACTTCATATTTAGTATCATACACATCTACTTTAAGCGAGACTCCTAAAGTTTTTAAAGAATCTATTGCAAATAAAACACCTGAATAAAAATCAAGAGACGCATCTAAATATCTATCGTTTCTTATACTTCTTTTTACATCTGAAATAGAATCAAAATCTACACGATTTAACCTAAAAGGCAACATGATTGCAATATGTTTTGTGTTATAATCAGTAATACTGTCGGTTAAATTTATACTTTCAGATTCTTCATTTAAAGCATTTTCTGAAAACGGAATTTTTAAAATCATCCCGTTTTTTAAACCGCCTTCAATTAACGATGGATTTAAAGCTTCTAATTCATCTTTCTCTAATCCTAACTTAAGTTTTAATCTATAAAAACCTTCTTTTGGTAATACTTTGTAATAACTATAGGTATCATCAACTTCTTTCTCTTGCCCGTCTTCAAGATTAGGAACATTTATAATTTCGCCTTCTTGTAAAACGTCACTCATATCCGGATTAAGAATTCCTAATTCTTCAATAGTAATTCCGAATTTATAAGCAATACGCCATTTACCTTCTTTTGGTAAAACTGTGTATTCTTTTGTAGTTTCAACCTCTTCGATAACTTCTGTTTCTTTGAAAATAGGTATTTGAAGCCTATCGCCTTTACGCAATGTATTGGCATATAAGGATTTATTGTATTTTTTTATATCATCTTCCGAAACATTATACTTTTTTGACAAACTATATATAGTTTCTTTACGCTTTGTTTTATGGTTTTTAAAACCTTGTAACTCTTTAACTATAGTTATTTTAGGTTTTTTTGCTTTTGAAATAGGAATAATTAAAACAGTATTGGGTTTTAAATTTTTTGCATCTGGATTTAAAGCATAAATATCGGAAGGTGTTATATAATAACGCTTCGCAATACTTTCAACAGTTTCTCCATCTTTAACTTGATGCGTACTAAAATTTTGTGCGCTTACTGTACTAAAGCTTAATAGTAGCAATGTGCATAAAATGAAAAAGAATTTATTCATGTAATTGTTTTTAATTGCGTTAAGGATGAAAGCGGCATCCTTTTCTTTTTTTGTTTATGCATATAGTATGCCAAAAAAGAAAAGATATAGCGTACAGCCTGACAATATTTTTTGCTCTTACCTAAAATTATATACGTTTGGTTTAAATAAATAAGATGCTTCAATGTTATAAATATAGTTTATAAATATTGGAACGCCCAAAAATTATTCCCACTCAATGGTTGCTGGTGGTTTTGAACTTATATCGTAAACTACTCTATTAACGCCTTTTACCTTATTTATTATATCGTTAGATGTTTTTTGAAGAAACTCGTACGGTAAATTTACCCAATCGGCTGTCATACCATCTGTACTTTCTACAGCACGAAGCGCAACACATTTTTCGTAAGTTCGCTCGTCGCCCATAACACCAACGCTATTTACGGGAAGTAACATGGCGCCTGCTTGCCAAACTTTATCGTACAATCCCCATTCTTTAAGTCCGTTGATAAAAATATGGTCTACCTCTTGAAGCATTTGTACTTTTTCGGCAGTAATATCGCCCAAAATACGAATACCCAATCCTGGACCAGGAAACGGATGACGGCCTAAAAGCTCTGGGTCGATACCCAAAGTTGCGCCTACTCGTCTAACCTCATCTTTAAAAATAGCACGAAGTGGCTCAACAATTTTTAGTTTCATAAAATCTGGCAATCCGCCAACATTATGATGACTTTTTATGGTTGCCGATGGTCCACCTGTAGCAGAAATACTTTCGATAACATCTGGATAAATTGTTCCTTGAGCTAACCATTTTACATCTTCAAGTTTATGAGCTTCATCATCAAAAACCTCAATAAACGAATTACCAATAGCTTTACGTTTTTTCTCTGGATCTTCTAAACCTGCCAGCGCATCTAAAAATCGTTTGGAAGCATCGACTCCTTTTACATTAAGTCCCATGCCTTCGTACTGATTTAGTACGCTTTCAAATTCATTTTTACGTAAAAGTCCATTATTTACAAATATGCAATACAGGTTTTCACCAATGGCTTTATTAAGAAGAACTGCCGCAACAGTTGAATCAACACCTCCTGAAAGTCCTAATACTACTTTATCGTTTCCTACTTTTTCTTTGATTGCTGCAACAGTTTCTTCAACAAAAGAATCCGGAGTCCAATCTTGATTTAAGTCGGCAATATCTACTAAAAAATTTTCTAATATTTGTTTTCCATCTTTTGAATGATACACTTCTGGATGAAATTGAATCGCATAGGTTTGCTCTCCTTCTATTCTATAGGCTGCATTTTCAACATCATTTGTACTTGCTATTAAAACCCCATTTTCTGGAAGTTCTTTAATCGTATCACTATGACTCATCCAAACTTGACTGCCTTCTTTTACATTTAAAAAAAAAGCTTCATCATTTTTAATGAATGATAAATTAGCACGACCATATTCTCTAGTGTTTGATGGTGCTACTTTTCCTCCAGAAAAATGTGCTAAATATTGCGCCCCATAACAAACAGCTAAAAGTGGTTTTTCACCTCTAATTTTAGATAAATCTGGATGTAAAGCTTCTTCTCCCCTTACTGAAAATGGGCTACCAGAAAGTATAACAGCCTTATACGTTTCTATGTTTTTTGGAATTTTATTGAATGGATGTATTTCGGAATATATATTGAGTTCTCTAACTCTACGCGCAATTAGTTGTGTGTATTGCGAACCGAAATCTAAAATTAATACCTTGTCATGTTGCATGCGCAAAAATAGTAATTGATTTTAGATTGACGAATTACAGATTATGTTTTTTTTAATTTTTATTCCATTGAATTTAAAATCATTTCTATATCGTTTTCTGTTGTATCTGGATTGATAAAACAAAAACGTGAAACGGTTTCGAAAGTATCGCCATTTTTCCACTTTGTTGGTGTTACTAATGCGAATCCCTTTTTATGATTTTCATACGTCCAATGTGTGTAATCTTCTGGCTTCCATCCTATTCTTCTATATAAAACGCATGACAAACTAGGCTCTCTAACTAACTCTACATTCGGGTTTTTATCAATCATTTTACCTGCAATTTGAGCTAATTCTAAACCACGTTCTACAGCTTCTTTATATCTATCGGTTCCATGAGTTGCTAATGAAAACCATAAAGGCAATCCTCTAACACGACGTGTTAATTGTATTTGATAATCGGTTGGATTAAATCCATGTGCACCTTCATCTTTAAAAATATCTAAATAAGAACCTTGTTGAGAATGTGCTTGTTTTGCTAATTCTGGTTTTTTATAAAGAACTGCTCCACAGTCGTATGGAGAAAACATCCATTTATGTGGGTCGATGGTTATACTATCTGCTTTTTCTATGCCATTAAACAAATGCCTTACAGAATCTGCCGCCAAAGCGCCACCGCCATAAGCTGCATCAACATGAAACCATAAATTTTCATTTTCACAAACTGTTGCTATTCCTTCTAAATCATCAATAATTCCTGCATTTGTAGTTCCACCTGTTCCAACAACAGCAAATAAACATTTACGTTGATGTTCGGTTAATTGATTAATTGCCTTTTTTAAATCTTCGCCTGTTAAACGTTCTTCAGATTCGACTAAAATAATATCTACATCTGCCACTTTTGCCATGGCTTTAATTGATGAGTGTGCACCAATAGACGCTATAATTAATCCTTTTTCTCTTTGATATGATTTATTTTGTCGCCAATATTCTCTAGCCGTAACAATGGCTGAAAGGTTTGCTGCTGTACCTCCACTTGTAAAAACTCCAAATGCACCTTCTGGTAAACCCGTTAAAGATACTATCCATTTCATGGCTTCATTTTCACAAAAAATGCCACCTGCACCTTCCATCCAATAAGCTCCGTGAATACTTGATGCCGATGTTACCAAATCGAACATAACAGCTGCTCTTGTTGGTGATGCTGGGACAAATGCCAAATTTCTTGGATGATCTACAGGAACATTAGCTTTCATTAAATGTTTTTTCCACAAATTAAAAGCGTATTCGCCACCAATCCCTTTTTCTGTAACAGTCTCTCCAACTAATGCTTTAAGCTGTTCAGCACTTTTCGGTTTTCCTATTTTATTTTTTGTTGAGGATATTCTATCGATAGCGTATTTCATGACATCTAATGTCATTTCAACCAATTCAATATCTATTTTGTGCATACTCATAAAATGAAGTATTAAAACTATTTTAAAACTTCAAAGTTATAACTATATACTGGAATTTGTTAGTCTTTAGATGTAAATATTCATGAAATTTTAAAAATATTTCATGACATAGTTAGTATGGTAAACTCGCCTTTTAATGGCTCTAAATTTTTAATCAATTTTGGAATAAGTTGAGTTCCATATTCTAAATAAAATTCAGAAAAATTAGTGTTCCGTTCTTGCAAAATTTGTTTTGGAAACAACTCGTTTTGAAGTTCTGTTATTCTAGAAACATGGTCTGCCAATTTTATTTTTTGTGCTTTTAATAAACGTTTTTCAAGATTTTCTAATCCCTTTAATTGTTTTACTTCTTGAGACTTCACAGCACCTAAAAATGACTTATCTGTCTCTTCTGCCAAAACATACATGTTTTTAAATTGTTCTTTTAAATGTACTTTTTGATTAGAAAAATCAATTTCAATTTCGGAAAGTTCTTTTACTTTCTTTTTAATTAATTCATCTTGTTTTAAAAATATGTCTTCATTTGAAATGTTTAATTTCTCAAGCTTTTTCTGTTGGTTTTCAGATTGAATTAACGCAGAATTTCGCAACAACAACATTGGAAAAGGCACATTTACTTTTTCAAAATATTGTTTTAACTGAAACCAATACGCTATTTCTCCACCACCACCAACATAACATAAATTTGGTAAAATTACTTCTTGATACAACGGACGCATAATTACATTTGGCGAAAACCGCTCTGGATGCTCTAAGAGCACTTTTTGTATCTCACTCTTGCTCCAAGAAATATTAGTGTTGTTTACTTTGTAAACTCCATCTTCAAAAACAATACGCTCGCGTAAATCTTCTTTTATATAAAACAGATTTATTTCACGTGGATTAACTTGAATACTATATGATTTTGAAAGTATTTCGTTAGTTTTTGAAACCTCTTTAAACGATGTTTGACTTGTTAATTCTTCCTCAACAAAAGGAATAAATAATCGTTTTAAATCTGTATCGTTTGCATCTATAATTACTAAACCGTAGTTTTTAAATAATTGATTTGCTAAAAAGCGTGTAGCTTCAGCTAAATTATCATGGTTTAAATATGATTTTTCAAATAATTCTTTTAATAAATCAGCATTTTTACCGTTTCCTAATGCTGTTGAAAACAACTCAAAAACTTCATCTAAACCGTTATTAGATAACTCGCCTACTGCACCGCTAGAAGTTCTATTCCATTGTACCTTTTTACCTTTAAAATTGAAATAATTAATTTCTTCAAAATCATGATCTTCTGTTGCCATCCAATACACAGGAACAAAATTACTTTCAGAATATTTTTGTTTTAATTCATTTGAAAGATTTATAACCGAAATGATTTTATACAGAAAATATAATGGACCAGTAAATAAATTTAATTGATGACCTGTTGTTATTGTGAATGTATTTGACTGTTTTAATGCTTCAATATTTTGAAGTGTGCTTTCTGAAACATCACTATTTTTATATTGTTTTTTTAAAGTTTCAACTAAAATATTTCTCGACTGCGCTCGAACAGACAAACTTTTTTCTTCAATCTGCGCTTTAAAATTATCAAGGTTTGGAAAACGGTTATAAAACTGACTCAATTCTGGTTTTTTATCTAGATAATCACATATAAGTGATGAAAAATAATTAGTAGATTTAAACGAAATATTCTTTACTGACATAAATACAATTCAATTGAAATGTAAATATACAGTTATTCAAATTTTTAAAATCTAAAAAATAAGTTAAGAAATGTTCTTGTTATGATTTTCTTCATTTCGACTGCGCTCAATGTGACAGAAAATTACTCGAATTGACATTTATTTACGAGAATGTAAACCTTCAAAAACACGTGCACTTTAACAAATAGTAGAATTAACTTACAACTTCGGCATACAAATCAAAATCACCAGCTTCAGTAATTTTTACGGTTGTAAATTCACCTGTTTTTAGGTAAATTTTTGCTGCATCAATCAACACTTCGTTATCAACATCTGGTGAATCATATTCGGTTCGCCCAATAAAGTAGTTCCCTTCTTTTCTATCAATAACTACTTTAACTTCTTGTCCTATTTTTTGTTGATTCAATTCCCATGAAATTTGAGATTGAATTTCCATAATCTGATTAGCTCTGTCAATTTTCACACCTTCTGGAACATTATCTTCTAAATTATACGCAGTAGTATTTTCTTCATGACTGTAAGTAAAACAACCTAAGCGTTCAAAGCGCATATCTGTTATCCATTGTTTTAATTCTTCAAAATCTGCTTCAGTTTCACCTGGATAGCCAACAATTAACGTAGTTCTAATTGTCATTTCGGGAACTGTATTTCTAAAGTCTTGAATTAGCTTTGTGGTTTTTTCTTTTGTAGTACCACGTTTCATACTTTTTAGCAAATGGTCAGAAATATGCTGCAACGGAATATCTATATAATTGCAAATTTTCGGTTCTTTATTCATAATATCTAACACATCCATTGGGAAACCTGTTGGAAATGCATAGTGCAAACGAATCCACTCAATACCATCAACTTTAACAAGTGCTTCAAGAAGTTCAGCTAAATTTCGCTTCTTATAAATATCTAAACCATAATAGGTTAAATCTTGCGCAATTAGAATAAGTTCTTTAACTCCTTTAGCGGCTAATTTTTCAGCTTCAATAATTAAATTTTTAATAGGTGTAGATTTATGTTTTCCACGCATAATTGGAATAGCACAGAAACTACAAGGTCTATCACAACCTTCAGCAATTTTTAAATAGGCATAGTTTTTTGGTGTTGTTGTTAATCGTTCACCAATTAACTCATGCTTATAATCGGCTCCTAAAGCTTTTAGCAAACTTGGCAATTCTGTAGTACCAAAATACGCATCAACATTTGGAATTTCTTTTACTAAATCTGGTTTATAGCGTTCACTTAAACAGCCTGTCACAAATACTTTATCAACTTCGCCAGCCTCCTTTTTTTGCATAAATTCCAAAATGGTATTTACACTTTCCTCCTTAGCATTATTTATAAAACCACACGTGTTTATAACAACAATATTCCCTTCTTCTTCATGTACAACATCTTTTCCACTTGCCTTAAGTTGCCCCATTAACACTTCACTATCATAAACGTTTTTACTGCAACCAAGAGTAATAACATTAATTTTATTTTTTTTAAGTGATTTTGTGCGCATACTAATATAAATAAGTGCGCAAAGATACAATCTTAATTAAACCTTTTATATATTTAACAGTCATTAAAATAAAAACCTACTTTATGAAAAGCATACCATACTTTGCCCTATTTCTAATACTTATATTTTTAAGTTGTTCAACTAGCGGTGAACTTATTGAAGAAAACCCAACTCCTGAAACACTCTACTTTCTGCCTATAAATTTCTGATGAATAGGAAACTTCAACTTTAGCCGATTTAAACTAGAATGCATCTGCCTTACAACCATTATTAGATTTTATTGATGAAAAAGATTTTGATGCTTTTATTATTCTGAAAAACGGATATAGATTACCCTCAACAGAAACTAGCTATTCAGGAGAGTTAATACCAAAAGTTCCAGATGATTTATTTGCTGGACTTGGTAAAGACGACCAAAAATTATACATCGTACCCAGTAAAAATTAGTAATAGTTAGAATTAGGTAACAGTGCAAGAATTTCTATTTTTAGTCCAAGTGGTTTTGAGAATAAGCTTTGGGAGAAAATTAATGACTTGATTAACTAGTTTTTATGATAAAAACTGTTTAGTGACATTGCTCTTAA
This sequence comes from uncultured Flavobacteriaceae bacterium, assembly GCA_964563585.1. GTDB lineage: Bacteria > Bacteroidota > Bacteroidia > Flavobacteriales > Flavobacteriaceae > CAZLXG01. The sequence goes on along the minus strand of CAZLXG010000003.1, from coordinate 28,306 downwards.
CAAAAAAATAAATGTTTAAAATTAATTGGAATATGGATTAAATGAATGAA
>CAZLXG010000003.1:0-28156 GCA_964563585.1 uncultured Flavobacteriaceae bacterium | reverse complement strand
AATGAATGAAGAAACAAACCAATTTCAGTCCAAAAAAAGGAGTTATAAAATATGATGGAAATGCAATATAACTTGCTAATGAATTTGGAATTAAAGGATTTTTGTTGAAATCTAAAAAAAATAAAATAATGGTTGAAAAATTACTTAAAAAACGAATCTACAAACTCAAATTTATTAAATACTTGTAAATCCTCAATGCCTTCACCTACTCCAATATATTTTACTGGAATTTGAAACTGGTCTGAAATACCAATTACAACACCACCTTTGGCTGTTCCGTCTAACTTTGTAACCGCTAAAGATGTTACTTCGGTTGCTGCGGTAAACTGTTTTGCTTGTTCGAAAGCATTTTGCCCTGTACTACCATCTAAAACCAATAATACATCATTTGGTGTGTCATCAACCACTTTTTGCATAACGCGTTTTATTTTAGTAAGCTCGTTCATTAGGTTTACTTTATTATGTAATCGTCCAGCAGTATCAATAATTACAACATCGGCATTTTGTGTTACGGCACTTTCAAGCGTATCGAAAGCTACAGAAGCGGGATCACTTCCCATAGATTGTTTTATCATTGGCACATCTACTCTATCTGCCCAAACTTGAAGTTGGTCTATTGCTGCTGCTCTAAACGTATCTGCTGCCCCAATTACGACACTTAGTCCTTGTTTTTTAAATTGATAAGCTAACTTCCCAATAGTTGTTGTTTTCCCTACACCATTTACGCCTACAACCATTATTACATATGGTTTTTTGTCTTGAGGAATAATGAATTCCGTTTCCTCTCCTGAATTGGATTCGGATAATAAATTTGCGATTTCTTCGCGAAGTATTTGATTAAGCTCGTCGATTCCTAGATATTTATCTTTTGAAACACGAGCTTCTATACGGTCGATAATTTTAAGCGTTGTATTTACGCCTACATCACTAGATACTAATACTTCTTCAAGATTATCTAAAACCTCATCGTCTACTTTAGATTTTCCAGCTACGGCTTTACTTAATTTTCCAAAAAAACTTGACTTAGATTTTTCTAATCCTTTATCTAGTGTTTCTTTTTTTTCTGATGAAAATATTTTTTTTAAAAAACTCATTTAAAATGTTTATTCGTTTGTTATATAGTTATTAGGCAACTATATGCGTTAGGGATTGCAGTGAGAATCCTTTTGCTTTTTTGCAAAAGATTGTAACGGAAAGCCCGACCATGCCTTTTGCATGGTAACGCACAAATTTAACAACAAAAGTCTTGCCTTTGTGGTTATCATGAAAAATTGTCATTAAAATGGTATGTAAATATAAAACAAAAGCAGCTTTCTGTGTAGAAAGCTGCTTTTAAATATCTTGATAAGTTTTCTTCTTACTTTTTATTAAAGAAGTCGTTAACTTTATCTGGAGCCATAATTGATTCAACAAACATGTAAGCTCCTGTTTTTGGAGATTTTACCATTTTTATAGCTTTTGCTAATCTTTTTGTACCTGTCTGTAACGATGCTACTGCTTTCTTTGCCATGACTCCTTATTATTTAATTTCTTTATGAACTGTCATACGTTTAAGAATTGGATTGAATTTTTTAATCTCCATTCTATCTGGCGTATTCTTTTTATTCTTCGTAGTAATGTAACGTGAAGTTCCTGGTTTTCCAGACTCTTTATGTTCTGTACATTCTAATATTACTTGTATTCTATTACCTCTTTTTGCCATTTCCTTAATTTATTAAATACAGCTATTATTTTAAAAATCCTTTAGATTTCGCTTCTTTAATTGCTGCTGAAATACCTATTTTATTTATAGTTTTTAAAGCTGCTGCTGAAACTTTTAAAGTTACCCAACTGTCTTCTTCTGGAATGTAAAAACGTTTCTTTAATAAATTTGCGTTAAATTTACGTTTAGTTCTATTTAATGCGTGAGACACGTTGTTTCCAACCATTGCCTTCTTTCCTGTAAGTTCACAAACTCTTGACATTATATTTTAACTTTAATTTTGTTGTTTAAAAACGAGGTGCAAATATACACATTCTTTAATTTATCGCAACCTAATTTTTATCTATTTTTTGAAATTTCTTTTAGCAGCATTTCAAACGCTTTATTTGCACCTTTATTAATCACTTTTGTACGGTGATTACCTAACATAAATTTTTCTGAATACACCTTTATTTTTGTTGCTATGGCTATAAAAGTTGTCCCCACTTCTTCATCTGATTCGCCTTTTGTTGGACCTGCATTTCCTGTTGTTGCAATAGCATAATCTGAGTTATATAATTTTAAAACACTTTGTGCCATAGCTTCTGCCACTTGAGAACTAACAACTGAATGTGTATCTATTACTTCTTTTGAAACTCCTAAAACATCAATTTTTGATTGGGTTGCATAGGTTACAACACCGCCTCTAAAATATGCCGATGCTCCAGATTTGGCTGTTAATCGTTCTGCAATTTTCCCTCCTGTACAGCTTTCGGCAGTAGCAACAGTTTTTCCTAATTTGGTAAGTTCCTTTGCTATAATAAATTCTATGGATTCCTCAATATCTTCAAATCCTAAAAATTTATCTTTTATTAAAGGTAAAACTTTGTCTATTTGTGCTTCTACTCCTTTTTTAATTTGCGCTTCATTATTGCCTTTTGCAGATAATCGCAATCGTATTTTACCTAAACTTGGTAAATATGCCAACTTAATATAGTCTGGTAAATTATTTTCCCAAGTTTCTATTCTAGCGGCTAAATCGCTTTCACCTAAACCATATATTAAAAGTGTTTTATGTAAAATAACAGGAAAGTGAAATTTATCTTGTAAGTGAGGAATAACTTCATGCTCCATTAAACCTTTCATTTCATAAGGCACTCCTGGAAGCGAAATAAATACTTTATTATTTTTTTCAAGCCACATACCAGGTGCACTACCTAATTTATTCATTAATACAGTAGCTTTTGAAGGCACTAAAGCTTGGTCTTTATTAACTTGTAGGAGCTTAGATTTTACATAGTTTTTCCAAAGTGATTCTATGTTTTTTGTTACAGAATCATCTCTAACTAAAGTATCATTAAAATATTCAGCAATGGTTTTTTTTGTGATATCATCTTTTGTTGGTCCTAAACCACCAGTAAGAATAATGATATCTACACGGTTTTCAGCATCTTGTAAAGCATTAATAATATGCTGTTTATCATCTTGAATAGAAGTGATTTGATATACCGAAACACCTATTTTATTAAGTGCTTTAGCAATAAAAACAGAGTTAGTATCTGTTACTTGACCTATTAGAAGCTCATCACCAATAGTAATTATTTCAGCTAACATTATAAATTAAAATCTGACCTCATTTCGTTTACTGCCTCGTCAACCGAAGCCAAAACAACACTTAACTGAGAAGTAACATCCAAATCTTTTTTTACAAATTTACCCCAATCTTGTACTTCAATTAAAGTTTCAAGTACACCAAGTTCGAATAAATCTATTGTAGGTTTCATTTTATGAGCCGCTTGATACGCTTCAGAGTAATCTTTTTCGGCAACTGCTTTCTTTAATCGTTCAGCATCTTCTGGCACTTCTTCTAAAAATGCCGCAGCTAATGCTTTTATAAATTCCTCATCGTTATCCGCCAATTCGCGTACTCTAAATAATTTGTAATGTTGTTCCATTTATTTTACTGTTATTGAAAACATTTCTTTGTCTTCTATAAATCCTTTTAATGTATCGTTAGCAAATACTTTGCCAACCCCAGCAGGAGTTCCGGTAAATATAATATCTCCAATCTTTAAAGTAAAATATTTTGACACATATTCTATTAATTCATCAATTTTCCACAACATATAGCTTGTATTTCCTGTTTGAACAATCGATTCGTTTTTTTGTAATGAAAAACTGATATCATCTACATCTTTAACATCATTCAGAGAAAGCCAATCACCAATTACCGCAGCACCATCAAAGGCTTTTGCCTTTTCCCACGGCAAACCTTTTGCTTTTAATTTTGCCTGTAAATCGCGGGCTGTAAAATCTATACCAAGCCCTATTTTACTATAATATTTATGTGCAAATTTCTTATCTATATGCTTACCAACTCTATTAATTTTAACCAAAACCTCAACTTCATGATGAATATCATCTGAAAAATCTGGAATAAAAAACGGCTGTTTTTTTAAAAGAATAGACGTGTCTGGTTTCAAAAAAACGACAGGGTCTGTTGGTTTTTCGTTATCTAATTCTTTTATATGGTCGGTGTAATTTCTACCAATACAAATTAGTTTCATGGTTTTTTAATTTTAATTTGGGCGTTACCACAAGGGTCGGACTTTTCGTTACAATCTTTTTGCTCGTACCTCACAAAAAGAATTTCCTCTGCAATCCCTAACGCAGATTAGTCCGCAGTCAAACTATCCTAACTTATTATTAAAGCTTTTCAATTTAATAGCTGTCAATACTTTTTTAGTATACAACGGAAAATCTGCATTTAGCAACCAACCAAAATAACCTGGTTCTTTTTCCAAAACATCAGTCACTAATTTTCCTTTATGTTTTCCAAAAGAAAAACATTCTACACCTTCTTTATTATAGGCTATAAAACCTGCAAAATCAGCAAACTTTTTATGTGAGCTAAATTCTGCTAAAAATTTAGTATCATTTTCAAGGTCTTCATATTTAGAAAGTTGAGCCTTTAATACTTGAAAAGTTGCATTCGTATCTGCTTCCGCACCATGCGCACCTTCTAATTCTTCATTACAATAAAATTTATAAGCGGCACTTAAAGTACGCTGTTCCATTTTATGAAATATAGTTTGAACATCTACAGACAAACAGTTTTTCATATCAAAATCTATATCTGCACGCAACATTTCTTCTGCCAATAAAGGAATATCAAATCGATTAGAATTAAAACCTCCTAAATCGGAATCCTTAATCATATTATAAATTTCTTTTGCAAGTTCTTTAAACGTTGGTTTATCGGCAACTTTCTCATCCGTAATTCCATGAATGTCTATAACTTCTTGTGGTATTTTCCTTTCTGGGTTTACTAACCATGTTTTACTTTCTTCCTTTCCGTTAGGAAAAACTTTAAGTATAGAAATTTCTACAATTCGGTCTTTTGATATATTGATTCCTGTTGTTTCAAGATCAAAAAAACAGATGGGTTTTGTTAAATTAAGATTCATCTACTACAATTTTATACAAATGTAAATAGAATAAATAAAAAAGAGGGGTGGCATTATAAAAAACCTGACTTGACTTTGCAAAAAAACATCAACTACCTTCGTTTAACTGTTGATGTAAATAATTAAAACATAGCATTAGCAAAAATTGATAAAAAATCATGGATATAAAAAACTATCACAATTGAAATTTTAATACTTATAACGTTAAACGAACCTTTCAAATTTTAGTTCAAATTTCCGCATTAGCGATTGCAACGGCATCCTTTTTTGTTTTGTTTAAGACCTTTCGACTGCGCTCAAGGTGACAAAACAAGAAAGATATAGTGGAAAAGCGCAACCTGAAAGGTAACGTCCAAATTATTGATATAAATTTAGTTTGGAATATTTTAAATTTCCCTGTTAGAATCCCAAGCTTCAAGATAATCTGCAACAGCTTTAACAAATTGCCCGCCTAAAGCGCCATTTACAACACGATGGTCGTAAGAATGTGATAAGAACATTTTATAACGAATACCTATAAAATCACCTTCGGAAGTTTCAATAACCGCAGGCACTTTCCTGATAGCTCCAAGAGCTAAAATACCAACTTGTGGTTGATTGATTATTGGTGTTCCCATAATACTACCAAACGTACCAACGTTTGTAACGGTATATGTTCCACCTTGAACATCGTCTGGAGTTAATTTATTATTTCTAGCACGATTTGCTAAATCGTTTACCTTTTTTGTCATACCAACTAAATTAAGTTGGTCCGCATTTTTTATAACTGGAACAATTAAATTCCCATCAGCTAAAGAGGCAGCCATACCTAAATTGATATTTTTCTTTTTAATTATAGTATCTCCTTGAATAGAAATATTCATCATTGGATAATCGCGAAGTGATTTTGCAATAGCTTCCATAAAAATAGGTGTAAACGTTAAATTTTCACCTTCACGTTTCATGAAACCTTCTTTTACTTTCTTTCTCCAATTCCAAATTTTAGTAACATCGGCTTCAATAAAACTTTGTACATGCGCCGCTGTTTGTGTAGACTCAACCATATGATGTGCAATAATTTTACCCATTCTAGTCATTTCTATAATTTCATCTTCACCATTAGAAACAACAGGTGCAATTGCTGCTTTTGATTTTTCTGGTATTTTATTTTGTACTACTGGAACTATAGGTATTTCAACTTTAGCACTTCCTCTGTTTTCAATATAATTTAAAATATCATCTTTGGTTACACGTCCATCTTTTCCTGTTCCATTAATAACATCCAATTCATCTTGAGAAATACCTTCTTTTTTTGCTATATTTTTTACAAGTGGAGAATAAAAACGGTCTTCGTTTGAAGTTACAGTCGCCACCGTTTCTTTTGCAATATTTATTGTTTGTACAACTTGCTCTACAGCTTCTTCTTGTTTTATAGTTTCTTCTTTTGAAGATGATGATTCTGGAGCATCTTCACCATCAATTTCAATAATAGCAATAGTTTGTCCTACTTGTACAACATCATCTACATTATAAAGCTTTTCAACTAAAACACCATTAACTTCACTTGGCACTTCACTATCAACCTTATCTGTAGCAATCTCTAAAACTACTTCATCCAATTCAATAGTATCGCCAACTTCTTTCAACCAAGATGTAATTGTTGCTTCCGCAACACTCTCTCCCATTTTTGGTAACTTAAGCTCAAACTTTGCCATATCAATAATGTAATACTCCTTTTTTAAATTATGTTTGCAAAATTACTAAAAAAACATTAATTTTTTTTAAATTATTTGCAATAAAACTAGTCTAAATTAATAACCTCACCTCTACTTATTGAGTTATCACTTCCTAATAAAAACTTAGACTTATTTGATAATATTTTATAGGTTATCAATTTATTTTTCACACCATATTCCATCATCATAATGATTGACTTATAACTTAATACATTAGCATCAAAAATAACTTCTGTTTCTTTTTCAATAGTATTTAAATCTGATTGCAAAGTTACTTTTTTCGGCAAAACAGATTTTAAATTCTCGTTTATTTCATTTGAAATAAAAACATATTCGCTAATATGCTTCGTTTTAGCAATTGATGGTTTCCTGAATATATAAACCAGTCTAATACCACACCAAACAGACACATCAAATAACACATTTTTATTAAAATGCTTTTTATAGAATATTTGCATGGCTCCATAAAAACGACGTGCATAAAATTTGCCTCTTAAAGTACTTTCTCCTTTATAATGAATAACGGTTGTTTCTCCAAAATAGTAATTATCGTAACCTGATTTTAAAACTTTATAAGATAAATCAATGTCTTCTCCGTACATAAAATAATCTTCATCGAAACCTTCTATTTTAGTATAAAGTTCTCGTTTCATAAACATAAAAGCGCCAACTAAAATATCTACTTTCCCTATTTCATTTTCATTTAAATAATTTGCATAATAGTATTTTGAATTGCCTAACAGTTTTTTAAAAGCTGCTTTAACAATTGGCACATTACGTTTGCTTTCTGGAAGAAACGCTCCCACTCCATCAATTAACTTACAACCAACAATCCCTAGTTTTTCTTTGTCTTCAACAAACTTTAAAAGTTTCACAAACGTATCTTCGGCAACCACAGTATCAGGATTTAAAATACATAAATAGTCTCCTTTTGCTTGTGATACAGCAATATTATTTCCTTTTGAAAATCCGAAATTTTCTTTGTTTTCAATAAGATTGATTTCTGGAAATAAATCCTTCACCATTCGGCAACTATCATCTTCCGAATTATTATCAACTACAATAATTTCTGCGTCAATTTCTGAAATAGCAGCTTGCACACTTTTTAAACAGAGTTCTAAAAAGTAACGGACATTATAATTTAAAATGACAATTGAAAGTTTCACGTGCAATATTTTATTGTTTTTTATCTGTCACGTGTAATTCGTAATTAAGCTTTTTCATAATCAATAGAAATTCACAGTTACTCATTTTAAACAAAAGTTATAATTTTAAAGATGTTTCAAACGGAATTCTATTTACTATACTTCTACCCAAGGTTATTTCATCGGCATATTCTAATTCATCTCCAACCGAAATTCCTCGCGCTATTGTTGATGTAACAACTTCGTAATCTTGTATTTGTTTAAAGATATAAAAATTAGTTGTGTCGCCTTCCATAGTTGAACTTAACGCAAAAATCAGCTCTTTTATTTTCCCTTGTTTTACTTTTTCAACTAAAGTTTCAATATTTAAATCATGTGGACCAATACCATCCATTGGCGAAATTTTACCTCCCAATACATGATACAAACCTCTAAAAGAGCTCGTGTTTTCTATCGCCATCACATCTCTTATATCTTCTACTACACAAATAGTAGCTTCATCTCTATTAGGGCTTGAGCAAATTTCACACAAATCAACATCACTTATATTATGACAAGATTTACAGAATTTAACATCATTTCGCATAACCTGTAAAGCCTCTGTAAAAGCAGTTGTTTGTTCCTTAGGCTGTCTTAACATATACAATACCAAACGCAACGCAGTACGCTTACCAATTCCTGGTAATTGCGACATTTCATTTACCGCGCGTTCTAGTAATTTTGATGAAAATTCCATGACAGCGAATTTACTATTTAGACACGGATTTCACTAATTTTAACCAACTCTTTTAAATTATGAGCGCATAGTTTGGAATTTGGAATTTTATATTTGTAATTTGAAAAACTTGAAAACGTATTTTTATGACTGCAACACAAATTCTACTACTTATTATTGCCTATTTTGGAGTATTGATTCTTATATCTTATTTCACAGGAAAAGAAGATTCAAACGAAGCTTTTTTTAAAGCCAATAAATCAGCGCCTTGGTATTTAGTGGCTTTTGGTATGATTGGCGCATCACTTTCTGGCGTAACATTTATTTCTGTTCCAGGAATGATTGGCGGACAACAATTTGCTTATATGCAAGGTGTTTTCGGATTTTTTGTTGGCTATCTTTTTATACTATTTGTGTTACTTCCTATTTATTACAAGCTAAACGTAACATCCATTTATCAATATTTAGAACAGCGTTTTGGAAAAGTAAGTTATAAAACTGGTGCTTTTTTCTTTTTACTTTCAAGAGTTACAGGCGCTTCTTTTAGACTGTTTTTAGTGGCTATTGCTATGCAATACATTGTTTTTGAGGAGATAGGAATTCCTTTTTGGGCAACCGTAGTAATTTCTATTTTACTCATTTGGATATATACCAATAGAGGTGGTATAAAAACGATAATCTGGACAGATACATTACAAACATTAGCGATGTTAACATCGGTTGGTGTTGCAATTTATTTAATAAATGAAAAATTAGATTGGTCTTATATTGAAGTTTTACAATCTGAAACGTTCAATAATAAAAGTCAAATTTTCTTTTTTGACGATTTTAATTCAAAAACATATTTTTGGAAATATTTTATTGGTGGTATTTTTATTGCGATTGCTATGACAGGTTTAGATCAAGATATGATGCAAAAAAACTTAACCTGTAGAAACCAAAAAGAAGCTCAAAAAAACATGTTTACCATGGCTACTTTATTAGTAATTGTAAACTTTGTGTTTTTATCTTTAGGTGCATTACTTTTTATTTATGCTGATAAATTCGGGCTACAAATTCCCGTTATAGATGGCAGAACAAGAACCGATTTATTATTTCCAGAAATAGCCATGAATCAAGGTTTAGGCATGGGCTTAGCAGTTACTTTTATTATAGGTTTAATTGCCGCGGCATACTCTAGCGCCGATAGTGCTTTAACATCATTAACAACTTCTTTTTCTGTAGATTTTTTAAATATTGAAAAACTACCCAAAGAAGAACAAAAACCATTGCGTAAAAAAGTGCATATTGGCGTGTCTGTTTTATTAATACTAGTGGTAATTGTTTTTAATAACCTTGAAGGCAATGTAGTTAGTAACTTGTTTAAGTTTGCTACATTTACTTATGGCCCTTTATTAGGTTTATTTGCTTTTGGTATTTTAACAAAGCATCAAATTAAAGACAAATACGCTTGGGTTGTTGCGCTTATTTCTATTGCATTAAGCTTTGTAATTACATCGTTACCCGAAAGTGTTATTGGAAGCTATCAATTTCATTGGGAAATTTTACCTCTAAATGGACTTATTACTTTTATTGGTTTAATATTGATTCGTAGAAAGTAAAACCAACGAACAAGCAACTTCAAAATCAATTTTATTTTTTTCTAAAATTTTATAGAATTCTGGATTTTCAGTTCCTGGATTAAAAATCACCCTTTTCGGATGTAATGACACTATATAATTGTAGTATTCTTTTTGATTTTTAGAATTTACATACAATGTAACAGTATGTACATTTTCATAAGACAATAATTCTTTATCAATTTTTATTCCTGCGACTTCACCCTTCCTCAACCCAAAAGCAACCACTTCAATATCTTGAATTACAAGTTTTTGAATTACAAGATTCGAATATCTATTTGGTTTTAATGATGCTCCAAACACCAGTGTTTTTTTATTCATGTGTTAAAAAAAATGTTAAGACTTGTTAAATATAGTAACAGAAATCAAAAACAAACGTCTAGTTAATAATTAAATCAATCAAAAATCAACAAATCAAATGAAAAAATTATTCTTTTTGTGCTTGTTATTAGTCACTATAACGACCCAAGCACATACAACCAACCCAGAAATAAACGCTGATAAAACTGGTACAATATCTGGAAAAGTATTAGACGCAGCATTAAACCAACCCTTACCTTATGTAAACATTATTATTAAGAATGCAGCTGGCGAAATTTTAACTGGAGGCATTACCCTTGAAGATGGCACTTTTGAAATTAAAAAAATTGAAGAAGGAAATGTTACAATTAGTATTCAATATATTGGATACAAAACCTATAATAAAAACATTACTATTAAAAAAGGTAACTACAAAGTAAATCTTGGTAATATATTATTAGAAGAAGAAGCTGAAGGTTTAGACGCTGTTACTGTAATTGCCGAAGTATCAACTATACAACAAAAGGTCGATAGAAAAGTTATTACTATCGGTAAAGACCTTGCTGCTTCTGGAACAGCTTCAGAGTTAATGATAGGAATACCATCTGTTAGTGTTGATACTCAAACTGGCGATATTAGTTTACGCGGAAACTCAAATGTAAGAGTTATGGTTGACGGTAAAATATCAAATATTCCAACAGCACAATTACTTAAACAAATACCTTCAACAGCGATTAAAGCTATCGAGTTAATCACCAATCCTTCAGCAAAATATAATCCTGAAGGCATGAGTGGTATTATAAATATTGTACTTCATAAAAACACAATGATTGGCTTTAATGGAAGTATAAGTCTTGGTCTTAGCCATGAAATAGAAGCTAAATTTAATAGTGCAATAAACACAAACTACAGAAATGGAAAGTTCAATTTTTATGCAAACTATAGTAATAATATAAGCAAGAATCAAAACAATGGTCATGTATTTCGTCCATTTAACAACTCCGAATTATTCTTTGATATTTTAGATAAAAGAAAAAATCATTTATTTAAAGTTGGTGTAGATTTTTATTTAAACGATAAAAACACAATCTCACTTTTTACAAATCAAAACACTTCTGATAGTGGTACAATTGGAGTAACTGATGCATTTTTTTATGATAACCCTACATTTAATCAAATGCAAATTTTTGATGCATTAAACAAAAACAACTCTTCACAATATAACTTTGACTATAAATTAGATTTCGAAAAAGAAGGTCATAATATTGAATTAGAAGTAGATCATAATATTTATGATGGGAATGGACCTGTAAATTATATTGATTTAACTGGGTCAAATGATTATTTAGACACAAACGGAACTGATAGAGTCAGCACAACAATGAATTTGGATTATGTCAATCCGTTATCTGAAACTACTAAATTAGAACTAGGAGTACAAGCTCGATTATTTAATTCGGATATTTCATATTCATCAACTGGACAATCCTTAAACGAATCTGGTATTTTAAGACCAACTCCTGATACAAAATTCGATTATACAAGAGATATTTATTCAGCTTATGCTACATATAGTAAGAAATATGAAAAATGGACTTACCAAATTGGAGCACGTGTTGAAAACGTAAAAGTTGATGCATTAGCACTAGAAACTGAAATTTCTGGAGTAACAAATCCAATAGCTTTTAATAATGATTATTTTGAAGTTTACCCTTCGGCATTCTTTACCTATACACCTTCTGAAAAAAACTCATACCAATTAAGTTATAGTCGTCGTATAGATAGACCAGGAATAGGACAAGTAAATCCAATAAAAGAATGGAGTACGCCTTTAGTTTCTCAATATGGGAATTTAAACTTACAACCTCAATTTACTAATTCGCTGGAAGTAAATTATACTAGAATGCTGAAAAATAAAAAAGGAAGCATTACTGCTGGTGTATTTTATCGTTCTATTAAAGATGAAATTAATCAAGCAATATTTATTGATAAAAGCGACATTAGTTCTGGACGTGTAATTATAACTCATGATAATTTTGAAGATACTTCAGCCTATGGTATTGAGCTATCAACTAATTATCGTCCAACATCATGGTGGAGTATTAATGGAAGCTTTGATATGTATTCGCAAACACAAAAAGGGATTGCTGAAACATTAACTGTACCAATTGAAACAGCAACTTTAAATGATATTAACGTTAATGTAAGAACAGTTGATAATATAGCCTACAACTTTAGAATGTTTAATAGTTTTAAAGTTAATAAAACGCTTACACTTACTGCTTTCGGATTTTATAAAGGTCCAAATGAAAACTTACAATTTGATGTAAATGCAATGTATTTTGTTAATCTTGGAGCAAGAGTAAGTTTTTTGAAAGGCAAAGGTAGTTTTGGAGTTAGTTTTAATGATATTTTTAACACCATGAAATTTGGAGGAACTGGAACTACACCTTATGAACATCAATTACAATTTGAATGGGAAAGTCAAACCGTTGGGTTTAATTTATCATATCGTTTTGGTGGTGGAAAATACAGAGCTAAATCTCGCAAACAAAGAGATAACAATGAAAAATCTGGTGGTGGAGGTTTTATATAAAAAAACATTTAATTACCTACATAATAGTTGATGGTTAGTGTTAATGTTAATGTTAGGTTCTTAAATAAGAAAGCCCAAAGAAAACATTCTTTGGGCTTTTGTTTTTAAATGTTAAAATTGTTAAATTCTTTATAAGAACTGTTAAAAAAAGTTAATTATCAATGGTTTACGTAACAATTAACGATTTCTAACGTTATATAAATATACAATCAAGCCAAAAACGAAATTATAGTTATTTATAAGAGTTAGTCACCTTCACTTAATAAAAATTCGTATAAAGTAAAGATTAGTATAACAAATGCCCATATGGGTTGATTAATAGCTAAAAAAATCCGAAACAACAGTAAAGTTTCGGATTTTTTGTATTATCTCGGTAATAAAGCTACCATTTTATAATAGCACTTCCCCATGTAAACCCACTACCAAAAGCAGCTAAAACTACATTATCACCTTCTTTTATTTTACCTTCTTCCCAAGCTTCCGTAAGCGCAATAATAATAGATGCCGCAGTAGTATTACCATACTTCATAATATTATTAAATACTTGGTCGTCTCTTAACCCAAATTTTTTCTGAATAAATTGAGCAATTCTTAAATTTGCTTGATGCGGAATCAACAAATCAATATCATCTTTTCCAAGATTGTTTTTTGTTAAACCTTCAATAATAACTTCACTAAAACGCACTATCGCATTTTTAAAAACAAAAGTTCCATCCATATATGGATAATAAGAAATATCCTCACCATTAGTAGCAATAATTTCTGGAATCCAATTTGCTATGCTTGGCGATGCCACAATTAATTTATCTGCATGTTTTCCTTCACTATGTAAATGTGTAGATAAAATCCCTTTTGAATTGTCTTCTTCACGCGTTAAAACACAAGCTCCTGCTCCATCTCCAAAAATAACCGAAACGCCTCGACCTCTTGTTGTTTTATCTAACCCATTAGAATGATATTCAGCTCCAATAACAAGCACATTCTTATACATTCCTGTTTTTATAAATTGGTCTGCCACAGAAATAGCATAAATAAAACCTGAACATTGATTTCTTACATCTAAAGCTCCAATTGTTGGCATATCCAACATATCTTGAATTTGCACACCACAACCTGGGAAATAATAATCTGGACTTAAAGTAGCAAATACGATAAAATCGATATCATCTTTTGTTAAACCAGAACGTTCTATAGCTATTCTTGCTGCTTTCGCACCCATTGTTGCAGATGTTTCTTCAGTTCCTTCTTTTATCCACCTACGCTCTTTTATTCCTGTTCGTTCTTGAATCCAAGCATCATTAGTATCCATCATTTCAGATAAATCATCATTAGTAACTACATTATCAGGAACATACTTTCCTAAACCTATTATTTTTGAATTATACATATAAACAATTTGTAATGCAATTTAGGAAATTCAAACTATTTACTTATAAAATGGCATTCTATTCATTATGCACGCATAGTAAAAATGTCACTTTGTCACATTTTAATAATTGGCATTTTTGTTGACTATTACATTTCAATTAAAATAAATTAAAGTTTAAATAGTTTTTCGATGAAGTTTATATTGAGCGTAGTCGAAATACGGAAATAATAAAATTATAAATTATGGCAAAAGGAAATATTAATGTTTCAGTAGAAAACATCTTCCCTTTAATTAAGAAATTTTTATATAGTGATCACGAAATATTTTTGCGTGAGCTAATAAGTAACGCAACAGATGCGACTTTAAAACTAAAACACTTAACTACAATTGGTGAAACTAAAGTTGAATATGGTAATCCTAAAATTGAAATTAAAATTGATAAAGAAGGAAAGAAACTTCATATTATCGATCAAGGATTAGGAATGTCTGCTAAAGAAGTAGAAAAGTACATTAACCAAATTGCGTTTTCTGGAGCTGAAGAGTTTTTAGATAAATATAACGATAAAGATAAAGAAACAGGAATTATTGGTCATTTCGGACTTGGGTTTTATTCGTCGTTTATGGTGGCTAAAAAAGTTGAGATTATCACAAAATCTTATAAAGGCGACGATGCAGCACATTGGACATGTGATGGCTCACCAAAATTTACTTTAGTAAAAGGAAAGAAAGAAGATAGAGGAACAGAAATCATTCTTCATATTGCTGATGATTCAACTGAATTTCTTGAAGAATCTCGTATAAACGAATTATTAAACAAGTATAACAAGTTTATGCCTATTCCAATTAAATTTGGAACTAAAGAAATAAATGTTGCACTTCCTGAAGATGCTCCAAAAGATGCAAAACCAGAAAAAGAAACAATAGACAATATCATTAACAATCCAAATCCAGCTTGGACAAAACAACCAGCAGATTTAGATGATGAAAAATACAAAAGTTTCTATCGTGAGTTGTATCCAATGCAATTTGAAGACCCATTATTTCATATTCATTTAAATGTAGATTACCCGTTTAACTTAACAGGAATCTTGTATTTCCCAAAAATCACTCCGGGAGACATGAACATTCAAAAGGATAAAATTCAACTGTATCAAAATCAAGTTTTTGTAACTGATAATGTAGAAGGTATTGTTCCAGAATTTTTAACCATGCTCCGTGGTGTAATTGACTCTCCTGACATTCCTTTAAATGTATCACGTTCTTACTTACAGGCAGATGGCGCTGTGAAAAAGATTTCGTCGTACATCACTAAAAAAGTAGCAGATAAACTAAAATCGTTATTCAATGATAATCGTGAAGATTTCGAAAAGAAATGGGACGATATTAAAATAGTTATTGAATACGGAATGCTGTCTGAAGATAAGTTCTTCGAAAAGGCAGATGCTTTTGCATTATATCCAACAGTTGATGGAAAATTCTATACATATGAAGAATTATTTGATAAAATAAAAGCAAATCAAACAGACAAAGATGGCAAACTAGTTATCTTATATACTTCAAATAAAGATGAACAACATAGCTATATTGAATCTGCAAAAGCAAAAGGTTACGAAGTATTATTACTAGACTCTCCTATTGTATCGCATTTAATTCAGAAATTAGAAAGCACTAAAGAAAACATTTCATTTGCAAGAGTTGATGGTGATCATGTTGATAATTTAATTAAGAAAGATGAAACAACAATTTCTAAATTAGATGAAGACCAAACGAAAGCTTTAGAAGAATTATTGAAAGAAGTAATTCCTTCAGAAAAATTCATGGTTCAGCTTGAAGCAATGGATAGCAATGAGTCACCTTTCATTATCACACAACCAGAATTTATGCGTAGAATGAAAGAGATGCAGCAAACTGGTGGTGGAGGCGGAATGTTTGGAATGGGAAATATGCCAGAAATGTATAACCTTATTGTAAACACAAATTCCGAATTAGTTGGCGAAATTTTAGGCACAAAAACTAAAAAGAAACAAGAACGTTTAATTACGCAAAGTTTAGATTTAGCACGACTATCTCAAGGGCTTTTAAAAGGTGAAGAACTCACTAGTTTTATTAAACGCAGCTACGAGATGATTAAATAATCTTGTCATTGCAAGGAGTGTACGACGTGGCAATCTGTTAACTTGACTCTGTTCGCAATGACGTACAACTAAAAACCACTTTGTTTTCAAGGTGGTTTTTTTATGTAAAATTTTAATAATAAAAAGGTTATTTTACTAATAGTTTGGTATTCGACCAAAGTGATGCAGAAGGTGTTTCATTTAATTTACAACAAGTAATTGCAGGCTGGACAGAAGGCATCACCTATTTTAAAAAAGGTGGTAATGGTATTCTTTTAAATGAGATTTTTGAATTTATAAAAACTGATTGAATTTAAATCACTACCTCATCAAAAGTCATGTTTTACTCATTGAAAAGCATCGTTTACTAAATGTGCTTTTTTTAATATCTAATAGATATATAGGTTTGATGTATAGTAACATTTAAATCTTATATCATGAAAAATCAATTCAACTTAAACATTAAAACACCTTGCTCAGAAAACTTTAACCAATTTTCACCAACTCCTGATGGTGGTTTTTGTGGTTCATGCGAAAAAGAAGTTATTGACTTCACAAAAATGAATAGGCAAGAAATTGTTAGTTTTTTTAAAAACAAAGAAACTCAAAATACTTGCGGAAGATTTAACAGCAATCAACTAAAAACTTATAACGAAAAACACCAAAAGAATAAAAAATTTAGCTTTTTTGGTGGTATTGGGTTAGCATGTTTAGCATTATTCTCTTTCGGAACGGCACAAGCACAAGACACAAAAAAAGGAACTAAAGCTACTGCGAATTTGTCAGAAATTAAAGCTTCAAAATTCGAAAAGAACATTCTTGTTAAAGGAAATGTATCGAATGAAACTGCTCCTTTACCAGGTGTAAATATCATTTTAGAAGGAACAAATATAGGAACAACTACCAATTTTGATGGTGATTTTGAATTTCCTCAAAAACTTAAAAAAGGAGATGTTTTAGTTTTTAGTTATATAGGTTTAGAATCTCAGAAGGTAGTTATTGATAACGAAAATTCGACTTCAAAAATTGAATTAAAAATAAACATGAATATGGATTCTTGTATTCTTATGGGAAAAATTGCAGTAAAAAAAGTTTATAAATCTAAAAGAAATTAATCATTAAAGGTTTTATGAAAAAGGCAGTTTTTTTCTTTTTAATATTCATCATAAATAGCTCTAATGCACAAGTATCAGATTTTAAAACTATAAATTTTACTCTTGCAGATAATATTGCCAAACTAAATGAAGGTAGTAGTTTATATAATCTACCGCTACTTGCACATAAACTCACTTTTAAACTATCAACTGAAGCAGAGAAATTTAGAGCTATTTATACTTGGGTTTGCAATAATATTACAGGTGACTCAAATCAACATAATAAAGTTTCTAAAAAACGAAGAAAACTTAAAAACGATAGTATTGGGTACATAAAATGGAATAATGAGTACAAAAAAATTGCTTTTAAAAAATTATTAAAATATAAAAAGACTATATGTACTGGCTACGCATATTTAATAAAAGAATTGTGCTTTTTGGCTAACATTGAATGCAAAATTGTTGATGGGTATGGAAGGACAGTTGAATCAAACATTGAAAAACTTGAGTCTGTAAATCATTCTTGGAACGCAGTAAAATTAAACAACAAATGGTATTTATGTGATGCAACTTGGTCTAGTGGTTATATGATTAACAAAAGCCTTTTTGCACAAGATTATAATGACGGTTACTTTTTAACAGACCCTATATTATTTGCAAAAAATCATTTTCCAATTCAAAAAAAATGGTTTCTAAATGACAACTTAATTAATACTGAATTTATAGCTTCTCCAATTGTTTATGGTAAAACATTTGAACATAAAATAATTCCAATTAGTCCAAAAGAATTAAATACAACTACAAAAAAGAATGAAGAGATTAGCTTTATTTTTAAATTATTAAAAAATATTTCTACAGATAAAATTTCTTTAATACAAATTTCTGGAATTAATAAAAAGCCATTCAAAATTTATAATCTTAAAAATGAAAACGGATTAATAACGTTTAATTACACGTTTACACACAAAGGATTTTACGATGTACACTTAAAAATTGAGAATGATATTGTTGCTACTTACACTATAAAAGTGACTAAAAGTTAAATGTCTTAATGGTTGTAAAAAAACTACCTTTGTACAAAAATTAATTCATGTCGTTTAAAGACTTACAAATAATTAAACCACTTTTAAGAGCTGTTGCTGAAGCTGGTTACGATAATCCTACTTTAGTACAAGAACAAACTATTCCGCTAGTTTTAGATAAAAAAGACGTGATTTGTTCTGCTCAAACAGGAACAGGAAAAACTGCGGCTTTTGCTTTACCAATTTTACAATTGCTTTTTGATAAACAAGATGCTCCAAAAAAAGGAAAAAAAATACGTGCTTTAATTATAAGTCCAACACGAGAATTAGCTATTCAAATTGAGAATAATTTTAAAACCTATAGCTCCCATACCAATTTAAGAACAACAGTTATTTATGGTGGCACTTCAATTGAACCTCAAAAAGATGTACTTACTAAAGGTGTAGATATTTTAATAGCTACTCCTGGTCGATTACTCGATTTACATAAACAAGATATTATAAATTTAGATTACGTTGAAACTTTAGTTTTAGATGAAGCAGACTTAATGCTAGACATGGGTTTTATAGATGATGTAAAAAAAATTGAACGCCTTTGTACCAAGGAAAAACAAACCTTATTATTTTCGGCTACAATGCCTTACAAGGTTGAACAATTAGCAAATACTATTTTAAAAACTCCAGTACGTATTGAAGTTACACCAACTTCATCGGCTGCAAAAAATGTAAGTCAGGTACTATATTATGTGCCAAAACGTAATAAAATTGAATTGTGTTTACACTTGCTTAGAAATACTATTAAAGGCAATATTCTTATTTTTAGACGCACAAAATTTGGCGTTGATAAATTAGAACAAACACTTCTTAAAAATGGTTATAAAGTAGAAACCATTCATGGAGATAAAGCACAAAATTTAAGGCAAGATGCACTTAAAAAATTTAAAAATGGTTATGTAAATATTTTAATTGCGACTGATGTTGCTGCCCGTGGAATTGATATTAATGAATTAGATTCTGTCGTTAATTTTGATTTACCAAACGTACCAGAAACTTATGTGCACAGAATTGGTAGAACAGGTCGCGCAGGACATTTTGGTAATTCGTATTCGTTGTGTTCTGTAGATGAAAAAACCTATATTAAAAGTATTCAACAGCTTATAAATGTTCAAATTCCTATTGAAGAGAATCACCCTTATCCTTTAGACCCTAAAGCGAAACCTATTGTTCACAAATCTAAAAAAACTGGCAGTAAACATAGAAAAGGCCGTAAAAGTGAAGCTTCTAAAAAGAAAAAGAAACGTTGGTATTAATTAGTAAACAATACCCAAAACTTGATAACACAAATACGTTTTACAAACGAGTAGTTATAAAAATGGGTTAGTGCTTATCAATTTGAAGATGATGCAATTCGTTATATAACACTAGAAACCGGACAATTATTTAGCCAAAAAGATGAAGGAGCTAAATTTAAACTATTTCATAAAAAAGCCGCTTCAATTGAAGTGGCTTTTTTGTTACTCAAATAATACCTCCACCAAAAAATAGCTAGGAATATTAAATGCATTTCCCCATTCTTCTGGTTGGTATTTACTTCCTGATACATCGCAATATTTTTTCCATCCTGTTTCTTTTTCCAAATAGGGTAAAAAGTAAGCTAAAATGTTCTTTTTTGTATTCAATTTAATTGGAATTGATTTGTTTCCTCCTAAAAAATCATGCAATGCATATTGATCTTCTGTGACTTTAATATCATACTTTTTTGTAACTGAAAAACGATTAAATAAAAACGTCATCTTAACTTTATTATCCATTTGAGTTTTTACAAAATATTTAAACTTAAAAAGTGTGTCTTTAATTACTGGAATATACTCTGAAGACTTACTATTTAAAATAGTATCAGTTTTATACAAGCTGCCATTTGTAAATTCTTTAACCAGAATTGTATATTTTTTAGCTTTTAATTGTTCGCCTTTAAATTCCATTACTATTGTTTCAATGTTTTGAAACCTTAACAAATCATGAATTTCTTTATTGTCTGAACCATATGTGGTTTCTAATTGAATTTCTGTTTGTTGCGCAGTAATACTGTTAAAGCAAAAAATTGCAGCAACCACTAATGTTAGTTTTTTCATGTTAAATATTAGTTTTTATTAAGATAAAACATATTATTAAAAGTGTAGATAACTCCATGAACAATATCAAAATTTATATGCCCAGAAGACTTTGACTTCCCCTTTACCTTAACTTCCATCATATTAAATTTAACCTCATTTTTTGTTGGCTGCATTTCAATCGTAACGTTATCAAAATGATTAATGGTATTGTTTCCTACAACTTTTAAGCTATAATTAGTTTTAGGGAAGAAACAATGTATTTTTGAATACTCTGAGAATAAATCAAATCGTGTAAAATCTTTAGACCAATTATAAAACCAATATTTACTATTAAAATCTGTGATAGCAACATTATTATTGATTTCACCTATTTCAATTTTTGAAAATTCTGATGTTATTTTTGCATTTTCAATGCTTCCTATTAAGCCTTTTCTAATGCTATTTAAAGTGTAATCTCCTCCAATAATTCCTTCAACTTTAAAGTCTGCATCTTCTATTTTTATTTTATTGTAAATATTATTTAGCTGTTTGGCTTTAAAAAACCCTCGCTTTAAGATAACTCTTAATTCATTCTCAAAATCAGAAAATAAAGTAACTTGAGATTCTTTTCCATTTATAGTAAGTTTTAAATAAGGAGGAATTTTAATTGTAAAATGACTCTTCATTATTTTCACATTGCTCCTATTTATTTTTTTTGACTTACCATTTTTGTCTTCAGTTTTAATTGCTTTAAAAAAATCTTTAAAAATTTCCTTCGGACTCTTATTTATTTCTTTAATAACAGAATCCTTGTGTTTTCTAACAGTATTATTACTATTTTCTTTTAGTTTAAAAAACTCCTCTTTTATAACTAAACTATTAAGCGTTTTAATTTTATATGTGATATCTGCAACTTTAGTAATGCTTGATGCTGTTAATGTTAAATGATTGCTAAACAAATTAGCCTCGACGTTAATATTATCTAATATTAATTGAATTTCTGATTTATGATAATTTTCAAACTCTATCCTGTAATCTAAATGCATTTTATCATCCGTAGATTCTTCAATAGAAACTGTAGTTTTTTCTAAATTAAAAATTGCAGTGGTTTGCTCATTTACATCAAAACTATTACTATAAATCTGATATTTTTGTGCTTGTAATGGTATTGATGTGATTAACGTCAATACCATTATTTTAAATAGTAGTTTCATAATGCTTAGTTTCTTGATTTAATATTTTAATGTGTTCTTGTATATCTTTTAGTAATTGAAGTCGTGTTTGTAGGTTTTTAACTAATGCTTCTATGAGTGAAATATTATTATTATCATCATTGAACCTTACTGACATTTCTTGATAATTTTGATCTAAACCGTTAAGTCTTTGTTGGTAACGTTTTACTAAATTTTTATCTTTAGCAAGCGCTATAAAATTTTGCCACTCTGCATCTATACTTGCTAAATATTGCATTTCTATATTCTTTAATTGAGTTTCAATTGTTACAATTTTCACAACTTCAATATTATTTTTATTAGCTTGTTGATAAACCACAAAACCAATAGAAACAAACAAAACCAATGCAGCTGCCATTTTATAAATGAATGCATAATTTGTTTGTTTAGGTACTTTAGCTGATTCTTTTAGTTTTTCTAAAAACCCATCTCTATGTGAAACTGGCAACTTATTGTTAGTCTCGTCTTCATCTTTAAATAAATTTCTAATATCCTGTTCCATATCGTTTATTCTTTAAAAGTTCTTTTAATTGTAGTCGCCCTCTTCGTAAATGTGTTCGCGATGTTTTTATTGGAATACTTAATATTTGCGAAATTTCTTCATGGTCGTAACCTTCCTTTAAATACAACTTCACAACTAGTTTATATTTATCTGACAATTGCTCTATAGCATTTTCAATCTGTGCTTTAGAAATCATTTGGTCCACATTCCAATTATCATCTTCAACAAGTTTTAAATACTCAATATCTACTTCAATAAATTTTAATGTTCGCTTTTTTAAAATATCAATACATTGATTAATCATAATTCGCTTTAACCATGCTCCAAAACTAAATTCAGGCTTATAACTTTTAATGTTTATAAATGCCTTTAAAAACCCTTCTTGCATAGCATCCTTTGCATCTTCTTGATTTAAATATCTACAGGTAATATTATACATAGCATCACAATACGCATCATACACTTGCATTTGTGCCAGTTGATTACTTTTGCGGCATTCTTCAATAATTGCATTATTACTTTTTTGCATGTAATTTGGTTAGTGCTTCATTATTAAAAACGAAAAAAAAATGAAAGGGTTTCAAATATTGAATAAAAATCATTTAACTTATCTAAAAAAAAAAGAAAAAACCATCACAGTGGATGGTTTTTAATTTAAATACATATTACTTTTTTAAACCTCAAAACGCTTATCAAAGTAACTTTTTAATAAAGGTATTTGAATGCACATCATTAACCCAAAAAATGATATCGCATATAATAAAGTTTTTGATACTGCAAAACCCGACAAAGCTTCAAACAATCTGTTACTTGATAAAACATTAAAATCGATAGCACTAAACCAACTTAAACCTTCGGTTTCAGCTCCAAAAATTAAATATCCCAATAAAACACAAAACCCAATTAAAATAAACACCCAAATATTTTTAGATATTAACGGTTTATAAACAGTAACATCACTACTTTCTATTGCATTAACTTGCGACATTACACTATCTGTAAAATTAAATGAAGGCGTTTCAACAGAAACATTATTCATCATTTTTTTTACTAAATGGTCTATCTTTTTATCTACGTTCTCTTGCATAATGTTCAATTATTTCTGGTTCTAACTTAGCTTTAAAAATAGTTGCTAGTTTTTTTCTGCTTCTAAAAATTTTTACTTTTACATTATTTGCTGTTATTCCTACAACCTTAGAAATTTCGTCTAACGATTGTTCTTCAAAGTAATATAAAGTTAACAAAAAACTATCTTCTGCTGGTAATAAATGTAAACATTCTTGTATAGCTTGTTTACGTTCTTTTGCTTCTAAATTATCTAAAGCATTATCAATAGTTTTAACTTCATTTTCGGTAAATTCATCTATTGCAACAATGTGTTGTGTTCTTTTTAATTTCTTTAATCTATCTAAACATGTATTATAAGCTACTCTATAGATCCATGTTGAAAATTTAGAATCGCCTTTAAATTTATGTATTGATTTATATGCTTTTATGAAGGTATCTTGCGAAACTTCTTCAGCTTCTTCTTTATTCTTCAGCATTTTTAACGCCAAAGTAAACACCAAGTTTTTATAACGATTTACTAATACAGAAAATGCATTTGTATCGCCTTCAATGATTTGATTGATGATAAATTGGTCGTTGTTGATGGTCATTTGAAGTTTAGACGATACAAATTCATCTTTGGTTACAAGAAGAAATGAAAAATATTTTGAAAAAGTTGTAACCATAACTAAAAAGCTGTCGTCTTAAGATAAGAACACATAAAATTAATCAATTAAAAACAAACAATTATGGGATCAGAATTAATTATTATACCAATTATATTTGGTGCAATTTTTGGAGTATTTTATTTATACTTTTCAACTCGAAATAAAGAACGCTTAGCACTTATTGAAAAAGGTGCAGATGCAAGTATTTTCATGAAAGGTAGAAGTAGTCATACAGCACCAATATGGAAAGTACTTATTTTAAACCTTGCATTATTACTTATGGGAATTGGTTTAGGCGTATTTATTGCTTCTATTTTAGATCATTATACAACTTTAGATGAAGATGCCGTATATCCTGCTATTATATTCTTTATGGCTGGAATGGGATTATTTATTGGTTTTAATATGACCAAAAATTTAGATAAGGAATAAAAACAACGTCATCAATCAAAATTAAAAAGCAGTTTCAAAATTTTGAAGCTGCTTTTTTTATTCTACCGGAAAATCAAAATATGTTTTTGGAAAAGGTTCCCAACGCAGCGTAAAATGCCACCATTCTTTTGGGTAGTTTCTAAAATTGTGTTTTAGCATTACGGTTTGTAAAAGTTGTCTATTTTGTTTTTGTTCTTTTGAAATATCTTCATAACTCACCCAAGATTCATGTCCAAAAAAATCGTAAGCACTTCCCATATCTAAAGGTATTCCTGTATTTCCATCAATAATAGTTAAATCTAAAGTACTGCCTTTACTATGCCCAGAGCGGGTAGCTATATATTCTTCTTTAAATAAAAATTGCTTTTTAATATCTGGATAAAATTGTTGCTTATTTACAGTATCGTTTAATTTTTTCGCCCAACGTATAAAATGATTTACCGCTTGTTGTGGTCTATAACCATCGTAAATCTTTAAACACAAATTTTGTTGTTGTAATTCTTCTTGAATCAATTTTAAAGCTTCGGCTGTTTGTTTTGTTAAAATAAGTTTATTGCTATTATAGCCATCAATAGTATCGCCAACAAAATTATTTGTGGTATAATAACGTAGTTCTACATCTAAATCTGGAATAATTTTTTTTACATATACAAGACCTTCAGGCAATTGTGCAAACCCAAGTGTTTGAAAAAAGAGAACTAAAATTAGAATATAAAATCTCATAATATTTACTTATTGCTAAGTTATACAAAATAAAAATATACCTTAAATTTAGAGCACAAAAAAACCGAGTTCCCTCAAACTCGGTTTTCTCTTCAATTTGCTTTTTATATTACGATGTAGATTTAGGGTTTCTATACCAACTTCATAATGCAAATATTAATTAATTAATCCATTGAACTAAAAAGTATGTTATTTAGTACACTCCAAATATATAATTAATAAATCATTGCAAACGATTAAATACATTATAAATCGATGAAATACACTTAGTTTTAACATTTATAGACGAAAAAACTTATATTATCGACGAAATACATGTTTACAAATAAAAAAAGCATCCAAGAACGGATGCTTTTTTACTAACTAACCAACCAAAATATAGAATTACTACTCTTTTTAAAGTAACCACACTTTAAAAAACTTTATGTAGTAACATTTTGTATTAATCATAATTCAATAGTCGTGCCAAACTTATTTAATTGAATTAAATTTTGGTACTTTGCGGCATCAATAAAACAAAATGGAAAACGCACCTTTATTTACAGATGATACTATAGTTTTTGGGGTATTAATGCTCGCTTTAGGATTTGTATTTTATACAGAATCTTTAAAAGGTGGGTTTTGGGAAAAATTCTATAAAATAGTTCCAGGATTATTTATGGCATATATGATTCCTGCAATATTTACTACAATAGGAATTATTGCTCCAGAATGGGAAACCATTTCTGAATCTGGAAAAATTGTTGAACATAGCTCCAGTTTATATTATGTTTCTAGTCGATTTTTATTACCAGCAGCTTTGGTTTTAATGACTTTAAGTATTGACTTAAAAGCAGTTTTTAATTTAGGATGGAAAGCACTTATTATGTTTTTAACCGGTACAATAGGAATTGTAATTGGTGGTCCAATTGCTATTTTATTAATATCAATGGTATCTCCTGAAACAGTTGGTGGTATTGGACCAGACGCTATATGGAGAGGTTTATCAACTCTTGCAGGAAGTTGGATTGGTGGAGGCGCTAACCAAACTGCCATGCTAGAGATTTATGGTTATAATCAAAAATTATATGGAGGTATGGTATTTGTCGATATTGTTGTTGCAAATATTTGGATGGCGTTATTATTAATTGGTATTGGTAAACGTGAGCGCATTAACAAATGGCTTGGAGCAGACACATCTTCCATTGAAGCACTTAAAGAAAAAGTATCTACTTTTGCCGAAAAAGTAAAACGAAATCCAACGTTAACTGATATAATGATTATTACTGCTATAGCATTTGGAACAGTTAGCTTTGCTCATTTAGCTTCAAACTTTTTAGCTCCATTTTTTGATGGTGTTGTGGCAAATATCGAATCTGCTACAACTCGAAATATGTTTACCTTTTTAGGTTCAAAATTCTTTTGGATGATAAGTATTGCTACAATTATTGCAATTTTATTATCCTTTACAAAAGCAAAAAATTACGAAGGTGCTGGAGCTAGTAAATTTGGAAGCGTATTCATTTATATATTAGTTGCATCAATTGGAATGAAAATGGATTTAACTATGATTCTAGACAATGTTGGTTTAATCGCAATTGGAGTTGTTTGGATGACGATTCATGCTTTATTATTAATTGGTGTAGCAAAACTAATTAAAGCACCCTATTTCTTTTTAGCTGTTGGTAGTCAAGCCAATGTTGGTGGCGCTGCTTCTGCTCCTATAGTAGCATCAGCATTTCATCCATCACTAGCTACTGTTGGTGTATTACTTGCTGTATTTGGTTATGCTATAGGAACTATTGCTGCTATTGGATGTACAATATTATTGCAATTAGCGGCAGCTAGCTAGTATTTAAAATATATTTATATGATATTTGCCTGACTATAAAAAACTCAAAATAATTCATGAAAAAAATTTCATTTTTAATATTAGCTCTTTTAATTATTTCTTGCGGAAAAGAACAAGCAGATTTAACTGTTAAAACCAGTATAAAAGGCTTAAAAAAAGGAACTGTTTATCTAAAAAAAGCAACAGACACATCATTAATAACTGTAGATTCTTTAGTTATTAATGGAAATTCTGAATTTGAATTACATAGTAATATAGAATCGCCTGAAATATTCTTTTTGTATTTAGATAAAAACTCTAGTGAAGAAGATAGAATTATGTTTTTTGCGGACAAAGGTATTACAGAAATTAATACAACATTGAAAAACTTTGTTATTGATGCCAAAATAAAAGGCTCAAAACAACAAAATGTTTTAGAAGATTATCAATTAATGATGTCTAGGTTTAATGGTAAAAATCTCGATTTAATTAAAGAAAATTTTGAAGCTCAAAGAGATAACGACACAATAAAACTTGATAGTATTGAAAAAGAATACAACAGTTTAATAAAACGAAAATACTTATATACAGTAAATTTTGCTTTAAATCATAAGGATAGTGAAGTTGCACCATACTTAGCTTTATCAGAGATATATAATGCCAGGCTTCATTTATTAGACACTATTAATAATTCTCTAACAAGCGAAGTTAAAAATTCAAAATACGGTAAAGAGTTACAAAATTTTATTGATAAAATAAAAGAATAAAAATAATTTCCTGTATAACTTAAAAACAAAAAAGCCTTTCAAATT
>CAZLXG010000002.1:26794-64673 GCA_964563585.1 uncultured Flavobacteriaceae bacterium | reverse complement strand
GATTTCATTTATTCTAATAAGGCTTAGCGTTTAATCTTTTGGATGCATAAAACGTTGCTTACCTAAAAGTTCTTCTTCTGTTTCTACAATATCTTCATCTGGTATACAACAATCTACAGGACAAACGGCAGCACATTGTGGCTCATCATGAAATCCTTTGCACTCTGTACACTTATCTGGTACAATGTAATAAATCTCGTCACTTACAGGTTCTTGAGCTTCATCTGCATCAACTTCGTTACCGTTAGTTAACACCACATTACCTGTTAAACTAGTGCCATCTTTATAACGCCAATCGTCTGCACCTTCATATATTGCTGTATTTGGGCATTCTGGTTCGCAAGCGCCACAATTAATACATTCGTCTGTTATTATAATTGCCATAGTAATTTTATCTTTTAAAATTCAAGAACTCTGTTTGAGTTTCATTAAATTTGCAGATGCAAAAATAAAGCCAAAACCATTCATAACCAAATACAGAATGAATTTACAGCAAAGAATTAACGCTTTCGCAAAATTAGGTAATTTTTTAAGTCAATTTTCCAATCTAAATATTACAAAAAAGGAAAATATTCTTCACAATGATATTTTTTTTGATGGTTTTAAACATCAATTAAAGCTTGCCAAAGAACATAATGGTTGGTTTACTCAAGAAAACATATTATTTGCACTTGAAGGCTGGACTAATTCATTATCAAACACCACACTAAACAAATGGTTAGAGCCGTATAATATTGAGATTTCAAATCCAAAAAAGGTTGCTATAATAATGGCTGGAAATATTCCTTTGGTTGGGTTTCATGATTTTTTATCAGTCTTAATTTCTGGACACAATGTGTTAGTAAAACAATCATCAAACGATAAACACCTGCTTCCATATCTAGCCAAATATTTGGAACATGTAGAACCCGAATTTAAAGGAAGAATTGATTTTACAGAAAATAAGATTGAAAACTTTGATGCTGTAATTGCAACTGGAAGTAATAATACGGCGCGTTATTTTGAATACTATTTTAAAAGCAAACCTTCAATTATAAGAAACAATAGAAACTCAATGGCGGTTTTAACTGGACAAGAAACCAGTGAGCAACTTAAAAATCTATCAGAAGATATTTTTAGATATTATGGTTTAGGATGCAGAAATGTATCAAAATTATTTGTGCCTAAAGGCTATAACTTTGATTCGTTTTTTGAAGCTATGTACCATTGGCATCCTATTATTAACAAAGCAAAATACGCTAACAATTACGATTATAATAAAGCCGTTTATTTAATGAGCGAATTTGATATGCTAGAAAATGGTTTTTTAATGATTAAAGAAGACGAAAGCTACGCATCGCCAATTGCTACCGTTTTTTATGAATATTATGAAAACACAGATGAATTGAAAGAAAAACTTGATACTAAAAAAAATCAAATTCAATGTATTGTTTCCAATGGGTTTACAAAAAACGAAATTGCTTTTGGTGCGACTCAAAAACCACATCTTTGGGATTATGCAGACGATATTGATTCTATTGAATTTTTGTTAGCAATTAGATGAAAAAATTATTGATTTATTAACAAAATTTACCCAATTAATTAGCAACTTTGCATCTTCAATTTCACTATAAAAAATGAAATAAATCATACAAATGAAAAAACACAACTTTAGTGCAGGACCATGTATTTTACCTCAAGAAGTTTTATTAAAAGCTTCAGAGGCCGTTATGGATTTTAATGACAGCGGTTTATCTTTAATTGAAATTTCACACAGAAGTAAAGATTTTGTTGATGTTATGGAAAAAGCCAGAGCATTAGCTTTAGAATTACTTGGTTTAGAAGGCAAAGGCTACAAAGCTTTGTTTTTACAAGGTGGAGCAAGTACTCAATTTTTAATGGTAGCTTTAAATCTTTTAGAAAAAAGAGCTGGCTATTTAAACTCTGGTACATGGAGCGATAAAGCTATTAAAGAAGCTAAGATTTTTGATGACATATACGAAGTAGGTTCATCTAAAGATGCAAACTATAATTATATACCAAAAGGCTACGATATCCCTTCAGATTACGATTATTTTCACTGTACATCAAACAATACCATTTTTGGCACACAAATGAAATCGTTTCCAAAATGTGATATTCCTTTGATTTGCGATATGAGTAGCGATATTTTTTCTCGTCAGTTAGATTTTTCTCAATTCGATTTAATCTATGCAGGTGCACAAAAAAACATGGGTCCAGCAGGAACTGTTCTTGTTGTAATTAAAGAAGATGTTTTAGGTAAAGTATCTCGAAAAATTCCATCAATGATGGATTATAAAACACATATAAGCAAAGGCAGTATGTATAATACACCACCAGTATTTGCAGTATACACAACAATGCTTACCCTAGATTGGTTAAAAAATCTTGGTGGTATTAAAGCTATTGAAAAAGAAAATGAAAAGAAAGCCGTATTAATGTATTCTGAAATTGATTTAAATCCATTATTTAAAGGTTATGCTGCTAAAGAAGATCGTTCTAAAATGAATGCTACCTTTACTTTAGAAAATGAAAATTTAAAAGAAACTTTTGAAACTATGCTTAAAGAAGCTGGTATAAACGGTTTAAACGGGCACAGAAGTGTTGGCGGCTACAGAGCTTCAATGTATAACGCTTTACCACTTGATAGTGTAAAAGCATTGGTTGAAGTAATGAGTGAATTAGAAGCAAAAGCATAAACTTAAAACATCATTCCGAACGAAGTGAAGGAATCTCATCAAAAGATTACCACGTTATACTTCCTCGCAATGACAAAACAATAAAATATTAAAAAGATTTTCGCTTTCGCGGAAACAAAAAACATAAAAATGAAAGTATTAGCAAACGACGGTGTTTCACAAAGCGGAATTGATGCGCTAGAAAAAGGTGGTTACGAAGTTATTACAACAACCGTAGCTCAAGAGCAATTAATAAATTATATCAACGAAAAAGAGATTAGTGTTTTATTAGTTCGTAGTGCAACAACAGTACGAAAAAATCTTATTGATGCATGCCCAAATTTAAAAATTATTGGGCGTGGTGGTGTTGGTATGGATAATATTGATGTTGAATACGCTCGCGAAAAAGGACTAAAAGTTATAAATACTCCAGCAGCTTCATCACATTCTGTTGCAGAATTAGTGTTTAGTCATTTATTTGGTTTAGCACGTTTTTTACATAACTCAAACAGAGACATGCCATTAGAAGGCGATAGTAATTTTAAAGGCTTAAAGAAAGCTTATGCAAAAGGCACCGAATTAAAAGGTAAAACTTTAGGTGTTTTAGGTTTTGGTCGTATTGGTCAAGCTACTGCAAAAGTTGCTCTTGGAGTTGGAATGAAAGTTGTTGCTTTCGACCCATTTATGGAAAAAGCAAATTTAGAATTAGAATTCTTTGACGGACAAAAATTAAACTTTGAAATTGAAACTATTTCAAAAGAAGACGTTTTAAAACAAGCCGATTTTGTAACACTACATGTTCCTGCACAAAAAGATTACGTTATAGGAAAATCTGAATTAGAAATGATGAAAGATGGTGCTATTCTTGTAAACGCTGCTCGTGGTGGTGTTGTAGATGAAATTGCTTTAGTTGAAGCTTTAGCTAGCGGAAAAATTTCTAGAGCTGCTCTAGATGTTTTTGAAAAAGAACCAAAACCAGAAATGCAGTTATTAATGAATTCAGCTTTATCATTAACTCCACATACTGGTGCTGCAACTAACGAAGCGCAAGATAGAATTGGAACAGAACTAGCTGAACAAATAATTAGTATTCTTGGATAAAAAATAAAATGTGACCTAATTGGCATATTTGAGTCCTAACAATAAGATGTTAGGACTTTTTTGTACATTAACATTCAATTTTATTAACCCTTATTAAAAATTAAAGAAAAAATTATGTCTGGAATATTAGATTTATTAGGTAGTGATTTAGGAAAAACCATTATTAGTGGAGTTGCTGGTCAAACAGGACAAGACAAAGGAAAAACTGGTCAATTATTAACAATGGCTTTACCTGTATTAATGCAAGCTATGAAACGTAATGCTTCTACGCCACAAGGTGCAGAAGGATTACTAAGTGCTATTAGCGGTAAACACGATGGAAGCATCTTAGATAATCTTGGTGGTTTATTTGGTGGTGGAGTTGATTCTAATGTTTTAGATGATGGTGGAAAAATCTTAGGTCATGTACTTGGTGGAAGGCAACAAAATGTTGAATCTAATTTAAGTCAAAAATCTGGTTTAGACATTGGTTCTGTTGCACAAATTTTAAAAGTTGCGGCTCCAATATTAATGGGAGTTATAGGTAAACAAGCTAAACAGCTAAATGTGAATAATACATCTGGTTTAGGTGGTTTACTAGGTGGCTTAATTAGCGGAAACTCGCCACAAAACGAACAACATTTCTTAGAATCTATGTTAGATGCAGATGGTGATGGAAGCATTATTGATGATGTAGCAGGAATGGTTCTTGGAGGTGGTAAAAAGAAAGGTGGTCTTGGTGGATTACTTGGAGGACTTTTCGGAAAAAGATAATATTCCTTTTAAATTATATAAAAAGAGTTAAACATAATGTTTGACTCTTTTTTTGTTAAAATCATTCATAACTAAATGATTAAGGAATGGTTTTTGTAACTTTAAACTAAAATCATAAGCTATGAAAACTTCAATTTATATACTTCTTGTTATTGGTTTTCTTATTAGTTGTAATACTACAAAAAGAATACCTTCAACTAATTCTGAAACTATTGCAACAAATGACACGATACGAATTGCAAATGATGATTTAGAATACGAAATTCTTATTATAGAACCTGGATTCAGTTCGTGGTTAGTTAGTAGAGCAAAACCTGAAGGTTTTTATTCTCAATCCTATTTAGAAAACAAAAATATATTTTATGTAACCGAATGGAATAGCAGAGTATTAAATACACAACGTTATAATCCTAACTTATATGAAATGCAAATAGATTATCAACAAGGAACAGATTATGGTTACGAGGTTAACTATAAACTCTATAATTATTTTATCTATTTTCAAATAAAGCATAAACAAAAATTAGTGGGTTATGTTCCTAGAATTTAATTCACTTTAACTATTTTGCATAAAATTAGTACAAGTGGAAAAATTAAAAGCACGTTGGGGAATAGATTCTAACTGGCAAAT
This sequence comes from uncultured Flavobacteriaceae bacterium, assembly GCA_964563585.1. Lineage (GTDB taxonomy): Bacteria > Bacteroidota > Bacteroidia > Flavobacteriales > Flavobacteriaceae > CAZLXG01. The sequence goes on along the minus strand of CAZLXG010000002.1, from coordinate 59,510 downwards.
CGCAATAATTTTTATTGTGTTTGCAATTACAGGCTCAACTGCATCATATATTGGGAAACCTATTTTAGGATATCTTAATGTTACTATCGAAAATTTTGGAAGCTTTGGATACTGGGCTATTAGAATTATAATTTTATTTATAATGTATCAAATAATGTTAGTATGTTTTGGGTGGCTTTTTGGTCAACATAAATTCTTTTGGAATTTTGAAAAGAAAATGCTTCGTCGATTGGGTTTAAAACATTTTATAGATTAGTGAAATTACTTAGAGAACATATTACTTTTAAAATTTTAACGCTAGTATTGATTGCATCATTATTTGTACCATCGGTAGCTAAGTTTGCTCATGTTTTCTCACATCACGAACACGAGGTTTGTAAAAATAATCAAACCACTCATATTCATAAAATAGATTTTGATTGCGATTTTCATAAATTCAACTTAAACAACACATTTACTTTTACCGCATTTAATATTGAATTCTTTATAGCTAAAAAAGAATCACGAGAGATCATCTCGCAATATAATTTTCTAAGTAAGTTTCAACGCTTACAAACTTCACTTCGTGGTCCGCCATCTTTAATTTAATAGTAAGAAATACACTGATTTTTTTTCAGTCTTAATCAATTATTAAATTAAAAAAATAACACATGAAATTATTTTTAAATGGATTGCTATTGTTAGCAATTACAAGTATCTATTCACAAAACACAATAAAAGGCACTGTTTACGAAGCTAATACAACACACGGTTTAACTTATGTAAACGTATATTTACCGAATATAGAAAAAGGAACATCAACAGATGAGAATGGTGTTTTTATATTAAAAAATATGCCTTCCGGAACTTATACTATTTTGTTTTCAATGATTGGATATCAAATACAATCATTACAAATAACAGTTCCTTCAACTAAAAATTTAAACATCTATTTATCATCTTCTGCTATCGAAATGGAAGACATTATTATTTCCACACCTTTTCATAAACTACAAAGTGATAATGTTATGAAAGTTGAACAAAAAAAAGTAAAAGACCTAAAAGCAGGTGGTGCTTTAACTTTAGCAGATGGCATTACTAATATTGCTGGAGTAGAAAGTATTTCGACTGGATTAAGTATAGGCAAACCAGTTATAAGAGGATTAAGTTCTAATAGAGTTTTGGTTTATACACAAGGTATTCGATTAGAAAATCAGCAGTTTGGAGATGAACATGGCTTAGGAATTAACGATGCTGGTATTGAAAGTGTTGAAGTTATAAAAGGTCCCGCTTCTCTACTCTATGGTAGCGATGCGCTTGGCGGAGTTTTGTACCTAAATCCAGAGCGTTTTTCTCAACAGAATTCATCGTCTGGAAGTTTTAGCACTAATTATTATACAAATACACAAGGCTATAATACAAGTGTAGCCTATAAAGCTTCAGATAATGATTTTAAATTTTTATTTAGAGGAAGTCTTGCAGAACATTCGGATTATAAAACGCAAAATTACAGGGTTACAAATACGCGTTTTAAAGAACAAGATTTTAAAGCAGGTATTGGATATCAAAAAAATAAATTTAAAACTGAATTTAGATATAATCTCAATAATTCTAAGTTAGGTATTCCAGAAAAAGTTGCAGAACAATCAACAAACAGAACACCTTTATCACCTTTTCAAAATATTACAAATCATGTATTTAGTTCAAAATCCACCATGTTTTTTAACGCGTCTCGACTAGATATTAGCTTAGGTTTTATTTATAATGATAGAAAAGAATTTGAAGATGAAATTGAACCTGCTCTTCATATGAAATTAAAAACAGCAAATTACGATGTTAAATACAATTTACCAAAATCAGGGAAGTTTGAAACCATTGTTGGTGTACAAGGCATGAATCAAGTAAATATAAATTACGGAGAAGAGCAACTTATCCCTAATGCTATAACAAACGATTTTGGAGTATTAGCGACATCTCATATTCATTTTGAAAAAGCTGATGTACAACTTGGTGTGCGTTTCGATAATCGTAATATTAATATTGCTTCAACACAAAATAAAAGCTTTAATAGTTTTAATGGTGCTTTCGGAATTAAAAAAGATATTGCAAAAAACATAATTGCAAGAATAAATTTAGCAACTGGTTTTAGAGCACCAAATTTAGCTGAATTGACTTCTTATGGTACACACGAAGGCACAAATAGATTTGAAATAGGAAATCTTAATCTTAAAAGTGAGCAAAATTTTCAAGTAGATTTAGCTTTAGAACTAAAAAATGAACATATCGAGTTGTTTGCAAATGGGTTTTATAATAAAATAAATAATTACATTTTCATTTCACCTAACGGGACTATAATTGATGACAATCCTGTTTTTAATTATTTACAAGATGATGCCAAACTTTATGGTGGCGAATTTGGTTTTCATTTGCATCCGCATCCTTTAGATTGGTTACATTTAGAATCTAGCTTTGAAACCGTTACAGGGAAACAAAATAATGATAATTATTTACCATTAATTCCTGCTAATTCAATTTCAAACACATTACGTGCTGAATTTAATAATGAATCATTAAAAAAAGGCTATGTGTTTTTAAAATTGAAAACTACATTTAAACAAAATAATGTTAGTGATTTTGAAACAGAAACCAATAATTACAGTTTACTAAGTGCAGGAATAGGCGCTGATTTTAAAGTATTTAAAAACATTGCATCTGTAAGTATTTCGGGTAATAATTTAACCGACAAAAAGTACATCAATCATTTATCTCGTTTAAAACCGGATGGCATTTTAAATATGGGAAGAAATATAAGTATTGGTTTTAGTTATAAATTATAACTAAAAAATAATGATTTTAAAATTGAATAAGTTGAAAATACCAACTTATTCAATTTTATGCAGGAAGTTTTAATAATTGGTCTGCTAATACAAATCCTTTAAGTTATAATGGAAATGGAGAATGAAAATTAACTTTAAACTTACAACCAAATTATTACCAATATAAATTTGTTGTAGATAGTAACTAGATTTCTAACCAAAAAAAACGATTGGAAAATAAATGATGGTGGTGAGAATTTAAAACGAACCGATAAACATGGTATAAAAAGCATACAACTTCGTAATCAAAAAGTAATGCTTATTCACGAAACTGAAAAGAACAAACCTTTGTTAAAAATTAAATACAAAAGTCCTTTTAAGTTATACATTCATTTACAAAAAATAGTTTTATTCATTCGAAATAACTGAAAAAGAGATAGAAATAGCGCTTTAATTAAAAAATCCCTTTTAATTCTTGAAAGGTTTTTAATTTTATATTTCTATTATAGTTTCTTTTGTTTTAAAAACATATGTGTATAACCACATCAGTGTAAACGTTGGAATAATGTCTAACCCTGGCATAGCTTCTTCAATAAAAGATACTGCAGCAGCAATTTTACCAGATTTCCCTTTATAAAGCTTCGTCATTAAAAAAGCAGAAGCTGGAGCCCAAACTATATCGGTAAACTCGCCAATACCTGGGATAAGAAAAGAGACATATCCCACAGCATCAAAAAGTATACTGAGGGCTAATTTTTTGTATTTGTTCATTTAGTAATAATTAATTTATAATTATCTATAAACAAGAAGTATACCAAAAAAATAGACCAGACTATTTGCCAATTAACTTTAAAAATTCGTTTCTAGTTTCACTTTTTTCAAATTGTCCTCTAAACCCAGAAGTAGTAGTTATAGAGTTTTGTTTTTGCACACCACGCATCATCATACACATATGACTAGCTTCAATAACAACAGCTACACCTTGCGGTTTTAATGTGTCGTTTATACAATCTAAAACTTGCTCAGTTAAGCGTTCTTGTACTTGTAATCGTCTTGCAAACACATCAAGAATTCGTGGTAGTTTACTTAAGCCTACAATATACCCGTTTGGAATGTAAGCAATATGAGCTTTTCCGAAAAACGGTAAAATATGATGTTCACAAAGTGAATACAATTCAATATCTTTCACAATAACCATTTCGTTATAAGATTCTTTAAACATAGCGCTTTTAAGAATTTCAACTGGATTTTGGTCGTAACCTTGAGTTAAAAACTGCATGGCTTTGGCTGCACGTTCTGGAGTTTTTAACAAGCCTTCGCGTTCGGTATTTTCACCTAAATCTTGAATGATGCTTTTATATCTATTTTTAACATCATCAGTCACTTTTATATTATATTCTTCAAACTTTTTATAAGGCATTTTCTGTTCAATTTTTAAAAAAATAAAAATAGTCAAAAAAAACTAGACTGACCTTTTTAACAAACCTTTAAAAAACATTAACAATTACTTAGGTTTTTTAACGTTTACTTATGAAAATCAACGCATCTACACCTATAAATTTGTATTTGGAAACTGTAACAACTTAAAAAAAATATTGTCTTTAATTCCAAACAACTAAACATCAATCAATCAAAAAAAACAAATGAAATTTAATATCTCTATTCTAACTATTGCTTTACTAATATTTTGTAATAGTTTTTCTCAAGAAAAAAAATCCATCAAAATCACTAAAACTTCTATACCTCCAAAAATTGATGCAGTTTTAAACGATGCTGTTTGGCAAAATGTAGAAGAAATAAAAGATTTTATACAATTCAGACCAACAATGGGTGTTACTGAAAAAGAGCATCAAAAAACCATTGTAAAAATGACTTATGACGATAAAGCAGTTTATTTCGCAGCTTATTTATATGATAAACCTGAAGATATAGTTAAACAATTTACAAGTCGTGATAATTTTGGAGACACTGATTTTTTTGGGGTTGTAATTAACCCAAATAACGATGGAAAAAACGATACTGAGTTTTTTATTTTTCCTTCAGGAACACAAGCCGATGCTGTAGTATCACCTGGAAGCAATGAAGATTTCGGTTGGAATGCTGTTTGGGAAAGTGCTGTGAAAATTGTTGATGACGGTTGGATTGTTGAACTTAAAATCCCATATTCTGCTTTACGTTTTTCAAACCAAGAAATACAAACTTGGGGTATTCAGTTTCACAGGCATTTTAGAACCGATAGATCTCAGTATACATGGACCCCAATTGATGTTAGTAAAGGTTATATTGGAAGTTATTCTGGAGAAATTACTGGCATACAAAACATTACGCCTCCTGTACGTTTAAGCTTTTATCCTTTTACTTCTGGAAGATTAACAACTTTTGATGGAGAAACAACTAGTGATTTTAGTGCAGGTTTGGATGTAAAATATGGGCTTTCAGAGAATTTTACTTTAGATGCCACACTTATCCCTGATTTTAGTCAAGCAGCTTTTGATAATCTATCACTTAATTTAGGTCCTTTTGAACAGACTTTTGGTGAACAACGTCAATTTTTCAAAGAAGGTGTCGATTTATTTAGCAAGGGTAATTTATTCTTTTCAAGACGGGTTGGTAGTGGTCCAACTGGTAAAATTGAACTTAATAACGATGAAGAAATTTTAGATTATCCTAGTGAAGTAAAAGTTTTAAATGCCATAAAAGTATCTGGTAGAACAAAAGGCGGACTTGGTGTTGGTGTTTTTAATGCCATAACCGAAAAAACTGATGTAACAGTTAAAGACACTATTACTGGCGAAACACGTAATGTTACCGCAGAAGGTTTTGCTAACTATAATATTATAGTACTAGACCAACAATTTAACGAGAACTCTTCTGTAAGTTTCATAAACACCAATGTAATGAGAGAAGGACATTTTAGAGATGCTAATGTAACTGGGATTCTAGCAGATATTACAAATAAAAGAAACACCTATAATGTTAGAGGTCAAATAAAAATGAGTAATGTAAATCGTCCAGAAGAAAGTACTGAAACAGGTTATAGCTCATTCTTTAGAATAGGAAAATCACATGGAAATTTAAGATATAGCATAGATCATAGGTTTGCAGATAATAAATATAATGTTAACGATTTAGGTTTAAATCGCAGAAATAATTATAATAATTTTGGTGCAGATATCTCATATAGAACTTTTGAACCTACTGAAAAATTAAATCGCTATTATCTAGGCATGCAGATAAATTATAGAAGGTTAGCAAGTCCTAATGTTTATACAGGTGGAAATTTAGGGATAAATTATAATGCTCAAACAAAGACATTACACGGTTTTGGGGGAAATTTAAACTATCAATTTGGTAAACAGTTTGATTATTTTGAACCACGAACAGAAGGGCGTTTCTTTATTTATGAAAATCGTTTAAATACTAATGTTTGGATATCTACAAATTACAACAAATTTTTTGCTATAGATGCTAATATTGGTGCTGCTAAGTTTTTTGAAAGTAGTAGAAACACAGCTAGTTTTTGGTTTGGTTTAAGCCCAAGATTTAAGTTTAACGATAAATTTTTAATGACTTACGAAATTGAAGTTGATAAAACTAATAATGATCGAGGTTATGTTGAGGATTTAAATGATGATATTATTTTTGGTCAGCGTGATAGAACTTCAATGACTAACAGTGTTTCTGGTAGTTATAGTTTTAATTCATATCATGTATTAACATTAACTTTTAGAAACAACTGGGATACTGTTACTTATGAAGATGATTTATATCATTTACAAGACAACGGAAGACTAACTCAAGATTTGGGGTACACTAAAGTAGATTTAGAAAACGAACCAGATATTAACTTTAGCACATGGAATTTAGATTTTTCATATTCATGGGAATTTGCACCAGGTAGTTTTTTAACAGCTTTATACAGAAACCAACTATTTAATCAAGATACAGCTTCTAAAGATACTTATTTTGAAAGTTTAAACACACTATTAGATCAACCTATACGGCATACGTTTTCATTACGCCTGCAATACTATATAGATTATAACAATATTAAAAACGTCTTTAAAAAGAATAATAGTTGAGTATTGTGCAACACAGCATAAAGTAGTATTTTCACAATATTATTCTATAAATGCATGATTAAAGCAAAAAATATTCACAAATACTATGGCGATTTACACGTTTTAAAAGGTGTAGATTTAAATATTAAAAAAGGTGAAATAGTTTCTATAGTTGGTGCTTCAGGTGCTGGAAAAACAACTCTATTACAAATTTTAGGTACACTGGACAAAGCTTCTGATAAAGAAGACTTTAATATTACTATAAATGATATTAATCTAAATTCACTTAGCGAAAAAGCATTAGCGAAGTTTAGAAACCAACATATTGGTTTTATATTTCAGTTTCACCAACTGTTGCCTGAGTTTACCGCTTTAGAAAACGTCTGCTTACCTGCATTTATAAAAGGCACTAATAAAGCTGAAGCTGAAAAACACGCACTAGAACTTTTAGACTTTTTAGGATTATCGCACCGTAGTAATCATAAACCAAATGAATTATCTGGTGGCGAGCAACAACGTGTTGCTGTAGCAAGAGCTTTAATTAATAAACCTAGCTTAATATTTGCTGATGAACCTTCAGGGAATTTAGATAGCGAAAGTGCCGAGAATCTACACAACCTCTTTTTTAAACTGCGTGATGAATTTGGACAAACTTTTGTAATTGTAACGCATAACGAAGAACTTGCAAATATGGCAGACCGAAAACTAACTATGGTTGACGGGAATATTGTGAGCTAACGATTAATTTTGAATAAAACAGAACTTAAAGAATTTCTAGACGCCAAAGTAATACAATACAACAACCCAAAGTTTATTGAAAGCGACCCTATCCAGATTCCACATCAATTTAATAAAAAAGAAGACATTGAAATTGCCGGGTTTCTAACAGCAACCATAGCTTGGGGAAACAGAAAAAGCATCATCAATAATGCAAAACGATTAATGCTTTTACTTGATAATGCACCACATGATTTTGTAATTAACCACAATGAATCTGATTTAGAAAAGCTACTGCCTTTTGTTCATCGTACATTCAATGGAAACGATTGTATTCAGTTTATAAAGTGCATAAGGCACATTTATTTAAACCACTCTGGACTAGAAAATTTATTTTTAAAGCATGTAGAAAAAGATTCGTTACAAACAGCTATTTCAAAACTAAAAACTACATTTTTTGAAATTGAACATTTAGCCAGAACTCAAAAACATGTAAGCGACCCATTAAAAAATTCGGCAGCAAAGCGCATAAATATGTTTTTACGTTGGATGGTTAGAAACGATAATACTGGTGTAGATTTTGGCATTTGGAAAAGCCTTTCACCTAGTCAATTATCTTGTCCGTTAGATGTGCATTCTGGAAATGTTGCACGTAAATTAGGTTTGCTGAATAGAAAACAAAATGATGCAAAAGCTTTGCTAGAATTAGATACAGCATTAAGACAATTAGATAAAAATGACCCTGTTAAATACGATTTTGCTTTATTCGGATTAGGAGTTTTTGAAGGCTTTTAACATTTGTTTTCTTTATCTTTAAGCAATCAATTTTTAAATCCATTTTATGAAACGTTTTGTCATTCTTCTATTTACCGTAGTTACAACAACTGTTTTTTCTCAGAGTAGAAAAATTCCAACTGATACTATGGTTGTAACAAACCACAATACAATTATAAAAAATGTTAGTATTTCATATAAAGCAACCACAGGAACACAACCTGTTTGGGACGATAAAGGCAACCCAACGGCAACACTTTATTACACGTATTATGAACGTAATAATGTAAAAGACAAGGCAAACAGACCATTAGTTATTTCATTTAATGGTGGTCCAGGTTCTGCTTCGGTTTGGATGCATATTGCTTATACTGGCCCTAAAGTTTTAAATATTGATGATGAAGGTTATCCTGTGCAACCTTATGGTGTTAAGGATAATCCTAACTCCATTCTTGATATTGCTGATATTGTTTACGTAAATCCTGTGAATACTGGTTATTCTAGAATGATTAAAGATAAAGATGGTAAACTTCCTGATAGAAAAAAATTCTTCGGAATTAATGCTGATATTAAATATTTAGCCGAATGGATAAACACTTTTGTTACTAGAAAAAACCGTTGGGAATCACCTAAATATATTATTGGCGAAAGCTATGGAGGCACACGTGTTATGGGTTTAGCAAATGAACTACAAAATAACCAATGGATGTATTTAAATGGTGTTATTATGGTATCACCTGCTGATTATAAATTGTATAGTACTTCTCAACCTGTGTATTCGGCTTTAAACTTACCATATTTTACCGCTGCTGCTTGGTATCAAAAAGTATTACCAAATGAACTTCAACAAAAAGATTTATTAGATATTTTACCCGAAGTTGAAAATTATGCCATTAACACATTGATGCCTGCATTGGCAAAAGGCGGTTTTATTTCTGATATAGAAAAACAACAAGTCGCTAAAAAAAATGGCTTACTATTCTGGTTTAAGTGAAAAGTCAATCTTACAAAACAATTTAGATGTGCCAACGAATTTTTTCTGGAAAGATTTATTACGTGATAAAACCGGACATACTATTGGCCGTTTAGATTCTAGGTATTTAGGAATTGATAAAACCGAAGCTGGTTCTAGACCAGATTTTAATCCTGAATTAACCTCATGGATGCATTCGTTTACACCTGCCATAAACTATTACATAAAAAATCATTTAAACTTTCATACTGATGTTAAATACAATATGTTTGGCGATGTACACCCTTGGGATAGACAAAACAATAATGTTAGAGATGGTCTACGACAAGCAATGGCTAAAAATCCATATTTAAAAGTGATGACACAATCAGGTTATTTTGATGGCGCTACTACTTATTTTGGTGCTAAATATAGCATGTGGCAAATTGACCCTAGCGGAAAAATGAAAGACCGTTTTACGTTTAAAGGTTATAGAAGCGGACATATGATGTATTTACGACATGATGATTTAATTTCAGCTAATGATGATGTACGTGAGTTTATAAACAACTCGTTATCTAAAGGTAAATCTGCGAAGTATTAAAATACACTTATAATTAAAATATAAAAGATTAGTTACATTTGAAAACTAAATTCTATAAGTGAAAAACAGAAGTAATCGAAAATTCAGGAAATAAAACAATACTTTTAATAAAAAACGATTGACAAACTTCTATGTTCATCAATCGTTATTAAAAATTCTAAAATTGGTGTTCTATTAGCCTTTTAACCATGCCGAACGTAATGCTTTTTGAGCATCGGTTGCATCTGCCATTTCTTGTAAACCTTTACCAGTTGTGTAAGATTGCGTAGTTGTAGTTTTAATAACAACTTCTTTGCCGTCTCTTTCTAGCTTAACTTCTACATCTTGTCCGGGTTGCCACATAAATACTTGTTGAAATATTTGATTTGCATTCTGCATAGTAACTGCTGTTCCATCGATAGATTTAATAGTATCGTTTGGTTTTACTCCTTGCTCATTCCAGAAACTATTTTCGGTAACTAAATTATTGAAAAAGATATTTCCTTTTTCTGGGTCTGCTCCTACTATTAATGTGCCTGCATTTTGAATATAATTAGTTTCTACTTTGCTCTCGCCTATCTCTAAACCAACTTTTACGAAAAATTCATTATAATTTATTGGAGTAGTTCCTATTACGTGTGCATCAAAGAACGTTCTTAAAGATGGATACGTCATCGCAACTATTTCATCAATAATTTTATCATCATCAAACGGTTTGTTTTTTCCATATTTATTTGATAATTCTTTCATTAAAGATAAGATACCTCTATTTCCATTACTTTCTTTTCGCATTAAAATATCGATACACATACCTATTAAAGCGCCTTTTTGGTATACATTAACGTATTGTGCCGCATAAGGTTCGTCTAAAACATTTTCACTCATTTCGGTAAAACTCATGGTATCATTCATTCCTAAAGACGACTGAATTTTACTCATCATTTTACTGTAAAATGCCGCTTCATCTACTAAGCCTTGATCTACTTGAAATAAGCTTGCAAAATATTCGGTTACACCTTCATACATCCATAAATGCTTTGAAAATGTTGGATTGTTATAATCAAAATAATGCACATCTCCTGAGTGCACTCCTAAAGGTGTTACGATATGAAAAAACTCGTGAGAAACGATATCAATCATGCTTTTTGCTAATGCTGCTTCTGGCATTGCTTCTGGCATAACAACTACAGTTGAAGTATGATGCTCTAAAGCACCGAAACCTTTTGGAGAAGTTTCTTTACCTTCTGATAAATACACGTAAATATCGTAACGCGCCGTTGAATTTACATCGCCTAAATAAGTTTTTTGTGCTTCCATCATTTTAAACATTGTCTCTTTTAAAGACTTTGCAGAATGTGTTTTGTTTGGAGAAAAAACGCTTAATACAATTTTAATATCACCTATTTGAAATTCTTCAACTTCAAGGTCTCCGTACATCATTGGGTTATCGGTAATATCAAAATATCTTGGTGCAAAATAACTAGACGTAGTGATTTTACCATCGTCACTCGTTTTTGAACCTACATTTTGTAAAGCAGATGTACGCACAAGGTCTGAAGCTGCTGTAACAGCTAATTTATATTGATTGTTTTTAAGTGAATCAAAATACCCAATAAAACCGTGTAAGTTTAACACATAATTTCCTGGTTCAATATTAGTTCCTGCTGGAGAAAACGGTTGCTCGCCTCCTATTCCGCCACTAGTTTCAATATCAAACGTATCATTTACCAAATATGTAACTTTATCTAACTGCGTTGCATTAGCAATCGTCCAAGTATTGGTATCTACTTTAGTAACTGTTAACTCATTTCCGTTATAATCAATCGCTTTAAAATCATCGATATATTTTCCAAAATCACTCACAGAATATGTTCCTTGAACAACTTTTGGTAAACGATACGTTACAGTTTCTACCGTAAAACGCCCAGGATTTATAGTTACTGGTGCTTTATCGTCTACTACTTTTGTTAAATTGATTGAAGTTTCAATAGGCAAACTTGTTGCCAAATCGTTAGTTACTGTTTTTGTTGAGCCACAACTAGCCAATAATATACCCGCAAATAATGCAGTTAGTGTTTTGTTTTTCATTTGTTTTCTATATAAGTTTATTAATTGACACCAAAAATACTATTATGTTACGTCCACTTTCTTAAGATTCTGTTAAAATACGAATAGATATGTATATTCGCCACATGCAAAACTCCTTAATTAGTATATTAACGCCTTTTAAAAACACCGAAACATTTCTTGAAGCATGCCTTAATTCTATTGTAAATCAAACGTATATAAATTGGGAATTACTGATTGTTGATGATAATTCCGATGATTCTAGTTATGCCATTGTTGAAAAATTTTCTAAAAAAGATGATAGAATAAAACTTTTTAAAAATTCTGGAAACGGTATTATAGATGCTTTACAATTGGCTTTTAAACATAGTAAAGGTGAATTTATTACGAGAATGGATAGTGACGATGTGATGTTACCAAATAAGTTAGAAATTTTAGCAAACAACCTTTTAAACTACGGAAAACAACATGTTGCAGTTGGATTGGTTAATTATTTTTCTGAAGAAGGTATCAAGGATGGATATAAAAATTATGAGATTTGGTTGAATGATTTAACTAAAGAAGGAAACAACTATTCTGAAATTTATAAAGAATGTGTAATTCCTTCGCCTTGTTGGATGCTTCATAGAAATGATTTAATTACTTGTGATGCCTTTAACCCAAACACATATCCAGAAGATTACGATTTAGCATTTCGGTTTTATAAACATGGTTTTAAGTGTATTCCTTGTGATGAAGTAATACACAACTGGAGAGACTATAGTTTGCGTACATCAAGAACACATATACATTATGCAGAGAATCATTTTTTAGATTTAAAACTAAAGTATTTTTTAGAGCTAGATTACAACACAAATAAAACCCTAACTATTTGGGGAGCAGGAACTAAAGGTAAAAAATCAGCAAAAACACTTATTAATAAAAATATTCCATTTGAATGGATTTGCGATAACCCAAATAAAATTGGTCGTGATATTTATGGTAAAATATTACAATCGTTTAATCACTTAAAAACTATTAAAAATCCGCAGAGTATTATTACTGTTGCTAATAAAACGGCTCAAAAAGAAATAAAGGTTTATATGAATGAATTAGGTTTAAAAGCTAAAGAAGATTATATATTCTTTTGTTAAATTCGCTATCTATTTAATAAATCCATTTTCATTTTCTATATTTGACAAATCTAAAAAGGAATGCAGTTTAAACACCCCGAAATTCTTTACGCATTATCCTTACTGCTTATTCCAATAATTATTCACTTATTTCAACTTCGTAAATTTAAAAAAGTTGCTTTTACAAATGTGGCTTTTTTAAAAGAAGCAACACTAAAAACACGTAAAAGTTCGCAAATAAAAAAGTGGTTGATTCTATGTACAAGACTACTTCTTCTTACTGCTATAATTTTGGCATTCGCTCAACCTTTTACTTCGAAAACGGATGCTTTTAAAGCAAAAAAAGAAACGATTATTTACTTAGATAATTCGTTTAGCATGCAAATAAAAGGTAATAAAGGAGAGCTTTTAAAACGTGCTGTACAAGACATCATTAACAATGTATCGGAAACCGAAAACATCTCATTATTCACAAATAATAGTAGCTATAGAAACACCACTATTAAGGCTATTAAAAACGACTTACTACAATTAGACTATTCATCAAATAAATTAACAACACAAGCCGCATTATTAAAAAGCAATACATTCTTAAACAACAAAACTAACAGTTTAAATAATATTATTTTTATATCTGATTTTCAGCAAGATGAAATAAATTTAAAATTAAAATCAGATTCACTTTCACATCTGCATTTTGTTAAATTAAATCCTGTAAACACCAATAATATTTCTATTGATAGCGCTTATATTTCTAACACAACAGCCGCATCAATTGAACTAACAGTTGCGTTAAAAAATAGCGGAATTTCTATTGATAATTTACCTGTGTCATTATTCAATAACGACAACTTAATTGCTAAAACTTCAGTAGCAATTGATGACAACATTGAAACCACTTTTTCGCTTCCTGTAAATGAAATTATAAACGGAAAACTAGTTATTGACGATGCTAATTTACAGTTTGATAATAGCTTGTATTTCAATATTAATAATACATCAAAAATTAATGTACTTTCAATAAATGAAGCTAACGATTCATTTCTAAAACGCATCTATTCAGAAACAGAATTTAATTATTCATCAACTGCTACAAATCAATTGAATTATAATGTTTTAAACAAACAGCATCTTATCATTTTAAACGAATTAAAAACAATTCCTAACGCATTAACTTCAGCTTTAAAAGCTTTTACTAATCAAGGTGGCACGCTTATTATCATTCCGTCTAAAAATATTTCACAGCAATCTTATAACGTGTTGCTTTCAAATTACGGGGCAAGTATAAATAACTTAATAGAAATTGAAAAACGCATTACAACTATTAATTATTCGCATCCTTTATATAGTAACGATGTATTTGAAAAACAAGTAAGTAATTTTCAATACCCAAAAGTAAATAGTTTTTATAATTTTGTTTCAAATAACGCATCTACTGTTTTACAATATGAAGATAGCAAAGGATTTTTATATCAAAACTACAATGTATTTATATTTACTTCAGCTTTAAATAATAGCAATTCAAACTTTAAAAACTCGCCGTTAATTGTACCTACACTTTATAATATTGGTAAATTCAGTTTTAAAATCCCAGAACTTTACTACACAATTGGAAAAGAAAACACCTTTGATGTTGACACCCAATTACAACAAGACGATATTTTATCACTGGTAAACAATACTGTTAATATTATTCCTAAACAGCAGTATTTTAATAACAAAGTGGTCGTTAATACTTCCGAAAACCCAACAATAGCAAGCATTTATTCTATTAATAATAAAAATGAAACTATAAAAAATGTAAGCTATAATTATAATAGAAATGAAAGTAATTTAGTTTACAGAGACCTTTCTAGCTTAAACAACATAACCGTAAGTGATTCTATCACCGAAATTTTCAATACAATAAAAAGTGACACAAAAGTTAATGCGCTATGGAAATGGTTTGTTATTTTTGCACTAATATTATTGATTATTGAAATGCTCATCTTAAAATATTTTAAATGAACATACTTATAAAATCTGCTACAATTATAGATTCATCTAGCGAGTTTCATAACAAAACTCAAGATTTACTAATTGAAAAAGGTGTGATTTCAAAGATTGCAAAAAACATTAAAAATCCAAAAAACTATCAAGAAATTAAGTTAGACAACCTTCACATCTCACAAGGCTGGTTTGATAGTAGTGTTTGTTTTGGCGAACCAGGTTTTGAAGAACGTGATACTATTAAAAACGGATTAAAAACAGCAGCAGCTTCGGGTTTTACTACCGTTGCGATGGCTTCGAACACAAATCCGATTATAGACACAAATTCTGATATTACTTTTGTCAACTCAAAATCGGCAAACAATGTAGTTACTTTACTGCCTATTGGTGCACTTACTGCAAATAGCAAAGGTGAGCATTTAGCAGAATTATTTGATATGAAAAATGCAGGCTCTGTAGCATTTTACGACTATAAGAAGCCAATTACTAATCCTAATTTAATGAAAATCGCATTACAATACGCCAGTAATTTTGATGGATTAGTATGCTCATTTCCGCAAGAAAATAAAATTTCTGGAAATGGAGTTATGAATGAAAACATTACAAGTACAACTTTAGGTTTAAAAGGAAACCCTACGCTAGCAGAAGAGTTACAAGTAGCACGCGATTTATTTTTATTAGAATACACAGGCGGAAAACTACATATTCCAACAATTTCTACAGCAACTTCGGTGTCTTTAATTAGAGAAGCTAAAAAGAAAAAACTAGATATTAGTTGCAGTGTTGCTATTCATAATTTATATTTCACCGACGATGTTTTAACCGACTTTAATACACACTATAAAGTGTTGCCTCCATTACGTATGCAAAGCGATATAGACGCTTTAATTGAAGGCGTAAAAGACGGAACTATTGATATGATTACTAGCGACCACAACCCTATTGATATTGAGCAAAAAAAGATTGAATTTGATTATGCCGCATACGGAACTATTGGTTTAGAAAGTGCTTTTGGCGCATTGCAATCCATCTTTACAATAAAGAAAACGATAGATATTTTAACCAAAGGGAAATCTAGATTTGGAGCAGAACAACTTTCAATCAATAAAGGCAATAAACTAAATATCACACTTTTTAACCCAGATACAAAATATACTTTTTCAAAGAAAGACATTATTTCTAAATCGAAAAATGCTATTTTTGAAAATGAGGCTTTAAAAGGAAAAGTCTACGGGATTATTTCAAACAACAAAATTTCTTTAAATTAATTGTTATGACACAGCAAGATGTTGATGATGGCAAAGGTTTAGCAATAATTAGTTATCTAACTATTATCGGAACCATTATTGCCTATTTTATGAATAATGATAAAAAAAGTGAATTCGCCAGTTTTCATGTTAGGCAATCGTTAGGTTTATGGCTTACTTATTTTTTAGTAGGATATATTCTTGTTAGCCCTTTTAATAGTTGGTTTATTACATTTGGATTTTGGATGTTTTTTGGCGTTCTTTTTATTTATGGACTAATTAATGCCATAAGCGGGAAAGCTCAAACCGTACCACTTTTAGGAGAATTATTCCAAAAATGGTTTAGCAGTTTAGGTAAATGGTAAACACATCGCTCTCTTTACAACATATTATTCGCAAATCTACTTTAGCTAAAAATGCACCTTTATTAATTATGATGCATGGTTATGGTAGCGACGAAAATGATTTGTTTTCATTTGCTAGCGAATTACCCGAAGAACTTCTTATCATTTCAGTAAAAGCACCATACCCAATGCAACCGTATGGAAACGCTTGGTATGCCATTAATTTTGATGAAGAACAAGGTAAGTGGAATGATAATGAGCAAGCAAAACAATCGCTAGATTTAATTGCCACTTTTATTGACGAAGCTATTGCAACATACCCTGTAAATAAAGATAATATTACACTTTTAGGATTTAGTCAAGGCACTATTTTAAGTTATGCCGTTGCTTTAACCTATCCAGAAAAGGTAAAAAACATTATCGCTTTAAGTGGTTATATAAATCATGATATTCTACCTGAAGATATTCAACAAAAAGACTACTCTAACTTAGATTTTTATTGTTCTCACGGCAATGTAGACCAAGTGATTCCTGTAGATTGGGCACGACAAACCGCTCCGTTTTTAAGCAAATTAAATATCAAACATGTGTATTCAGAATTCCCTGTAGGGCATGGTGTTGCTCCACAAAATTTCCATGAGCTTAAAGATTGGTTATCTAGTAGAATACAATAATGTATTATAAATTTGGGCGTTACCTTTCAGGTCAGGCTTTCCGTTATATCTTTTTAAAAGTCATTGCGAGGAGCAAGCGACGTGGCAATCTGTTAATTTTTAGTTCCAAACAAAATTTGTATCACTTTACTTTTTAAAAAGGATGCCACTACAATCCTTAACGCGACCTGAGAATTAGACCAACCTAAGTTACCTGTTTAACTACTAAGTATCAATCGTTAGAAGATGCGAAAGAAGTATTAGGAAAAATTTCTAACATTAGTTCACTATTATAGAGTTCCATAAATACTTATATAAAACAAAAAAGCCAACTTTAAAAGTTGGCTTTTTTGTTTTATATGGTAAAGATTAGTTAATTACCAATCTAAATCCTTCACCATGAATATTAAGTATTTCTACTTTATCATCTAATTTTAAATACTTACGCAATTTAGCAATATAAACATCCATACTACGTGATGTAAAGTAATTATCGTCTCTCCAAATTTTAGTAAGTGCTAATTCGCGAGGCATTAAATCGTTTTCATGTAATGCTAATAAACGTAATAACTCACATTCTTTTGGAGATAATTTAATTGGGTCACCGCCATTATAACGTAAGAAACGTAATTTTGAATTTAAATCGAAACCTCCAATTTTAAACTCAAATTGTTTACTATCCGAAATAGTTTCAGTGGCTTTACGCTGAATAATAGCCTTTAACTTCATTAAAAGCACTTCACTATCAAACGGCTTATTTAAATAATCGTCTGCTCCTACTTTATAGCCTCTTAAAACATCTTCTTTCATCGCTTTAGCAGTTAAGAATACAATAGGTACATCTGTGGTTTTTTCACGTATTTCTTTAGCTAGTGTAAAACCATCTTTATATGGCATCATGACATCTAAAATACATAAATCGAAATCGTCTTTTTTGAACTTTTCGAAACCTTCCATTCCATTTTTGGCATGTACAACTTCGTAATCGTTCATTATTAAATAATCTTTAAGCACGGTTCCAAAATTAGGATCGTCTTCTACTAATAAAATTCTTTTTTTAATTATTTCTTCCATAGTCTATGTTATTAGCGGGAGCTTTATGGTAAATACGCTTCCTTTTTCTTTTTCACTTTCTACTGATATATAACCTTCATGGTCATCTACAATTCGTTTTACATACGCTAAACCCAAACCATGGCCTTTAACGTTATGTATATTTCCTGTGTGTTCTCTATAAAATTTTTCGAACGCACGTTTTACAGCAGCTTTACTCATTCCGCTACCATAATCTTTTATTTTTAATAAAATATTAGTTCCAACATTTTCTGTGTAAACTTCAATTTTTGGTGCTGCTGGAGAATATTTTATGGCATTATCCAGAATGTTAATTATTACATTAGTAAAGTGTGTTTCGTTTGCTAATATTGAAGACTTCTCGGCATTAAAAAATGTTTTAATAGAACCTTGTCTGTCCTCAACCAAAAGTTCTACATGCGAAATAGCATCTTCAAGTAAGTCGTGTAACTTAACCCTTTCCTTACTAATATTAAGTTCATTTTTTTCTAGTTTAGATATTCGTAAAACATTTTCAACTTGCGCATGCATACGCTTGTTTTCTTCCTTTATCATATTAAGGTAACGTATAACCTTATCCTTATCATCTATTACTTTAGGGTTTTTAATGGCATCTAAAGCTAAATTTATAGTAGCTATAGGTGTTTTAAACTCATGTGTCATATTATTAATAAAATCTGTTTTTATTTGAGAGATTTTACGTTGCTTAATTAACTGAAATAAAGCACTAGAATATGCTAAAATAATAATTGATGTAAATATTACAGACAATAAAATCATGCCAATAATTGATGATAAAATAAACTTACTATCATCTGGAAAATTCACTAAAAGCTTATAGCTACTTCGGGTGTTTTCATCATAAAAGATAGGAACACTATGAGAATTATAATCCTCAAAATCTTCACTATGCACTTTAGTTGCTAAATCGTTACTATAAATAGCAAATTCATAATCAATATCTATATCATCTGCTTTAAGTTTTTCTGTAAGCAAATCTGAGATTTCTTTTCTTGAAACTCGTTTATGTATAGGTATTGTTTTTGTAAAAGCTTTAAAATTTTTATCAAAATGATTTCGTTCTGCCTCCTTTAAAAGTCCACTATTAAGAATATTTAAAACTGGTGACGGCGCAATATCTTTATCTGAAAAATCAGGATTTTTATAAACTTCTAATTTTGACCTTCCAATAATTCTTGTAATATCAATACTATCTAAACCAATGTCAAAGAGCGATGAAGACAACTTATAATTTTCTTCTAAAATCCCACTACTATATATAAGCGTCTCTTTTGTACTACTATTATTCTGATAAATAAGTAATTGAGAAAAATCCGAATCAACCCGTTTCTCGCCATCTAAACGCTGTACTTTTTCAAAATAAGCGTCTAACTCATTTTTTTCAATTCTATTAGAAACATAATTTAAAGCCTTTTTTACATTAAACGTAAAACGTTCCCTTTCATTCTTAACAGAATCGCTTATATAATAAGCTTGTACGAATATGATACCTATAAGTGATAAACTCATTAAAAGTACCAATAGGATGAATATTCTTCTTTTCACCATTCAAAATTAACATTTTAACATTTAGCAATCTTATCATTTAACCTTACATTAACAAAAATGTTAAAATTTAAGATTTATTGTAGCTGATTAAGAATTCTTCTATGAATTTCCAACACTTGCTGTTTAGTGTTTTTAAGCGTTATGTTATCAATAACGTAATCAGACAACTTAATTTTATCGTTATCACTCCACTGATTTTTCATAATAGCATTAATTTTTTCTTTGGTAGTATCATCACGTTTTAATAAACGTTCTATGCGCGTTTCTTTTGGAGCAGTAACAGTAATTACATAATCACATTGTTTATACCCATTGTTCTCAAACAATATAGCGACTTCTTTAATTACATAAGAAGCTGTTTGTTTTAAAACCCATTTACTAAAATGCCGTGCTACTCTTGGATGAATAATGGCATTCATTTTTTCAAGATAACTTTTATCATTAAAAATGATGTTTGCAATAAATGGTTTATTCAACTCATCTTTAATATATGCTTTATCTCCAAATAGCTGAATAAGTTTTCGTTTGATGATTTTAGACTTCCTCATCAACTTTTTAGCTTCCTCATCAGCAATATAAACAGGAATTCCCAGTGCATTAAATTGTTTGGCAACTGTTGTTTTACCACTTCCAATACCGCCTGTTAGTCCAACAATAATCATTCTGTTATGATAAATTCTATATGTTGTTGATTAATTTTTACATTCTTAACTAACTCTGAATACTTAGTTAATTTGGGTATTAAAAATGATTGATTTTTTTCAATTTTACTGTAATCACATTCGACCATAAAATCGTTAGAAGTGATTGCTTTAAAGTTATTTAAACTTGTATAATACGTGATGTTTACTGCTTTCGGGAAATATTTTAACTGTATGTTATCAGGAATGTTTTTTATTACAACTGGTATTTTTAACGTGCCTTCAGTAAATTTTTCAACGGTAGCAGATAGGCTTACATCTTTATTTGAAAAACTTAAATCTGTATTATTTTCTGGTAGTTTCAAACCTACTTTCTGAAGAATATTTGACTTAATATTTTCTAATATTATTTTTTCTGTTTCAATTTTTATAATGGTGTCAACCAATACTTTGGGTCCAATAACTTCAATAGAATCTGGTGTGATTTTATACGCTTGTTCCATATCAAAACCTTGAGCGAACTTAATATTTGCATTAATAATTACGGGTACTTTTTTAATTAAATTCACATCAAAATGAAACAATAACGTATCTGGAGAAATATTAAGTAATTCTACTTGTTTCCCAAATTGTTCGCTTTCTAATAGATATGCTTTGGATTTACTCCAAATAAATGTAGACCCTTTTTTGTCTACATCTTTAATAAAATCTATAGTGATTTTAGGCTTAGAAAAATAATAGATAAGCCATTTAAACCCGTGAGTTTTAAGTGTTATATTTAAAATAGCACTTGAATCGCTTAATATCACATTTTCTTTAGGTACATTAATTTTATTAATATTAAATGCAACGGTATTTGTATATTCTTTTGAAAGTTTTGTGAAAATTAAAATTACAAACGCCAAGAACAGAAACAAAAAAAACACATTTATTTTTCTATTTTTTATTGAAGCTGATATGTCTGATTTTATTTTTTTTATCATTTAGATTTGAAAAATAACTGAGGAAAATGATTTTCTGGGTTTTTATTAAACAGTTGAATTGCTAATGTTGATTTTAAAAATCCGTAACCATAACCAAAAAACTGAACACTAATAGCAACTAATGCTAATACTGAAACAATACTATTTTTAGTTGATATTAAAGCTGTTAAAAATGCAACTACAAAATACAAAATATATACTACTATTCCCCATTTAAAATTAATTAAGAGCAACATCAAAGACACAATAAACCCTAAACAAAATAACGTTGGAAACCAATATGTGACCTTTTTAGTTTCTGGATGCCACTTATTTAAAATTGGTCGTACCATTCCAAATTTATTGACTTGTGTATAAAATTTACTCCAAGAAATTCTACGTTTATGATACACGTATGCTTCAGAAATTAGTTTTGTTTTAAAACCTAAATTCCAAAGTCTGATTGATAAATCTGGGTCTTCACCTGGATGAATACGACCAAAACCTTTTGAATCTTCAAACGCTATTTTTGAAAGTCCCATATTAAAACTTCGTGGCTGAAAGGTGTCGACACTATTTTTATTTCCTCGAATGCCACCAGTTGTAAGAAACGATGTCATTGAAAAACTTATAGCTTTTTGAAGATTTGTAAACGATTCATGCGCAGCATCTGGACCTCCAAAACAATCAACATAATTAGCATTTAAGCTTTTTTCTACTTCATTTAAATAGTTTTCTGGTAAAATACAATCGGAATCTAAAATGATAAAATAGTTTCCTTTTGCTTTCTGCATTCCATAATTTCTAGAATCTCCTGGTCCAGAATTTTCTTTGAAATAATATGAAATATTAAGTTTATCTCTAAACGTGTTTACAACATCTTTTGATGAAATTGCAGAGCCATCTTCAACTATAACAACCTCGAAAGTAGTATTTGTATTTAACTCTTTAAAACTTTGTAAAAGCTCTTGTGTTTCGTTTGGACGATTATAAACAGGAATAATAAATGAAAATTGTAATTGCATTAAACTTGTTTTTACTGCGTTAGCGATTGTAGCGGCATCCTTTTTAAAATTGGCAAGTAATAAATAATGTTTTAAACTAATTATTTACAGATTGCCACGTCACTATGTTCCTCGCAATGACGTTTAAAAAGATATAGTGGAAAGCGCAACCTGAAAGGTAACGCCCAAAATATTGTTTTAATTTTATACAAATGTAACTAAACAAAAAAGCCATCGCAAATACGATGGCTAAATTCATTATATAAATATTCTATTCTTCTGTTATAAAATAATCCATCACAGCATCACTTATACCCATATTGCTAAAACCTCCATCATGAAACAGGTTTTGTAATGTAACGCGTTTTGTTAAATCGCTAAATAAAGTTACGGTATAGTTCGCGCAATCTAAAGCGGTTGCGTTGCCAAGTGGCGACATTTTATCTGCATAAGCTATAAAACCTCCAAATCCTTTTACTCCACTTCCTGCTGTTGTTGGCGTTGGTGATTGCGAAATAGTGTTTACTCTTACTTTTTTATCGCGACCAAAGAAATAACCAAAGCTACGTGCAATACTTTCTAAATACGCTTTATTATCTGCCATATCGTTATAATCTGGAAACACACGTTGCGCCGCCATATACGTTAAAGCCACAATACTTCCCCACTCGTTCATTGCATCAGCCTTATAAAGTGTTTGCATTACTTTATGAAAAGACATTGCTGAAACATCGGTTCCTTTTTGGGTCCAAGCATAATTTTGGTTTGTATAATGGTTGCCTTTACGCACGTTTATTGACATACCTATTGAATGCAATACAAAGTCTATTTTACCTCCAAGAATTTCCATTGATTTTTCAACCAAATTTTGTAAATCTTCTTCAGAAGTAGCATCAGCAGGAATAATTTGCGAACCCGTTTTTTCGGCTAATTCGTTAATTGTCCCCATTCGCATTGCTACTGGTGCATTTGTTAAGACAAATTTTCCGCCTTCTTCATGAACACGTTCTGCTGTTTTCCAAGCAATTGAATTTGAGTCTAATGCTCCAAAAATGATTCCTTTTTTTCCTTTTAGTAAATTGTATGACATATTTTATTTTGTTTAGTCGTATGTTGTAAAGATGCTATTTTTTTATTTAAAAATGAATTTTCAAATTTATAAAACTTTAAACTTTTAATCGTAAACTTTAAAACTTTTTAATTAAGCAACTCTTTTGCGTGTGCGATTGCAGATGAAGACATATCTAAACCACCTAACATTTGAGCAATTTCAACGATGCGTTCATCATGGTTTAGTTTTACAAGATTGGTTTGCGTAACATCATTAACATCTTCTTTAAAAACTTTGAAATGTGAATGCCCTTTTGCTGCAATTTGTGGTAAATGAGTAATTGAAAATACTTGCATTGTTTTGCTCATTTGCACCATAATATCGCCCATTTTGTTAGATATTTCACCTGAAACACCAGAATCAATCTCGTCAAACATAATGGTAGGTAATTGAATATAGTTTGATAATATTGATTTTATTGCTAACATAATTCTCGATAACTCACCTCCTGATGCTGCTTTTTTAAGTTCGTTAAAACTACCGCCTTTATTAGCAGAAAACAGAAATGACAATTCATCTTTCCCATTAGCAAAAAAACTATTACTATAGGTTGTTTCCATTTTAAATTGCGCATTTGGCATACCCAAACTTGCTAAAATAGTTTCTAATTCTTTTTTTAATTGAGGAATAACGTTAGTCCTTTTTTTATGAATTTTGTTTGAAATAGAATTTAGTTCTTCTTCTTTATTTGAAACTTCAGTTTGTTTCTTTGTAATAGTGTCGTCTAAATTTTCGGTAATTGAAACTTTTTCTTCTAATTCGTTCTTAATTTTATTTAATTCTGAAATATCACTTGCAACATGTTTCTGCATTAAATTATGAAGCGTTTTCAGTTTTAAATCTACCGCTCCTAGCCTATTCGGATTTGCATCCAAATTACTTTGCAACATATTTACTTCGTTAAAAACATCATCTAAATCAATTAAATTGCTATTAATTCTGTTATATAAACCCTCATATTTTGAAGAATATTCAGTGAGTTTTTGAAAATTATTTTTTAAAGTGGTAAGCGTAAATAAAACTCCCATTTGCTCATCACTTAACACATTGTAAGATTCAGAAAGCTTTTCTTGAATAGCTTCAATATTATTTAAAGTTTCGTATTCTTCTTCAAGCGATTCTAATTCACCATCAATTAAATTAGCTTCAACTAATTCATTCAACAAAAACAAATTATAATCATGCTCTTTTGTTGCTTCTACTTGAAAAGTAAGTAATTCTTGCAACTCTTTCCTAAGATGCTTATATACTTTTAATTCAAATTTATAATTTTGTAATAACGCATCATTATTGGCTAATGCATCAATAATTTGAAATTGAAAATCGTTACTCGTAAGTTTTAATGTTTGATGTTGTGAATGAATATCGACTAAACACTCGCCTAAAAGCTGTAGACTATTTAAGTTTACTGGCGAATCGTTTACAAATGCTCTAGATTTACCAGATGGTAATATTTCTCTTCTAATAATAGTTTGCTCTTCATAATCAAAATCTTCAGTTTTAAAAAGTGATTTAATATTATAACTAGACACATCAAAAACGGCTTCAATAATACATTTTTGGTCTTTATTTTTTAAACTACTTAAATCAGCTCGCTTTCCTAAAATTAATGATAAACCTCCTAGAAGGATTGATTTACCTGCGCCAGTTTCTCCTGTAATTATCGATAATCCGCTATTAAATTCAACTTGAAGCGTATCAATTAATGCGTAATTTTTTATAGTAAGACTGGTTAGCATTTTTTAAGTATTCAGTCCTCAGTTCTCAGTTCTCAGTAACTGCTAACTGCTAACTTATTTTAGAAATTAATATTTCGCCATTTACTAGCGTGCATTGGCGCCACTTTTTGAAGTGTTTCTTTAACTTTAGCAATATTCACATTTGGACCATCACTAAAAATTTGTTCAATTTCATCGGCTTTTGCATCAAAAAAAGTACGCAATAAAAATGAATTTGGTCTTCTGTTATTCATTGCTAAAAATTGCTGTAAAGCATCTACTATTTGTGCTTTCCCCTCTTTAGGGTTATCACTCATAACATCTAAACCTTCCATATGATAGCTATACATTACATTTCTAAACTCTTTAAAAGTAGGTGAAAGCACATTGTCTATAAGTGCATATCTACTTTGTAAACCATCTTCAATTTTCCACCCTTTATAATTTTCTTGTTGTGAATAATTAACAATTGTTTGAGCTTGTTTGTAATATGAATCGCCACCTTTTTCTGAAAAAGAATCGGCATCCAAAGCTAAAATCATATAAACATGGAATGCTAATACCGACACCAAATTTGACTCGAATTGATTTTCATTAAACGTTAAGTTTTGAAACTCTAAATACCTAAACGTAAAATTTTTATCATTAAAATTGTACAATGGCGTACTATATGACGAACCAAAAACTGGGCGAGACGTTTGTACTTGCAGTGTAGCTTTAAAGGCTTCTCCATTAACCTCAGCAATATTTATAATCATACTGCAGCTAATACGCTCTTGGGTAGAGAAAACTTTATTCGTCCACTTGGTATTGTTTACAAATTCGGTTAATTGTTTTTCTAAAGTTGTAAAAACGGGTAAATTCTCATTACCAGTTTGTTGAGCATTAATTACAATACTACAATTTAATTCTTGCGAAAAACCATTAATACCAAAACATAATAGTAAAATAATTATAACGTTACGCATCAATTTGTTTTATAATTTCATTCAATAAATCTTTAGCAACATCTGCTTTAGATTTTAATTTAAATTCTGTTATGGTGTCTTTATCGTCAATAAAAGTAACTTTATTGGTTTCACTTTTAAAACCAGCTCCTTTATCGTTTAACGAATTTAAAACAATTAAATTTAAATTCTTTCTTTTTAGTTTTCCTTTTGCATTTTCAAGCTCATTGTTGGTTTCTAAAGCAAAACCTACCAAATATTGCTGTTTTTTAATGTGTCCTAAAGATTCTAAAATATCTTTAGTTTTCTCTAACTCTAAAGTTAACGTAGGTTCTTTCTTTTTTATTTTTTGAGAAGCTACTTTTTTTGGTTTAAAATCTGCAACAGCGGCAGAAAGTATAGCAACATCAACATCTTTAAAATACTTGTGCACTTCATCATACATCTCTTGCGCACTAACAACGGGAACTATATTTATAAATGCATGTGATGCTTTTTCATGAGTTGGCCCCGTAATTAAAATAACCTCTGCACCAAGATTAGCAGAAGCTTTTGCTATTTCGAAACCCATCTTTCCGCTGGAATGATTTCCAATAAAACGAACAGGGTCTATAGCTTCGTAAGTTGGACCAGCAGTAATTAATATTTTTTTTCCGCGAAGTGGAAGTTTTCCTAAAATATCATTTTCAATAAATGCAACAATATCTTCAGGTTCTGCCATTCTACCCTCACCTACTAAACCACTAGCAAGCTCGCCACTTGTAGCAGGAATCATAACATTTCCAAAAATCTTTAGTTTTTCAAATGATTGTAAAGTAGATGGGTGTTTGTACATGTCTAAATCCATTGCTGGTGCAAAATACACTGGGCATTTTGCCGATAAATACGTAGCTAACAATAAATTGTCGCTCGTACCATTCGCCATTTTAGATAACGTATTTGCTGTTGCTGGTGCAATAATGAATATATCTGCCCAAAGCCCTAAATCTACATGATTATTCCAAACGGCATTATCATCTTCTTCATTTTTAAAAGATGAATAAACAGGATGTTTTGAAAGAGTTGATAAGGTTAATGGTGTAACAAAATCTTTTGAAGATGGCGTCATTACAACTTTTACGTTTGCGCCCGATTTTATAAATAACCTTACTAATGAAGCTGACTTATAAGCGGCAATACCAGCAGTTATGCCTAATAGTATATTTTTGCCGCTTAATATTGACATATTAAATATTATTCCTGAGAATCTTCCTCAGTATTTCTGTGATAAATTTTATCTGTTAACCATTCTTGAACAGCTAACGCATGAGGTTTTGGAAGTTTTTCGTAAAACTTAGAAACTTCTATTTGCTCTTTATTTTCAAAAATTTCTTCAAGACTATCATTATAAGTAGCAAATTCTTCTAACTTATTAATTAGTTCTTTTTTAATTTCCGAATTAATTTGTTCAGCACGTCTAGCAATAATTGAAATTGACTCGTAGATATTCTCTGTTGGTTCATCAATTTGATTTCTATCGTATGTTACTGTTGTAACGGGAGCGTTGATTTTTTTATAATCCATGTTATAGTTATTTAGCTTTTAGTGCTGTAATTTTTTAATTCTTCTTCAATATCAGTTGCCATATTTTCCACATCATTTATATACTTAGAATTTGAGTATTTTTCTTTAAACGTGGTATAATATGTTTTTGCTGTTTCTAATCTATTTTGTTTTTTATATTCTACACTATTAATAGCGAGTTTAAATGCCGAATCTAATTTATAAAACATAGCATCTTCTCTTAATGAAGAGCCTGGAAATTCAAATACAAAATTATCAAACGATTTTATAGATGCTTGAAAATCTGATATTAAATTATATTGCTTAGCAATACTGTATGCTTTTTTTTCTAATTTAAAATCCAACTCCTTTACTAACTCATTAGCTTCAACAAGATATTCAGAATTTGGAAATAAATTTATAAACTCTTGAATTTTCTCTATTGCTTCAGTAGTTTCCGATTGGTCTTTACTATAAATAGGTGACAACATGTAATAACTTTTCACAGCTAAAAATGAAGCTTCTTCTAGTTTTTCACTTTTTGGATAACTAGATGCGAAACGTTCAAAATGATAACCTGAAATATAATAGTCTTTTAATTTATAATAAGACATTGCATTCAAATACATTAATTTTTCAGCTTGTGGTTTTCCTCTGTAACTAGGTACTATTTGTTCAAATAGTCTATTCGCTTTAGCGAACTTACCTTCTTTATATAAGGCTTCACCCATTTTAAACTTTGGAGCTATCTCTTCGTTTTTTATAACTTTTTGATACTCGCTACAAGAGCTAAAAATAGCACAGGTTATTAATATGTAAAAAATCTTCTTCATAAGTTTTTAACAGGATGCAAAATTAAGTTAATAATATGGATTTTAAAAATATATTTTTGTGCTAATTTAATTGTGTGAAACACAGCAACAATAAGGTTTAAGTAATATTTAACATTAGGTAAACTGTTTTACAAAAGCGCCTATTTTTTCTTTTAGCTGATTTGACGCTGGTACTAAAGGCAATCTCACCGTATTCTCACATAAATTTAGAGCTTCCAAAACAGCTTTAATTCCCGCTGGATTATTCTCTTCAAAAATATATCCTACAACATCCATTAATTTAAAATGAATTTCATAGGATGCTTTCGATTTACCTTTTAATCCTAAACGAATCATTTCAGAAAATTGTGTTGGAAACCCTTGCCCAATTACTGAAATCACACCTGCTCCACCTGCTAAAACTATAGATAAAGCCAAATCGTCATCGCCAGAAATCACTAAAAAATCTTCTGGTTTATTTTTTAATAACTGTAAATATTGAGAAACATTGTTTCCAGCTTCTTTAACAGCTATTATGTTTTTAAAATCGTTTGCTAAACGGATTGTAGTATCTACATCTATGTTTTTAGATGTTCTTCCTGGAACATTATATACAATAATATTTACAGGTGATGCCTCAGAAATTGCTTTAAAATGCTGATAAATTCCTTCTTGTGTTGGTTTGCTATAATATGGTGAAACAGATAAAAGCGCATCAATATCACTTAAATCTGTAGTTTTTATTTCTTCAATAACTGAAGATGTGTTATTACCACCAATACCTAAAACCAATGGCAAACGCCCCTTATTTGCTTTAGAAATCGTTTTAATAACGTCCTTTTTTTCCTGTTTCGTTATAGTAACGCTTTCTCCTGTTGTTCCACAAATTACAAGATAATTGATTCCATTATCAATATTATAATTAACAATATTTGCCAATGCATCGTGATTTATACTTAAGTCTGAATTAAATGGTGTAACCAAAGCAACTCCAGTTCCTAGAAACTTACTATTCATTTTAAATTTTATTTAATATAGTTAGGTATTTATATAGTTCTTCTTTAAATACGTTGAATTCTTTTAAATTGGTTTTTATAATTAAATCGTTTAATCGTTCATCAGTTTTTAAAATTCCGATTTTAAACTCTGCCTTAGACTTTGCTGTTAGCAACTTTAACTCTATATCTTCTGTTGAGTAGTAACTAATTAAAGCATCAAATTTAGTATCTAAAAATTCTTGCAATTCTAAATTTTTAATAATTCCTTTCCAACCAAAATCTTTAGGATTAAAACAAACATCCCACGAATTAGGTTTATCTTTTTCACTAGCCGAAAACGCAATTACTTTAAGCTTATTTGGACGCACTTTTATATGTGTTGCCAAATCTCTAAACAAGTCAAAATCATCAACTTCATCAATATTTAAGATAACACCTAAACTTACTATCTTACTATCATCAACGTTTATTTTACGCTGCGACAACAATTTGTTTAAGTACTTTTTATTAGATTTTTCTTTAAAACCCTTTAAAATCATTTATCTTTATACTTTGCACAAAGGTAGCAAAAGTACATTCAAAAAACTTGTTTAATATATGAGGTTTACATATTTATTTATTTTGTTAAATTTTTTAATTTTTTCTAGTTGTAAACAAGAAAAGTCTCATCTCACAAAAATTGAAGGCAAACGTATTGATATTAATGATAGCATCATTGGAAGTTCAGAGATTGAAGATTATATTAAACCTTTTAGGGATAGAATTGAAAAAGATTTAGATAGTGTTTTAGCATATTCTAAACATGACTACAATAAAAATGATGGCGATTTAAACACAGCTGTTGGTAACTTTATGGCAGATGCTGTTTATAGCGAATCTAACCCAATTTTTAAAACCAGAACTGGTAAAAATATAGATATGGTTTTACTAAATCATGGTGGTATTCGTTCTGCTATATCTAAAGGAAACTTATCTGCAAGAACCGCATATCAATTAATGCCTTTTGAAAACAGCATTGTAGTTGTTGCACTTAAAGGAACACAAATTGATAGTTTAATTACTTATTTGCGCAAAGCGAAAAGAGCACATCCTATCTCTAAACTTAAACTACATGTTGATAAAGATTTCAATACTATTGAAGCTACTATTAATGGAGAAGAAATTGATGCATCAAAAACGTATTATGTAGCAACCAACGATTATTTATATAATGGTGGAGATAGAATGACATTTTTTCAAACGAATGATAGTTTATATGTATTAAAATATAAAATTAGAAATGCACTAATTGATAACTTTAAAAAAGTAGATACTATTAATCCAGTAATTGATGATAGATTCATTCAAATAAATTAATTTCCTCAAAAATGAAACGAAGACATTTTATACAACAAGCATCAGCTGGAACCGCTTTAGTAACACTTGGTAGTTTGGGTTTGCAATCTTTTATAACAGCACCAAAAACTTCAAAAATCACCATTTTACACACTAATGATGTACATAGTCATATTGATGCCTTTGGACCAGAAGATGGCAGAAACGCGAATAAAGGAGGCGTTGCAAGAAGAGCTACTTTAATTGAATCTATTAGAAACGAAAATCCAAACACTCTTTTATTAGATGCTGGTGATATTTTTCAAGGAACACCTTACTTTAATTATTATGGTGGCGAATTGGAATTTAAACTTATGAGCAAATTAAAATATGATGCATCAACTATTGGTAATCATGATTTTGATAATGGTATAAATGGTTTATATGCTCAATTCCCCCATAAAAACTTTGAGTTTATTACTGCTAATTACGATTTTTCAAATACTATTCTTGATACACACACAAAGCCATATAAAATCTTCAAAAAAGATGGTATTAAAATTGGAGTTTTTGGCTTAGGTATTGAACTTGATGGTTTAGTTGCCAAAATGATGTATAAAGAAACTAAGTATTTAAACCCCATTGAAATGAGTCAGGAAATGACTCGTATTTTAAAAGTTGATGAACAATGTGATTTAATCATTTGTTTATCGCATTTAGGTTATAATTATAGAAATAATGAAACTAAAATAAGTGATTTAAAACTTGCTGCTGCAACAAAAGACATTGACCTAATTATTGGTGGACACACGCACACATTTTTACCAAAACCAACAGTAACCAAAAATATTGAAGGCAAAAATATGCTTGTAAATCAAGTTGGTTGTTATGGTCTTTATCTTGGTAGAATAGATTTTCATTTTGATGCAGATAAAAATAAAGCTGCTAGCGGAACATCTATAATTGTTTAAGCAAAAACAGCATCCGAAGTAAAAGTTTTTTGTATCATTTGGTTTTTATTTTCCTCCATTATATAGTTGAAAAATAAATATAGTCCGATAGCATATATTACACGCTCTAACATTACAAAACTCCAGTTATAAATGTAATACATACTTACATAATTTAATACTGTAGAAAACACTAAACATAATACTGCAAGTAAAAACAGTATAGATGGTTTGGTGTCTTTATTCAAATATTTACCAAATGCAAAAAAGGTTAACAAAATTAAAGTAACACTCTTTATCCCAAATAAAAGCACTTCAACACTGTCAGGAACAACCGCTTTCAAGAGCCCGTAAAGTGTATATAAAAAATAGCCGTTTATTAAAAAGATTAATAACAAATATACACCTACAACTTTATCAACTTTAAAAAAGTTGAATTTTGATATTATCACACCTAACAAACACATATAACTTAAAAAGTACAAAACAGTAGACGCCTTGATAAACATATCGCTTTCGAAAAAAGTTACAGAAATATCTCCCAAAAAGGAAAATAAAAAGAATGAAATGAATGGAATGCCTAAAAACTTATTTTTCATGAAAAAGAAAATAAGGAATATAGGAATAAATAAGGCTTTTGTAGATTGTAAAAGTAATGCATCTTCACTATAAGGTACAATTACATTTATTGTTATTAAAAGTAATAAAGCACAAAAAAACACCTTATTAAAGTCAAATGAAATCCAATTTTTCATGGTAAAAATATAAGTAGGTTAAAAC
>CAZLXG010000002.1:0-26694 GCA_964563585.1 uncultured Flavobacteriaceae bacterium | reverse complement strand
AAGCTCTTCAGTTATAAAATTGTAATTTATCAAACCATGAAAAAATATTTATCTTTAGCTTTAAGATTAATTGTTGCTGTTATTTTAATTCAAACATTACGTTTTAAATTTACAGCACATCCAGATAGCGTATATATTTTCGAAAAAGTTGGATTAGAACCAATTGGGAGAATTAGTATTGGTATTCTAGAGCTTATAGCAAGTATTTTACTTCTTATACCAAAAACAATTTGGATTGGATCTACACTTACATTAGGAATTATTGGTGGTGCAATTTTTATGCATTTAACACAATTAGGTATTAATATAAACAATGATGGAGGTGTTTTATTTATTACTGCTATAATTACATTTTTACTTGCTGCAATAATACTTTTTATACACAGAAAAGGTATTCCATTTATAAAACTACAATAAAATTATTCTTCAAAAACATACTCTTTTTTTACACCGTTATTTTTAAGATTTGCTTGTTTAAAAAAGAAATAAAATGCTATAACTGCTAAAGTTGTAGCTAAAAAGTTAAGGAATGCTTTATTTGAAATATACATGTACGCTATATCAATAACTTCAGAAAACACAATAGCCAATGAACCAATAAATAAGTATAACGCCTTTTTATTATCTCTGTAAAAGTAATTTATTAAAGCTACCGAAAGGACTGATAACATTACAATATTATACACCAACTCCATATAATATTCGTTTATAATTTCTACATAAGGATTCACAATAACCTGTAAAACATATACTATATATATATTTAATGCAGTTAAAACCAAAATATGTAATTTAAAATTTCGTAAAACATGAGAAACAGAAACCGACTTAGAAATTTCTAGCAATAAAAATAAGTAGGCGAATAGATATAAAGCGTTTCCTAAATAGTAGTTTAATAAATAAGGTATTTTATCTTCAATCAGCAACATTAAATCAGAAACTGAAAAACAAAGTAAAAACAAAGTAAAAAACAAAGATTTTCTTTTAATAAATATAAAATAAGCAATAGCTATAATTGGTAATATTAATGCTCTAAATATTGCAGATAAATTATCGTTCCCAGTAAATTGAAAAAAAACTGAGAGAATATAAACTAATATAATGCAACCTATTATGGCTTTTGATTTGTACATGACAACAATTTATTATTGATGCACAAATATAACATTATTTTACAATTAAACGACAAAAAGATACTTTTTATCGATAAATAATGCATTTATTTTATTTTTTGTAAGAATTTATTCTCACTAATTAATAATATATCTAATTGTTGAGCTTTAAGTTTTTTACTTGGTCCCATATTGTTACCTGCTACAATGTAACTCGTTTTAGAAGAAATAGAACTACTAACTTTACCTCCATTATCTTCTATTAGCTTTTTAAGTTCATTCCTAGAAATAGTTTCAAAAACTCCAGTAACAACAATAATATCACCTTTTAATAGGGTTGTTTGACCTATTAATTCTTCTGCTGAAACTTCTAATTGAACTCCAAATTGTTTTAATCTATTAATAATTGCTCTGTTTTCTTCCGACTGAAAAAACGTAACTACACTTTCTGCAATCCTTACTCCTATTTCATCTACATTAATTAAATCTTCTCCTGAGACTTCTGCTATAGCATCAATGCTTTTATAATGCTTTGCTAATTTTTTGGCTACTGTTTCTCCAACATAACGAATTCCCAATGCAAACAAAACACGTTCAAACGGAATGTTAACAGACTCAGCAATACCTTGAATTAAATTATCAGCACTTTTTTCAGCCATTCGTTCTAACGGAATAACTTGCTCTTTTGTTAATTCATATAAATCAGAATAATTATTTATCAATCCTTCATTAACTAACAAAGCCACAGTTTCTCCACCCAAACCATCAATATCCATTGCTTTTCTTGAAATATAATGTTGAATACGACCAATTATTTGAGGATTACAACCATTATAATTCGGACAATAATGCTTTGCATCACCATCTTGTCTCACAAGTTCCGTTTCACATTCTGGACAATGTGTAATATATTGTGTTGGCACAGACCCCAACTGGCGTTTACTTAAATCGACTCCTAATATTTTGGGAATAATTTCGCCACCTTTTTCAACAAACACCACATCTCCTTCTCTAATATCTAGTTTTTCAATTTGGTCTGCGTTATGTAAAGACGCGCGTTTTACAGTAGTTCCTGCCAACTCAACAGGTTCTAAATTAGCAACAGGAGTAATAGCACCAGTACGACCAACTTGATACGTAATTGTATTTAATATGGTAGCTACACGTTCTGCCTTAAATTTATATGCCATTGCCCAACGTGGTGATTTAGCTGTATAACCCAATTCTTCTTGCTGTTGTAAATCATTCACTTTTATAACAACTCCATCGGTTTCATAAGGTAAATCATGACGATGTACATTCCAGTAATCAATAAATTCTAAAACTTCATCAATTGAATTTGTGAGTTTTGCTGCATCTGGAACTTTAAAACCCCATTGTCTTGCTTTATCTAAACTATCGAATTGTGTATTAACACCAAGTTTAGACCCTGCTAAATTATAGAGTAAACACTCCAACGGGCGTTTTGCAACTTCTGCACTATCTTGTAATTTTAAACTTCCTGAAGCTGTATTTCTAGGATTTCGATAAGGTTCTTCTCCTATTTCAATACGTTCTTCATTCATTTTATTAAAACCTTCAAACGGCAACACAATTTCCCCGCGAATATCAAACTTTGAAGGAAAATCTCCTTTTAGCTGAAGCGGAACTGATTTGATAGTTTTTATATTTGCAATCACATTATCGCCTTGAAATCCATCGCCTCTTGTTACTGCTTTCAATAAAACACCATTTTCGTAAGTTAAACTTATTGAGGCTCCGTCGTATTTTAACTCACAAGTATATTGAATGTCACCATCTACTAATTTTTTAATTCGGGTTTCCCAACCTTCTAAATCTTCTTTAGAATATGAATTATCCAACGAATACATACGATGCTCATGCGGAATAGTTTCAAAATTTTTAGTGACCGTTCCTCCTACACGTTGCGATGGTGAATTAGCATCAAAAAATTCTGGATATTTTTCTTCCAATTCTTGAAGTTCTTTCAACTTTATATCAAAATCATAATCGGATATTGTTGCATTATCTAAAACGTAATAATTATAGTTGTGTTCACGTAATTCTGTGCGTAAAATTTCTATTTGTTGTTGAATGCTACTCATTAATTTAATTGCCCTTTTATCATTCTATCTTTTTTAAAGATATCTTGTTTTAATTCTATATTTTTAAAATTGTTGTTCTTTAATAGCTGAATCATATCATTTCCAAGGTCTTCATTAATTTCAAAAAACAGCAATCCATTTTTATTCAATCTCTTTTTAGCAAATTCTATAATCGCTTTATAAAATTGTAACGGATTATCATCATTCACAAACAATGCTAAATGTGGTTCATTATTTAAAACATTACTTTTCATGTGTTGCTTTTCTTGCTTTCTAACATATGGAGGATTGGATACTATAAAATCAAACTTATGAGATACTGAAACAAGTTCAGCATGACAAAGAATATCAGCTTCAATAAACTCAACAGCAACATTGTTTAATTCCGCATTTATTTTTGCAACTTTTAACGCTTCCGCGGAAACGTCTAAAGCATATACTTTAGCATTTAGTAATTGTTTAGCTAACGAAATTGCGATACAACCACTTCCTGTTCCAATATCTAAAATTCTAAATTCTGAACCCAGATTCTTAAATTCTTTAATTAACCAATCTACTAATTCTTCTGTTTCTGGTCTTGGAATTAACGTATGTTTATTCACTTTAAAAGGCAATCCATAAAACTCGGTTTTACCTAATATATATTGTATTGGCTCTTCTTGTTTTAAAGCTTCTAAGGCTTTTAAAAGTTCTACAATATTTTCAACTGCAAAGTCAGAATCTAAAGCCAACTGTATTCTAGAAATGTTATAGTACGTTTCTATTAATATAAAAAAAAAACTATTTACTTCTTCTTTTCCATAAATAGCATCTAACTCTTGATGAAACGTATTTTGAATATTTTTTAGTCTCATAAATCTTTTATCATCCAAACACCACAAGCATGATGTCCTGTATTTCCTAAAGCGCTTTTTAAATGTTTAAACCCAGAGTTTTCGTAAATATGAATTGCTGCTTTAAGTTGCGGAGCCGATTCTAAATAACATTGTTTATAACCCAAATCTATTGCCGATTGCATACATTTTTTGAACATTAACTTACCATAACCTTTACCTCTTATTTTTGGAGAAAAATACATTTTTTGAATCTCGCATACATCAGCTTCAAAATCTTTTAAAGGCTTAATACCGCCACCGCCTAAAATTTCCCCATTATTATCTATTACGTAATAAACATCATTATTATTTTGATAAGATTCAAACATTCGTGGGGTTTCATTATCTGAATATGCTGTTCCTTCTAACGGAATTTTAAACTCATGAAAACAAGCTCTAATAATTTGCTCAATTTGCACATTATCTTCTGGCTTAATTTCTCGAATAACAATAGTATCTTTGTTCACTTTAAAACTACCTTTTTACAAAAGTGAAGATACATAAACTAAAAAAATGAAAATGAAAAGACTTATAATCTTATCAACAATATGCATTACTTTTTTAAGCTGCTCGGTTAACGAAAAACCAGAGTTTTTAAGAGTTGAAAATATTAAAGTTTTAGAATCAACATCAAAATATATAACATTTACAGCCGATGCTTTATTTATTAATCCGAATGATATTGGTGGCGAATTAAAATCTGATGGTATAAAAGTATATGTAAACGATAATGAAATGGCTACCGTTACAACCGAAAGTTTTAAAGTACCAGCAAAAAAAGAATTTACAATTCCACTGAAAGCAAATATTCCTACCGATAGTATTTTTAGTAATAAAAACTTAGGAGGATTACTAAGTAGTCTGTTTAGTAAAAAGTTAAAAGTGCAATATAAAGGCTCTATTAAATATAACGTTTTAGGGTTTTCGTATACTTATGATATTGATAAAACTGAACAA
Source organism: uncultured Flavobacteriaceae bacterium (assembly GCA_964563585.1). Lineage (GTDB taxonomy): Bacteria > Bacteroidota > Bacteroidia > Flavobacteriales > Flavobacteriaceae > CAZLXG01. Next base: position 21,645 of record CAZLXG010000002.1, on the reverse strand, counting down.
GTGAAAATTAAATTGTAGTTTTTTTGACTAATCACAAAACATATATTAAACGTTGTTTAGAAATTGCCAAAAATGGTTTAGGCTCAACACGTCCTAACCCAATGGTTGGTAGCGTAATTGTACATAATAACAAAATTTTATGCGAAGGTTTTACTAGTAAATACAGTGGAAATCATGCAGAAGTAAATGCCATTAACTCTGTTGCAAACAAATCGCTATTAAAAGAATCTACATTATATGTTACTTTAGAACCTTGTTCGCATTTTGGAAAGACACCGCCTTGTAGCGACCTAATTATTAAACACAACATACCAAACGTTATTATTGGTTGTTTAGATGATAACATAAAAGTCGCAGGAAAAGGCATCGAAAAACTTAAGAACTCTGGTTGCAATGTAACAGTTGGAGTTTTAGAAGATGAATGCAAAAAACATCACAAACGATTCTTTACATTTCACAATAAAAAACGACCATACATTATATTAAAATGGGCAGAAACTATTGATGGCTTTATAGCTCCAGAAACTAAAAACGAACAAAAACCTATTTGGATTACAAATGAATTTTCTAGACAATTAGTTCATAAATGGCGTACTGAAGAACAAGCGATTTTAGTGGGCACAAATACTGTTTTACAAGATAATCCCACATTAACAGCAAGAAATTGGGTTGGCAAAAACCCTATTAGAGTTCTTATTGATAAAAATGAAAAATTTTCAAAAGACTTTAATATTTTTAATGATGAAGCTAAAACAATTATCATTTCAAATAACAATATTGATTTCACTAAAAATATAGCAAGTCAAATTTGTAATGTTCTATTTGAAAAAAATATAAATTCTATTATTATTGAAGGTGGCGCAAAAACGCTTCAAACATTTATAGATGAAAATCTTTGGGATGAAGCACGAGTTTTTACTGGTAACATTCAATTTAACAATGGCGTAAAATCACCTAGCTTTTCTGGACAGTTAATTTCTGAAGAAAAAATTGATTCTGATATTTTAAAATTTTACATGAATGATTAAAACCCTCATTTTCGATTTTGGCAACGTCTTTATTAATTTAGATGAAGAAAGTGCTATGAAAAACACACTTAATTTATTAGAAATTGATTCGCTTTCTGAAGAGATGATAGCGTTTAATAGTTTTTACGAACAAGGCTTAATTTCTACCGATGAGATTTTAGAATTTTATTCAAAGAACTTTCCTAAGCATTCAAAAAAAAATTTAATTGACATTTGGAATTTCATGCTGAAAGATTTCCCTAAACATCGCTTAGACTTTCTTCAAGGTTTGAAAAAAGAAAAGAAATACAACCTTATTCTTTTAAGCAATACTAATGAACTTCATATTAATTGGATAAAAGAAAACATTTTATTTTATGAAGATTTTAAAAATTGTTTTGATGCTTATTATTTGTCGCATGAAATCAATTTAAGCAAACCAAACAAAAGTATTTATGAATTCGTTTTAAATGAAAACACTTTAAAAGCAAACGAATGCCTTTTTGTAGATGATAGAAAAGGCAATACAAATACTGCTGATTTATTAGGTATAAAAGTTTGGAATATTAATCCTAAAAACGAAGATGTGTCAGATTTGTTCAAAATAAAAAACAAATTATTCTAATTATTTTGACAGAAAAAGACACATATAAAACTATTAACATTCCTTCTGAGTCTGTATTATTTAAAGATAAAAACAGTAAATTTTTTGGTTACGCATTTCCTATTTCTACTTTAGAAAACGTAAAAACTCATATAGAAAAATTAAAAAAAGAACATCACGCAGCAAGACATTGGTGTTACGCTTATCAATTAGGAACAGAAACTATTGAATATCGTGCCAATGATGATGGAGAACCTAATAATTCCGCAGGCATGCCTATTTACGGGCAAATTCAATCATTTGGAGTTACCAATATATTAATTGTAGTAGTGCGTTATTTTGGCGGTGTTAAACTTGGTGTTGGCGGATTAATAAATGCCTATAAAACTACGGCTCAAATGGCTTTAGAACATTCAAAAATTTTAGAAAAAACAATTAATATAGAATACTTAATTAGGTTTGATTACAAAAACATGAATACGGTAATGCGCATAATAAAGGAGAAGCATTTAAATATTATTAATCAAACGTTAGAAATGGATTGCCAAATCACTATATCGGTAAGAAAAAAAGATGCTCAATCAATCTTTGAAATTTTTAATCGTCTTTTTGAAATAAACATTAAAAAAAATTAAAATTCATCTTTTAATGTGTCTAAAATATATTTTGGTACACGAGTTGGTCTATTAGTCTTCGTATCTATAAACACTAAAATAGTAGACGCTGTTGTTACAATTTCGCCCTTTTCATTAGTAATTTCATATTCAAATTCAATCTTCGCCGACGGCCTATTTTTCAGTTGAGTTTTTACATTAATTACATCATCGTAACCTATTGATTTTTTATAGTTTATGCTTAAAGAAACAACAGGTAACATAATACCGTTTGCTTCCATATATTTATAAGACACGCCAAATTTCCGTAACCATTCGATACGTCCCATTTCTAGATATAATGCGTAATTCCCATGATAAACGACACCCATTTGGTCAGTTTCACCATATCTCACTCTTATTTGTATTTCGTCGATTTTCATTCGCTATATTAAATATTTTTTTGTAGTTTCGGCTACGGCTTAAACATGCAAAAAAAAATCTTAATATTCAATAGCAAATGATTTTTTTTTTAAGAATTTTGTTCACATATTTGCTAAACTATTTTGGGGAAGAGAATTTTAGTTTCTCTATTCAATAAGACTAACTAACCACTATAAAATTAAAACATGAGTGTAACTGCGCAAACGGTATGGAATAATTGTCTTGAATTCATAAAGGATAATATTCAACCGCAAGCATATAAAACTTGGTTTGAACCAATTACTGCAGTTAAGCTTACTGATAATGTACTTAGTATTCAAGTACCAAGTAAATTCTTTTACGAATGGCTTGAAGAACACTACGTAAAAATCTTAAAAGTTTCATTAACAAAAGAGTTAGGCGAGAAAGCTAAACTTGTTTACATTATTAAAATGGAAAACACGTATGGCAATAAACAACCGTTTACTGAAAAAATTCCAAGCGCAAACAGAATCTCTGTAAAACCACAAGAAGTTGATATTCCATTTAATAATAAAAACCCAGAATTAAGAAACCCATTCGTAATTCCTGGTATTAGAAATGTAAAAATTGAATCGCAACTAAATCCAAATTATAGTTTTGAGAATTTCTTAGAAGGTGATTCTAACCGTTTAGCACGTAGCGCAGGATTAGCTGTTGCTGCAAAACCAGGTGGAACATCGTTTAATCCATTACTTATTTTTGGTGGTGTTGGTTTAGGAAAAACACATTTAGCGCATGCTATTGGTGTTGAAATTAAAGATAAATATCCTGAAAGAACGGTTTTATATATTTCGGCCGAAAAATTCACACAACAATATATAGAGTCTGTTAAGAAAAATAATAGAAATGATTTTATTCATTTTTATCAAATTATAGATGTTTTAATTATTGATGACGTTCAATTCCTTTCAGGAAAAACAGGAACTCAAGATGTTTTCTTTCATATTTTCAATCATTTACATCAAAACGGAAAGCAAGTCATTTTAACTAGTGATAAAGCTCCTGTTGATATGCAAGATATTGAACAACGTTTATTATCTCGTTTTAAATGGGGTCTTTCAGCAGAATTACAAACTCCAGATTTTGAAACACGCGTATCTATATTAAAAAATAAATTATATAGAGATGGTGTTGAAATGCCAGATGACATTATTGAATATGTTGCAAAAAACATCAAAACTAATGTTAGAGAATTAGAAGGTGCTATTATTTCATTAATTGCACAATCATCTTTCAATAAAAAAGAGATTACTATTGATTTAGCGAAACAAATTGTCGAAAAATTTGTTAAGAATACAAAACACGAAGTTTCAATAGATTATATACAAAAAGTGGTGTCGGATTATTTCCAAATGGATATTGAAACCTTACGCTCTAAAACACGAAAACGCCATATTGTTCAAGCTAGACAATTAGCTATGTTTTTTGCTAAAAAACTAACAAAGGCATCATTAGCCAGTATTGGTTCTCAAATCGGGAAACGTGACCACGCAACAGTTTTACACGCTTGTAAAACTGTAGATAATTTATCTTCAACTGATAAACAATTCAGAAAATACGTTGAAGACATTCATAAAAAACTTACTGTTTAAAATTACTTTTCAATGACTAAAATTCTAATGGTATGTTTGGGGAACATTTGTCGCTCACCATTAGCCGAAGGTATTTTAAAATCTAAGCTTCCCACAAATAAATTTATAGTAGATTCTACTGGAACTGCCAACTATCATGTAGGTAATTCTCCCGATAAACGTTCAGTTGCCGTTGCAAAAAAGTATGGTCTAGATATTTCAAATTTAAAAGGAAGACAATTCAGTGCATCTGATTTTGATACGTTTGATGTTATTTATGTAATGGACTCATCAAATTATGATAATGTTATAGCTTTAACAAGAAACGAGGAAGATATTACCAAAGTAAGATTCATTCTAAATGAAATATATCCCAATCAAAATTATGATGTTCCAGACCCATATTATGGTGGAGAAGATGGTTTTGAAAATATCTATAAAATGCTAGATGAAGCATGCGATTTAATAGCTGAAAAATTACTTTAAACTAAAATTCATCAAATATTTTGTGCTTTTAATATAAAAATTCAAAATTTTATCAGGCGGACATATTTTTTGCAGACTGAAATAGGTTATATAGAACATAACAGAAGCCCTTATACACAAATACTCGACAATTCATTTAGTGGTAATTGGATATCATTTGGAGAAAATAACAGTGGAAATATTTATATTTCTAGATCTAATAGGTCAAATATTTAAAATTACAGATGATAATTTAAGTATAGACAATTATGAGAGAAGTCAGTTTAAAATGTATCCAAATCCAGTAAAAAAGAACTTACAATCACTTTAAAAAACTCTGCAACAAACATTAGCACTATTACTGTTTATAATTTACAAGGTAAATTAATTAAGAAAATTAAATCTATACAGAATAATACTATAAAAGTATCTACTCAAATTATTAGTAAAGGCATATATTTGGTTGAAGTTACCGAAACCAGTGGTAACAAAAACTTAAAAAAATTGAATATAATTTAAGAATGAATTCTACCATAGGAAAACTATACCTTATACCTACAACTTTAGGAGATAATGCACCTCTTGAGGTTTTACCAATATCAGTAAAAAAAATTATTGAACAAATTGATACTTACATTGTTGAAAATGAAAAAACAGCAAGACGATTTATAAAAAAAATCAGCTCGGGTAAATCTCAATCAGTTTTAGAAATGTTTCATTTAAATAAGTTTACTGATGAGAGTGAGTTACCAAGTTTTTTAGAACCTTGTTTAAAAGGTGTAAATGTTGGACTTTTATCAGAAGCTGGTTGTCCTGGTGTTGCAGACCCAGGTGCAGATATTGTGAAATTAGCACATCAAAAAAACATAAAAGTAGTGCCTTTAGTTGGACCATCTTCTATTTTAATGGCAGTTATGAGTTCTGGAATGAATGGGCAAAACTTCGCCTTTAATGGCTACTTACCTATTGATAGAGGTGAAAGAAAAAGTGAACTTAAACGTTTAGAGCGCTTGTCTTTTGAGCGTAATCAATCTCAAATATTTATTGAAACTCCATACAGGAATAATAAAATGTTAGAAGATATTTGCAATGCTTTAGAAAACAACACAGATGTTTGTGTTGCTTGCGATATAACTTTATCTACAGAGTTTATAAAAACACAAACTGCAAACGTATGGAAAAAAAACATGGTAGACCTTCATAAAAGACCTACCATATTTATTATTTATAAAAGCTAAAAACTATATTACCTTTGCTTTCTTATTCGGTTTTACAGAAGAAGTATCATAACCAGAAAATCGTTTCATATAATACTGAACTGTGGTTCCGTAACCATCTGCAAAGTTATTAATACCATAACTTCTTAAATATTTTTTAACGCTTCCTGGACCAGCTAAATGTGCCGCAGCCAAAATGCCAGACTCAGTAACAACAGTACCATTAATACGCTTACCAACAAAATTTTTAATATCCCGTCGCAAAATCCATTTATTTCTTGAAGTATTGGCAATAAAAGCTTTTTCTTGTAATACTGGATTCTTTAAAAATTGTTGTGGATTTCTAATTCCAATCATTTTTAAAGTTTCTTTACCAAATTGGTATTTTCCTAAATACCCAAATGTATTTACAGAAAAATAGTTACCTCTAGATTCTTTAAAAGCTAAAGCTTCTTTAAATCCAACAAATGATTTCTCTAAGTATGGAGAAAACGATTTGTTTAGTTCATTTGACGCTAAAACATTATCATTAATGTTCTCGTCTTGACTTACAGTATAATGTAACTCTAAGCCAGCTGTTGAATATTTACTCATATCTAACGTTTCATCAGATGAAAACGATACATACAATAACATAATTATTGTAAGTGCTAGGGTTAAGTAACTTGCAATATTCTTTGTCATAATTTTAAATTTCTTCAGTATATTTCATGAAAAATATACTTGAAAATTTGAGCCTGCAAAATTACACCTTTTTTACAAAACATCAAAACTACTCGATTAATGACTAATTTTAATTGTAGAATAGATGAAATGCAGCACCTTTTTTACTAAATTCTAATGTTGGAAATGGTATTTTTATCATATCAAAAATGTCAAAAATAGACCTCAATATCTTAGAATTAGTTCTAATATTATGTAAATTTACATCAAAACTTAAATAGAACTGTCGATGCCTTTCAGTATTTGTTAACAACTGATTGTCAACATCTTTTAGACCAGTTAGCATCCCGTTAGCACCATAGCCTACGGCAATATTCAACCATTTTGGGATTTTACTTTCTTTAAAAAACGAATGCAAATTTGCACTTAACCAATACGTTTGCCCATTATAATCCTTTAAAACTTGTTCTAAAAAACTATCTCCTAGCTTATCTGGTCGTTGTGCAGCATATTTAGTTTGATGAAAAGAAAATTTTAATGCTATACGTTGCTCCTTCCAAAGTAATTCTTGACCAATATATAAACCAGTTCCTGATGCATTTGCTAAAACATCTCCCCAAGAAAAGCCCCATTCTTGCGAATAACCGTCTAAAACTTCAACAGCAGTTAAAAAACCAAAGCCTAAAGTCGCACCGTAAATTAGCTGGTCTTTTTCGCTAACACTACTCCAATTTAATACCTGTGCTCCATGTTTCCCTATTTGATAAGATGAAAACACATGCCCCAGTTTATCCATTTGCAACCATTCATCATTATCATTTACTGTATGAAATTTAGAACGCTCAAAATCGGCATACCACAATTGATTTAAACCCACTATAGACAAAGTAGCAATTGAAACTTCTGTAATAACAACAGCGTTTCGTCTAGGTTTGTTTAAAGAATCACTTGGTGTTAAAAAAGAATCGAGTTTAGATTGCGAATAAGAAAAAGATATTAAAAATAGAAATAGATATTTTACAATAGATTGCTTCACTATTTATTTATGCCTTGAGATGATAAATATCTATGATAAGATCTTGCGTTTACATTATGTTGCGATAATGTTTTTGCAAACTTATGAAATCCAAAATGTTTAGCATCCGCAGCAAAATAAAGGTATTTATGCTTTTCAAAATTTAAAACGGCATCAATAGCTGAGATATCTGGCATGGCGATTAAACCTGGTGGCAATCCTAAATTCTTATATGTATTATATGGAGAATTAATTTCTTTATGAATATTTAAAACACGTTTAATAACTGTGTTTTTATATTTTGGAAGTTTATACGCTGCAAATTTAAGTGTTGGATCTGCTTGTAAAGGCATTCCAATTCTAATTCTATTCATATAAACACCTGCAATTCTAGGTTGCTCGTTTGCTTGCTTAGATTCTTCGTAAACAATAGATGCCAACGCAATGACTTCATTTTGAGATAAACCAATAGACTTTGCCTTTTCAGTTCTTGAAGTATTCCAAAAACGATTATATTCTTTTAGCATTTTACTTCTAAAACCTTCGGCTGATGTATTCCAATACAACTCATAACTATTTGGCAAATACATCCCTAAAGCAGTAGCTTCATTAAATTTATTTTTAGACAAAAAATCGATGTCTTGCATGGCATTTAAAATGGAAATACTATCTGCTTCAATTTGTATAGCAATACGTCCCGCTAATTTTTCGAATGTATCTTGATTATTAAAAGACACTTTAATTGGTGTATTTTTACTTCGAATGGAATTAATAATATCATTATTATTCATACCTTTTCTTATAGCAAAACGACCCGATTTAATATTAGAAGTATACTTTTTTTGTTTAGCAAGCGCATCAAACTTTTCAATATCTAGTAAAAGTGGTTCCAATTGCTCTCGGACATCATTATATGAATCTGTAGATTTTATATATATATATGCATTATCATTATTAAAGGCTGTATTTGGATTAAACATAGTGCCATATATATAATATGAAAAATATGCTGCTACAACTAAACCTAATAAAACAATAGCCAAAAGTATTTTCTTTATGTACATCTAATTTCTATGTATTAAATGCCCTTTATGGGCTTTATAAGTTGAAATAAATATTCGTTTTTGTAAGAGCCATTAAAGTTAATCCAATCTTTTTTAAGTCCAATTTTTTTAAAACCTTGACTTGTAAAGAGCTTAATACTAACGGTATTTTCTTCTGAAATATTACAATATAATTGATGCAATCCTAAATGAGAAAAACTATAATTTATTAATAATTTAAGAGCTTCTTTTCCAATACCTTTTTCTCTATGCTTTGTGTCTTTCACAAGAATACCAACACCTGAACGACTATTTTTAAAATCGAAATCGAACAAGTCAATCATTCCTAAAGCTTCGTTTTCATAATTTGAAATTACTAATCGTAACTGCTTTACTTCAAAAATATCTTTATGTGAGTATTCTAAATATTGTTTAATTAAAAATTTAGAATATGGTGTTTGTGTGTTGCTTATTTCCCAAATAGATTCGTCGTTTTCAATAGCATGAATAAACTCTAAATCCTCAGGTTCTAAAGCACGTAAATATATATTCTCTCCTTTTAATGTTATCATATATTTCCTTGATAAACTAGTTTAGCTGGACCAATTAACCATACATTTTTATACGAATTACCAACTTTATCAAACGATACCCGTAATTCTCCACCTTGAACATTTAATGTAATTAGGCTTTTTTCAGTTTCTCCAATATAATTCATAGCTAAAGCAACAGCGGTAACACCAGTACCGCAAGAAAGTGTTTCATCTTCTACTCCACGCTCATAAGTTCTAACAGTAAAAGTAGCATCAGAAACTTTTTTTACAAAATTCACATTACTTCCTGCTTCATTATATGGTGAACCATATCTGATTTTTTCACCTTTAGTTTTAATATCAAAATCATCAATATTATTTTCAAACTGAACATGATGTGGTGAACCTGTATCTAAAAAAACGTGGTTATCATATTTTTCAATAGTATCAATATCTTGCATTTGAAGCTTTACAATATCATTTTCAATAATGGCGTGATGCAAGCCATCAATAGCTTCAAAAACAGCTTTATTTTCTATAACACCCAACTGTTTGGCAAATGCGACCAAACAACGTCCACCATTACCACACATGGAACTTTCATTTCCATCAGCATTATAATAAACCATTTTAAAATCAAGTTCATCATGACTCTCCAATAGAATAAGCCCGTCTGCTCCTACTCCAAAACGCCTGTCGCATAAAAATGCAATTTGTTCGGTATTACTTTTATCGAATGTTTGTTGACGATTATCAATCATCACAAAATCGTTTCCTGTTCCTTGATATTTGTAAAATTCTTGTTGCATAATAAAGCACAAATATATAAATATTCTACCGCATTTACGATTGTTAAATCATAGTTAAAGTTGACGTTAAAATTCGTTAAAACATAAAACACAACTCAATAAATAATTAATTTTAATCGTTATAAAAATAAACTGAAAATTATGAAGAAGATTTTATCATTGGTATTGGTTTCTGCTTTGGGTGGTATATTAACACTTGGTGCCTATAAACTTTTTTTAGAACCAAAACAGACAATAGTTGTTGAGTCTGCAAGTGCAAACCCTAGTTTTTTACCCACAAATAATGTAGCAAATTCATATAATACTAAAGAAGTTCCAGATTTTACGGCTGCTGCCGAAAACAGTATCAACACCGTTGTACACGTGAAAAATCTAGCACTTAGCTCTGGACAAATGACGTTTGAAGATTTGTTTTTTGGAAGACAGCAACAACGTGCGCAATTAGGTACAGGCTCTGGAGTTATTGTTAGTCCCGATGGTTATATTATTACTAATAATCATGTCATTAAAAACTCTCAAAACCTATCTGTAACATTAAATAATAACAAAACATACAACGCAAAAATTATTGGAACTGACCCAAAAACCGATATTGCACTTTTAAAAATTGAAGCTGATGAAGATTTACCATTTGCTACTTTTGGAGATTCCGACCAAGTAAAAATTGGCGAATGGGTATTAGCTGTTGGCAATCCTTTTAATTTAACATCAACTGTAACTGCAGGTATAATAAGCGCAAAATCAAGAGATTTATCTGGTACAAGTTCGCAATCATTCCTCCAAACAGATGCGGCAGTAAACCCTGGTAATTCTGGTGGCGCACTTGTAAATACTAACGGAGAACTAATTGGCATCAATACTGCAATATCTTCTCAAACAGGCTCTTATATTGGATATTCGTTTGCTGTACCTAGTAATATTGCTCGAAAAGTTATTGAGGATATTATGGAATTTGGTAATGTTCAAAATGGTATTATCGGAATTCTTGGCAACACATTAAATAGTCGTTTTTCAAATGAATTAGGAATAAGTGATACAGAAGGTGTTTATGTAGAAAGTATAGTTGAAGATTCTGGAGCAGAAAAAGCAGGTATTAAAAAAGGAGATATTATTAAAGAAATTGATAATATGAAAGTTTCTAAATTTTCTGATTTAACTGGTCATATCAGTGCAAAACGACCAAACGACATTGTAAACCTAACTTTATTAAGCAATGGCTCGATAAAAACAGTATCTGTTACTTTATTAAGAAATGATACAACTACGCTTCCACTTGTTGGGCAGGTTAAAAATGCAAAACCTGCAGAATTAAAAAAGTATAAAGTTTCTAATGGTATAAAAATAGTTAAGTTGAATTCACGATATGCTGATTATTGGACGAAAAACGGTGTAAAAGTAGGTACTATTATCACTTCAATTAATGATGAAAAAGTAAATTCTATTGAAGATGTAGAGCTAATATTGAAAAATAAATTGGCAACTGAATCTTTAAGAATAGAACTTATTAATTCTTTTGGCGAAAAAGAACGCTACAATTTCAGGTAAAATTCAACTTCAAATAAATAATAACTACAAACCTCTTTATGTAAAAATAAGGAGGTTTCTTTTTTTACCAAAACACGCTACGAAAACGTTTGAAATATGGTATTTTTGCAAAAATTTTTTAACGCAAACTAAATATTTTAAGCAATGAGTTTTAATGAAACTTATGAAAAAGAATTGGCTTTTCAAGTAAATCGCCGAAGAGCAACCGTAGAGTTTATAAAAATTGTAAGCGACCTTTGGTACGACAAATCAATCGAATTAGTGATTTTTAGAAATCAGTTGATTGACAGAAACGTGAGTCAGATTTTAAGCCTTCATGAATATGCTGGTAAATTTGTGCAAAAACCAATTTCAATTTACGATTCTGTTGAAATTGCACAAGCAATTAAAACGCTAGATGTTCCACCAGCAAAATTGGATATTGGCAAATTGACTTACGAATTTCAATTAGACAGCAATAAACATAATAATGCTACGGCATTTGTTGCAAGAAAACTAAAAGAAGCTAGTAAAAATGGTGGTATCGAACCAAAAGATGTGGTGCTTTATGGTTTTGGTAGAATTGGTCGTTTGGTAGCTCGCGAACTCATGACACGCACAGGAAAAGGTAGCCAGTTACGATTACGCGCTATTGTAACTCGTGGAAAAATTGACGAACAAATACTTGAAAAAAGAGCCGCTTTATTGCGTAATGATTCTGTTCATGGCGATTTTTCAGGAACCGTTTTAACAGATATAAAAAACAACGCATTAATTATTAATGGCACAACCGTTAATATTATTTCGGCAAATGCGCCCGAAGATATTGATTATACAAAATACGGTATAAATGATGCTTTAATTATTGATAATACAGGTGCTTTTAGAGATAAAGATGCATTAAGCAGACATTTAAAAGCGAAAGGTGCTAGTAAAGTTTTATTAACTGCTCCAGGAAAAGGCATACCAAATATTGTTCATGGTGTAAATCATTCAGAACACAATCCAGATAAAGTAAACATTTTCTCTGCAGCATCCTGTACAACTAATGCTATAACACCAGTTTTAAAAGCTATTCAAGATTCATTAGGTATAAAAAGTGGACATTTAGAAACGATTCATTCTTATACAAACGATCAAAATTTGGTTGATAATTTCCATAGTAAATACCGCCGTGGTCGTGCAGCAGCATTAAATATGGTAATTACAGAAACCGGAGCTGGAAGCGCAGTTGCAAAAGCATTACCAAGTTTAGAAGGTAAATTAACATCAAACGCTATTCGTGTTCCTGTACCTAATGGTTCATTAGCGATTTTAAATTTAGAATTAGAAAAAGAAACATCAGTTAAAGATGTAAATGCTATTCTAAAAAAACATGCTTTAGAAGGCGGTTTGGTTGAACAAATAAAATACGAACTTAGTGATGAGTTAGTATCTAGCGATATTGTTGGCTGTTCTGCACCTTCAATTTACGATAGTAAAGCAACCATTGTACGTAAAGATGGTAAAAATGTAGTGCTATATATTTGGTACGATAACGAATATGGTTACAGCCATCAAGTTATTAGGCTTGCAAAATATATTGCCAAAGTAAGACGTTATACATATTATTAGTAGAAAAACAATCTAAATGATTTTTTAAAACGTATATAAAAAAGCTTCACTCTGTGAGGCTTTTTGACAATTATAATGCAATACTAAACAATATTTTATAACTTCGTAGAACCAAATACAACCATTTTATACCAAACCGAAACATGAAACCTATTAAATTCCTCGCAATTGTTTTTTTACTTTTTTTATTTACATCAAATTCTTTTGCACAAACTACAACTCCTGAAAACGATAAATTGTCGTTAAATAATAGTACACTTAACAATCAATTTGAATATGTTCTTAAAAAATCTGGTAATTTTAAAGGTACAAATGGCCAAGCTTATGAAGCTGTAAAACGTAGCATGCTACTTACTTTACAAGCACATACTAGAGATTCTTTAAAAACTATTCAAACAAAATTAGACAATTCAAGAAGCACTGTTGAAGCACAACAAAAGGAAATTAAAAGTTTAAAATCTAATTTAAACGGGACTCAATCTACACTAGATGCTACAAATTTAGAGAAAAACAATATGTCGCTACTTGGTTTACAAATGAGTAAAACCAGTTACAATGTATTAATGTGGGCAATAATAGCAGGTTTATTAGCCTTACTTCTTTTCTTTATTTTTAAATTTAAGAATAGCAATTCGGTAACAAGAAATGTAAAAAATGCATTGGAAGAAATTGAAGAAGAATTTGACGAACACCGCAAAACAGCTTTAGACCGCGAACAAAAAGTACGCCGCCAATTACAAGATGAAATTAATAAGCATAAAGGACAATAACAATCCTTTTAATAAATTTAAAAATCTGTAATTTCACGTTACAGATTTTTTTTGATTTAATATGAAAATAATACAAGCTACAACAGAACATTTAGATGCATTAGCAACACTTTTTGATGGTTATCGTGTATTTTATAAACAAGAATCTAATATTGAAGCAGCTAAAGTTTTTTTAAAAGAACGTATTACAAAACAAGAATCTGTTATTTATTTAGCCTTTATTGATAATATTGCTGTTGGTTTTACACAATTGTATCCGTTGTTTTCGTCGGTTTCTATGAAACCTATATATTTGTTAAACGATTTATTTATAAACCCCAATTACAGAAACAAAAATATTGGCACTGCTTTAATTAATAAAGCTAAAGTGCATTGTAAAGAAAAAGGTTATATAGGTTTGGGTATACAAACCGCAAATACAAATCCTGCACAGTATTTATACCAACGTGAAGGTTTTGTTTTAGACAATGATTTGCAGATGTTTTGGAGTAATAAGTAAATACTTGACTTTGTCAGAAAAAAAGCTATAATTTCGTTTAATGACAAGTATTAATTATTGTTTAATTTATTATAGAATGAAATTGTTATTTCAAAACAAAACTTAGAGAAAATAATTGATTCTACTGTCAAATCTTGTATTAATCCATTAAAAAAAATCTACAAGAAGAAAGAAAACAGATACAAGATTTTAATTCTGAAGTAATAAAATACGGAAGTTCTTTTTAGAAAGATTACAACAATTGGGTTATGCTTATTCTTTTTTCCTTACTTGCTTTAATTTCAATTTCTATAGCTTTTATTAAATATTACAAGTCTAAAACAAAAAAGAAATTGAAAGAAATATTATTAGATCTTACTAATGCAAAAAAACATCTCAGATTTTAATCAATTTCAATCCTATCAAGAATTATACTTTGAAGATGTTTTAAAACCTACAATTAACAATATAATTTATGTTCTGTTAGAACTATCTGGAGAAGAAAACATTGATAAAAATTTAATATATGAGATAACAGAAAAGTATTATGATTTTGAAAGGGTTATACATCTTACACATTGTAATATGGAAATTCAAAAATCGGCAATCGATTATATAAAGAATCAGATTTTTTAAAACGGAAACTTGAATCATTAATTAGACAATAATAAAACACCAAATAATAAAATGGAATTAAAATTATTACTACACAACCTTCTTGAGAAATACAAAAACTAAACACATAAGCAGTGTAAATCGTTAAAAACGATTCATACACGTTAAGCTTACCACTCTAAAAATCCAATTCAAAATAATTTATCTTTGCAATTATAAACTACAACAATGCGTATAGATATTATTACCGTTTTACCAGAATTACTTAAAAGCCCGTTTGAAGCTTCTATTTTAAAACGTGCTATTGAAGCTAATTTGGTAGAAGTTCATTTTCATAATTTACGTGATTTCACAACCGATAATTACAAAACCATTGACGACACACAATTTGGTGGGGGCGCAGGTATGGTTATGATGGTTGAACCTATTGACAAATGTATTACAGCTTTAAAAAGTGAACGCAATTACGACGAGGTAATATATATGACACCTGATGGAGATACCTTAAACCAAGGTATTGCAAATCAAATTTCATTAAAAGGGAACATTATTATTTTATGCGGACATTATAAAGGTGTTGACCAACGTGTACGCGAACATTTAATTACACGCGAAATATCTATTGGTGATTATGTGTTGTCTGGTGGCGAATTAGCTGCTGCAGTTTTGTGTGATTCTATTATTCGATTAATACCTGGAGTTTTAGGAAATGAAACTTCTGCCTTAACCGATTCCTTTCAAGATAATTTATTAGCTCCACCGATTTATACAAAACCTCGTGATTACAAAGGCTGGAAAGTTCCTGAGTTATTGTTTGGTGGTAATTTCCCGAAAATTGAAAAATGGCGTGAAGAACAAGCTTATCAACGCACTAAAGAGCTGCGACCAGATTTACTGGATGAATAATTTCTCGTCATTGCGAACGCAGTGAAGCTTTCTTTTTAATTCTAGTTATTTATCATTCTTCCTCGTAATGACGTAACATGACTGAATACTGTAGACTGCTCACGACTGCTCACTACGAACTTGTTTCGTGTTAAGGATAGTAGCGGCATCCTTTTGCCTTTTCGGCAAAAGATATAGCGGATAGCCTGACTTTTTGCATAACAAAAAGTAACATCAAAAAAATACAAATAAAATATTGCAGATTATTAATTAATACTTATTTTTGCAGCCAATTTCGGGTTAACCTCTGGCGAGAATCGTGAATGTTATTCTGGATTAATTATAATTAAATTTAAAGATATGGAATCTTTAGTGAAATTTGTACAAAATGAATTTGTACCAAAAAAGGATTTTCCAGAATTTTCGGCGGGAGACACAATTACAGTTTACTACGAAATTAAAGAAGGAAGTAAAACACGTACTCAGTTTTTTAGAGGTGTGGTAATACAAAGAAGAGGTTCTGGTAGTACAGAAACTTTTACAATTAGAAAAATGTCGGGTTCGATTGGTGTGGAACGTATTTTCCCAGTTAACTTACCTGCATTACAAAAAGTTGAAATTAATAAACGTGGACAAGTACGTAGAGCTAGAATCTTCTACTTTAGAGGTCTTACTGGTAAAAAAGCCAGAATTAAAGAACAAAGACGTTAATAATATACTACTGCAATTGCAGCTATTTAAAAGCCTTGATTTTACATCAAGGCTTTTTTTATTAACAAAAGTTAATAAGTACGGTTTATAAGTAGTTGATATCTAATTGCTTATTGCCATTGTTTTTTTAAATTTTAGTTATATCTTAGCATAAGAAATTAGTAACAACCTCGGTTGGTTTTATTGTAAAAGATGAATTTATATTAAAATCTAAATAAAGTAACGTTCTTTATATAATTGTTTTTTGAGGTTTTATTGTGCCACGTGTATGCGTGTGTGAACAAGAAACCAAGATACTGTAAAAAGGTTTGGATGCATAATTTGAATTGACAAGATGTGGAAACTTAAGGATAGACAAGTGATTGGATAGACTTACGGGAACATAAATTGGATAGACAATGGTAGACAAGAAACTAGTATGGTTGAAAGCTTGAAAAAGTAGTATCTAGTGAAAGTTAATACTATAAATAAAGGCAATGCTTGGAGTTTAACAAACGTGAAAACGAATGAAAAACGAAAAGGATCAAGGAAAATGATTAAACAGAAACAGTTTGGTAATTAGGTCAATACATATTGAAAATTACAACACAAAATGTTTCGTTGAAGTAGTAGTGCACGCGTTGAGAGGTTTAAACGCAAGTTTAAATTGAGTTAATAGCAATATTAATAAAGACTATGCAATGGTATTTCAAAGAAAGCCATATCAGAGTAGATTAAATTCTATAGTGATATGGCTTTTGTTATTTTATAACTTCGGTAGTTAGTTTTTACTAAATTCTTATTTACGCTAATCATTTTTATTATTCTATTAAAACTGCTTGTTTATAGCTCATTTCGTTAAAAATTTCAACATTTTTAAAGGGCAATTTTCGTATCTTCGCTTGGCTTAAAACAACACCTACTACTTTTGTTATTTTTTAGCGTTTTATAAATTAAAAAATCCGACTCTAATGTCTAAAATTATTTATACAAAAACCGATGAAGCGCCAGCATTAGCAACGCGTTCATTTTTACCAATTGTACAATCGTTTGTTAAATCTTCTGGAATAGATATTGAAACAAAAGATATTTCTTTAGCAGCTAGAATTTTAGCTATTTTTCCAGATTTTTTAAATGAAGACCAACGTGTTACAGACGATTTAGCTTTCCTTGGTGAATTAGTAAAAAAACCAGAAGCTAATATTGTAAAACTACCAAATATTAGTGCTTCTGTACCGCAATTAAAAGCAGCTATAAAAGAATTACAATTTAAAGGTTTTGCTATACCTAGTTATCCTGATGAGCCAGAAAATGATTCTGAAAGAGATATTAATTCACGTTATAATAAAATTAAAGGAAGTGCTGTAAACCCAGTGCTTCGTGAAGGGAATTCTGATAGACGTGCACCAAAAGCAGTAAAAAACTACGCTAAAAACAATCCGCATTCAATGGGTGCATGGTCTAGCGATTCTAAAACACATGTAGCAACAATGGAATCTGGCGATTTTGCACATAACGAAAAATCGGTAACTATAGCTGAAGCTACAAGTATAAAAATTGAACATACAGATAATAATGGAAACATTACTATCTTAAAAGATAGTTTTCCTTTATTAGCTGGCGAAATAATTGATGGTACTGTTATGAGTAAAAAAGCTTTATTAAGCTTTTTAGAAAATGAAATTGTTGATGCTAAGGAAAAAGACGTATTGTTTTCTTTACACATGAAAGCTACTATGATGAAAGTGAGCGACCCAATTATTTTTGGTTATGCTGTTGAAACTTTTTTCAAAAATGTTTTCAATAAACATGGTAAAACTTTAGAAGATATTGGTGTTGAAGTTAATAATGGTTTTGGAAATTTAGTTGAAAAAATTCAAGAATTACCCGAAGCGAAACGCAACGAAATTCAAGCAGATATTGATGCTGCATTTGCTAGTGGGCCTTCAATAGCTATGGTGAATAGTGATAAAGGCATTACGAATTTACACGTACCAAGTGATGTAATTATTGATGCTTCAATGCCTGCAATGATTCGTACTTCAGGAAAAATGTGGAATGCAGATGGTGAATTACAAGATACTAAAACGGTTATTCCAGATAGTAGTTATGCTGGAATTTACTCAGCAACTATAGATTTCTGTAAAAAACACGGTGCTTTCGACCCTACCACAATGGGAACTGTTCCTAATGTTGGATTAATGGCTCAAAAAGCTGAAGAATATGGTTCGCACGATAAAACTTTTGAAATTCCTTCAAACGGAATTGTAAAAGTAATTGATGCTTCAGGTAACACTTTAATAGAACATAATGTTGAAACTGGTGATATTTGGAGAATGTGTCAAGTTAAAGATGCACCAATTCAGGATTGGGTGAAATTAGCTGTAACTCGGGCAAGAGTTTCTCAAACACCAGCTGTCTTTTGGCTAGATGAAAATAGAGCGCATGATGCAGAACTTATTAAAAAAGTAAATACATATTTAAAAGACCACGATACAGCTGGTTTAGATTTAAGAATTTTATCTCCAATTAAAGCTACAGTTTTTACATGTGAAAGAATAATTGAAGGAAAAGATACTATTTCAGTTTCTGGAAACGTATTACGTGATTATTTAACAGATTTATTTCCAATTCTAGAAGTTGGAACCAGTGCAAAAATGTTATCTATTGTTCCTTTAATGAATGGTGGTGGTTTATTTGAAACTGGAGCTGGTGGTTCTGCACCAAAACACGTGCAACAATTTACAAGTGAAAATCATTTACGCTGGGATTCTTTAGGTGAATTTTTAGCATTAGCCGTTTCGTTAGACCATTTTAGTGAAGCAAATAATAATTCAAAAGCAAAAATTTTAGGTGAAGCATTAGATGATGCTACTGATAAATTATTAGAAAATAAAAAAGGACCTTCTAGAAAAGTTAACGAATTAGATAACAGAGGAAGTCATTTTTATTTAGCAATGTATTGGGCACAAGAATTAGCCAATCAGACTAAAGATGACGCTTTAAAAACTGAATTCACTTCTATTGCAAAACAATTAGCAGATAATGAAACAATCATTATTGATGAATTAAATAATATACAAGGAAATGCTGTAAACTTGGGTGGTTATTACAAACCTAATGAAGGTTTAATCAATCAAGCTATGCGACCAAGTAAAACTTTTAATAGTATTATTGGGTAACAGAATTATATGAATTTAAATTAAAAGCTCCTTTTTAGGGGCTTTTTTTATAGCATTCCCTTTCAGTTCGTGCTTTCCGTTATACCTTTTTTATTGTACCTCAAAAAAGGATGCCACTGCAATCACTAACGCAAATAAATAACGTTTAAATTTCTACTATGTATCAATATACTTAAATCTCGATTATCGAGTAAAAATCGCTATTTTTGAATTATGGATTTTATAAAAATTACAGAACAAGATTCAAATTACAATCATCTAGAAAAAATGAGTGTTTCTGAGTTATTACAAAGTATTAATAACGAAGATAAAACGATTCCTTTGGCTGTCGAAAAAGCACTTCCTCAAATAGAACAATTAGTTCAACAAATCGTTGAAAAATTAAAGATTGGAGGACGATTATTTTACATTGGAGCTGGAACAAGTGGTCGTTTGGGAATACTAGATGCTTCTGAGTGTCCACCAACTTTTGGTGTATCACATGAATTAGTTATTGGTTTAATAGCTGGCGGAGATATCGCTATTAGAAAAGCTGTTGAGTTTGCCGAAGATTCTATTACGCTTGGTTGGGAAGATTTACAAGCTAAAAATATAAATCGAGACGATGTAGTAATTGGTATTGCAGCTTCAGGCACAACACCCTATGTTATTTCTGCTTTAGAAAGTTGCAATACCAATAAAATTATAACTGGCTGTATAACCTGTAATCAAAATAGTCCATTATCAAAGGTTTCAAAATACCCAATCGAAGTTATTGTAGGTCCAGAATTTGTAACAGGAAGTTCCAGGATGAAAGCAGGAACGGCACAAAAACTGGTTTTAAATATGATAACAACATCTACCATGATTCAGTTAGGTCATATAAAAGGAAACAAAATGGTGGATATGCAACTAAGCAATAATAAACTTGTCAATAGAGGTACCGAAATGATTATAGCAGAACTCAATATATCACAAGAAGAAGCTCAAAAATTATTAAATAAGTTTGGTAGCGTACGTTTAGCAGTTCAAAATTATACAAATGGAAGACAATAAAACGAATAGAAATGTTCTGGCTAAAGGTTTAAAAACTATGGGAATAGCTCTAGCATGTATGTTTATAGGTCCAACCCTAATCCATATAGCATTTAGTAATAAAGAAAGGCCACTTTATATTCCAATTTTAATAGTCGCAATACTTATATGTGCTCTAGCTATATTTTCTGTATTTAAAGGAATTAGTACTATTCTAGATAGTATGTTTAAAAAAAAAACTAATTCAAAGTAGTTACCTTTGGCGTAGTGGGATTATAGCCAAAATCTTCATCATTAAATTTAATTTCCAGCCTATCAATTATATAATTTATAATGGCATAATGATGTATGGTATGACTATTAGCTTGAGATATTAAAGCACCAAATGTATATTGCATTTCAATTTTCCCTAATCCTAAATCATCAATAACAGTTACCATATCATTCATATTAGATTTAGTATTATTCAACTTACTCATAATAGAATTTAAATACTCACTTGCGGAACTACATTTAGACTCGACATCTTTATTTCTACTTCTTGCAGTTAAATCAACTTTTTTGTCAGAATTAATATTTAATGCACAATCATAAAAATCCAATATATGTCTTAAGTGTGAGCCAATACTAGAATGATAAGGAGGAATTGAGGTATCACACAATTCTTCATTCGAAAGACTAGTTAATAATAATTCAGATTTCTGAAGAGTTTTTAAAGCAGATTGAATAATTATATTCATAAATACTAAAGTAGTTAAAAAAGTTGAATTTATAAACGATTTAAACTTAGTCTTTAAACAATATTATCCTTACATAAAACCTTCTTTATCCCAGTATATTTTTTAATAACATTAGAACTGCTTAATTCATTTCAGATTAAAACAAAAA
>CAZLXG010000001.1:54041-67590 GCA_964563585.1 uncultured Flavobacteriaceae bacterium | reverse complement strand
ACTTCTTAAAAATAGCATATACTGGAAAATGGTCGCTATAACCACCTTTATATTTTGCCCCTACATAAGTTCTAAAAGGTTTGCCTTTATATTTACCATTAAAAAGTTTTAAAAACTCATTATCAAAAATATTGGCTTCATCAAAACTTAAAGTATCGGGAGTTGCTTCAAAAAAATTGGTGGTGAATAATATTTGGTCGAATAAATTCCATTTAAATTGGTATGAAGTGGTACCTCTAGAACGCGTGAGCAAAACTTCCATAGGATTAAATAAATTTTGATTTTTTACTAGTTTTTGTACGCTCGTACTATTTGGGTCATCATTAAAATCGCCAATAACAATAATTTTTGCATCCGTATCATTTAGTCTTAAAGACGTAATAATTTCTGCAACTTTATCAGAAGAAGCAATACGTTTATGTTCTGTTTCTTTTGAACCTTCACGCCTAGAAGACCAATGGTTTACTATAACATGAATAGGTTCATTATCTAGTTTTCCCGAAACCAAAAGAATATCTCTTGTATAATCAGGTTCACCTTTATCATCAATTAATTGAATTGTAAAAGTTTCCGAAGTAATAACTTCAAAAGCCTCGGTGTCGTATAACAAAGCCACATCAATACCGCGTTCATCTAACGAGTCGTAATGCACAAAACCGTAACTATAATCTTTTAAATGTTTTGAAGCTATTAAATCTTTAATAACTAAAGCATTTTCAACTTCTGCTAAACCAATAATAGCAGGATGTTTTCCTGTTTCTTGTTTTCCAATATTAGAAATAGCAAACCCTAATTTTCTAAGTTTATTTTTATAGCGTTTAGGTGTCCATTTTTTAATTGAATTCGGCAAAAAATCATTATCGTGAGTATGTTTATCATCAAGAGTATCAAATAAATTTTCAAGATTATAAAAAGCTACTGTTTGTAAATCGTGTCGTATAGGAATATCAACTTTTAAATCGTTTGTCATAAATCAAAATTAGTGCTAAAAATATAAAAATTAAAATGGTTGCAATTACGTAACTTGTGCATTATTTATTTATATGATTGAAAAGAAAGATATTGCTTTAGAAAAAGCTGTTTTAATAGGCGTTATAACTAAAAACCAAGACGAAGAAAAATCTAAAGAATATTTAGATGAGTTGGAGTTTTTAACATTTACCGCAGGCGGTTATGCTGTAAAACGGTTTACTCAAAAAATGGACATGCCAAATCCTAAAACATTTATAGGAACAGGTAAAATAGAAGAAGTCCGCCAATTTATTGAAGAAAATAATATTGGAACAGCTATTTTTGATGATGAACTTTCTGCGGCACAAGAACGTAATATTAGTAAAATTCTTGAATGTAAAGTATTAGATAGAACCAATTTAATCCTCGATATTTTTGCGCAACGTGCCCAAACAAGTTATGCAAGAACCCAGGTTGAATTAGCGCAATGCGAATATTTATTACCACGTTTAAAAGGTATGTGGACGCACCTTGAACGACAAAAAGGTGGTATTGGAATGCGTGGACCTGGAGAAACCGAAATTGAAACAGATAGACGTATTGTACGTGATAAAATTGCTTTATTAAAATCGCGTATAAAAACCATCGATAAACAAATGGCTGTACAACGTGGTAATCGTGGTAAAATGGTGCGTGTAGCGCTTGTGGGTTACACAAATGTTGGAAAATCTACCCTAATGAATGTGATTAGCAAAAGCAAAGTTTTTGCCGAAAACAAGCTGTTTGCAACACTTGATACGACCGTTAGAAAAGTAGTTATACAAAATTTGCCGTTTTTATTAACCGATACCGTTGGGTTTATTAGAAAGCTACCAACACAGTTAGTAGACAGTTTTAAAAGCACATTAGATGAAGTTAGAGAAGCCGATTTGTTACTGCACGTAGTTGATATTTCGCATCCTAATTTTGAAGAACATATAGAGTCTGTAAGTAAAATTTTAGGTGAAATAGAAAGTGCAGGTAAGCCAACAATTATGGTGTTTAATAAAATTGATGCCTATGAAGCAGAACCTTTTGATGAAACAGATTTGATTGCCGAAAGAACGGAAGTACATTACAGTTTAGAGGAATGGAAAAGTACTTGGATGAGTAAAGTTGGTAATAATGCATTGTTTATTTCAGCCATAAATAAGGAAAATATAGACGATTTTAAAAAGCGAGTTTACGATGAAGTTAGAGAAATTCATGTAACACGTTTCCCGTACAATCATTTTCTGTATCCAGATTATACAGAAGAAAATACAGAATAGTATTTGGGCGTTTCTCTTTGGGTCGCGCTTGGAGTTTATCCTGAGCGAAGTAAGGAGCTATATCTTTTTAAAATATCATTACGAGGATGAAGAACATGGCAATCTGTCAACTTTTAATTTTCACAATGTTTTATTTTATTCAAGTTTTAAAGGATGTCACTTCAAATGCGAAGCATTCACGATTTCCTTAATTTGAAAATATTAACCAATGAGTAATCTTTATAGCGCATAAAAAAAGGAGCTTCGTTTGAAGCTCCTTTTTTTATTATATATGTTGTGTTATTTAGAAAGCATAGTTAAGACCAAACATCCAATACGTTTGTAATTTGTTGTCAATATTATCAAAATCAGGAACAGTTTGAACAGGAATAGCAGTAGCATCATACTTACCCAAAGCATAATTTAAAGCTTCTTGTTTGTTACTT
This sequence comes from uncultured Flavobacteriaceae bacterium, assembly GCA_964563585.1. Classification (GTDB taxonomy): domain Bacteria; phylum Bacteroidota; class Bacteroidia; order Flavobacteriales; family Flavobacteriaceae; genus CAZLXG01. The sequence continues at coordinate 64,904 of CAZLXG010000001.1, read as the reverse complement.
CTTAAACCTAAATCGAAACCAACACCAATCATTTTCCATAACGTATAACCAAATGAGTTAGTCCAAGTCCAGTTTGATAAATTAGAAACTTTATAACTTTGAAACATCGATAAGTTACTTTTAAAATTAATAACACCAATTTGTTTAGTATAATCCACAAGTATTTTAGCACCTAAAGAAGATTCGAATATAGTATCATCTTTACTAAATACAAAGTTGTAATTTAATGGGTGAACCACAACAATTAAATCAGTAATAGGTGTCCAAGTTGCACCAACACCTAAATCTAAATAACCAGGGTCGTTAAAGTTGCTTAAAATGGTAGTTCTATATTCACCTAATCCAGAAACCGCAAATTTTTCACTTAATTTTTTCCCGTATAAAGAAGTGATATTAAAAACATCTGTTGCTTCTCTAAAACTATCACTATCTAAAGGGTTGTCTTTATTATCAAGTTTTACCCAAGATAAGTTTACGTTAACAGCATTTCTCCAAAAGAATTTATCTTCTAATAAGTTTGCAAATGCATTAACAGTAAAGCCAATATTTCCAGAATTATTATTTGGAGTTCCTTGTGCATACCAATTACTAAAACTAGAAATACTTCCACCAATAGTACCAAAAGCACCTTTTTTCCAACCAGGAAGTGCATCAATTTGACCTTGAATTGCATCAACTTCAGCTTGAGCAGCGTCAGCTACAGTTTGTTTTTCAGCCTTTTGAGCTTGTAATTCTTCTTTAGTTTGTGCATTCATCGAAACCATTCCGATAAAAAAAGTAAATAATAATAACGTCTTTTTCATTTTGTGTATGTTTAATAAAATAGGTGCAAATATAAAATTAATTTGAATAATTAATAGATTAAGACACTTGGTATTTGTTTAAGTCACAAGAAATTATTTGTTTTTGTATAACGGTACAGAAGAACAGGCTTCGCCATACATAATAGATCTGGCAATAGGTTTTAGCTTTGTAGCCAACATAATATAAGCGTTTTGTGGCACAGGTTTTTTAGAGCAACCTTTAATAATAATGGGTTTGTCTTTATATTCTGAAACATTTAATTGATTGATAATGTCTTGATAAATGGACGTTTCTAAAGTTTCAAGATTCCCGATGATGATTTTTTTTACAAACGGTTCTAAGTTGATGCTTAATAACATAAATGCCCACGCAGGAATTATAGCATCTGTACTACAAATTAGTGCAACATAACTATCTTGGTATTGTGACCAATTAAATTCTGAAACTTGGTTTCTAAACTCTTTTTCTCGTAATACAAAACCCTCAAACAACCAATCTTTAATATCAAAAAGCACACGGTCTCCATTAGGATAATAATCCTCAAGATTTAAAGTGATTAGTTTACTATTCGTAACACGATTTATGATTTTTTCTGTCATTTTTTTATTTTATACGCACAAATCAATATAATAATTTGTAATTGATTACCATTTATTACTTTGTCATCTGTATATTCAATTTTTAGAGTATTGTTGTTATTTTCAAATTCAAATATTTCAGGAACTCTATCGTCAGTATAACTTTGTTGAGTTATCTACATAAATTTCTATTTCCTTTATTGGTTTCCAGATTCTAATTAGTACGTCAGAATATGTATCATTGTTGTTATTTGATGAACAGAAAAAAAGAATTAATTCAATTAAAATACCAAGTAGTAAATTCAGTTTTTTTATCGTATAAAATTTGGTGTAAATTGTTTGTAACAAATATTATAAACGGAAAATTGTGTGAAGAATATTCAGTTATAGCATTCCCAATTCTAACTTCGCTTCTTCACTCATTAAATCTTGTGTCCATGGTGGGTCGAATGTGATTTCTACTTCGGCAGTTTTAACCTCGTCTAAAGATTTTACTTTTTCTTCAACTTCCAAAGGCAACGTTTCAGCCACAGGACAGTTTGGAGTTGTAAGCGTCATCAAGATTTTAACATCGTAATTGTCATTTACAAATACATCATATATTAATCCCAACTCATAAATATCAACAGGAATTTCTGGGTCGAAAATGCTTTTTAAAACATTTACTATTTTTTCGCCTAAAGCGTTTGTGTCTATAGTTGTTTCGTTCATTTTAATTGTGTTTGGTATGCAATTGCATACATTTTAAGTTGTTTTATCATACTTACTAAGCCGTTGGCACGTGTTGGCGATAAATGTTCTTTTAAGCCAATTTGGTCAATAAAATCGGTATTAGCAGCAATAATATCTTTTGGGTGCTGATTTGAGAACACACGAATTAAAATAGCAATAATACCTTTTGTGATTATCGCATCACTATCGGCAGTAAATGCAATTTTATCATCGTTCATTTCAGCATGTACCCAAACTTTACTTTGGCAACCTTTTATAATGTTGCTTTCGGTTTTAAATTGGTCGTTAATTAAGGGTAAATCTTTCCCCAAATCAATCATATATTGATAACGTTCTTCCCAGTCTTCAAACATGGAAAACTCGCCTATAATTTCATTTTGAATAGCTTCAATAGTCACAGTTACAATTTTTTTGTCTCCTCGAGCGCAGTCGAGAGGTTTTTTAAATAAAACTTAAAATAGAAAGGTCTCGACTGCGCTCAACCTGACAAGTAATATTCATTTGCAAAAATACAATAAGAATTATTGCTTTTCAACGTTTTCAGAAACCAATAGAATTTCATCAACTAAGGCTTTAATTTCTTTTGGAGGATTGCCGTGGTCGAAACTCTGAGATTTATAAACTTTCCCGTTATATGTGATTTTAAGTTTAGCAATAGCTGCGCCATCAAATAAACGGTTTTGGGAAGGCGCTTTTAATTCCGAAATAGTTTCTACTTCTACAGTTTGAAAAGCTTTAGATAGTTTTTTCCATTCCGTTTCACTACACGTTTTAATTGTAGGTTCTGTTCTAACTTTGCTTGCTACTGAAATAGTTTTATTATTAATGATAATCATTTTATACTGACCTTTAGAAATAGCAGAATATTCTATAGAAATAATGTCTTCCTGAGCTTTTTTTGAGTCGCTACAACCGTTATCTACAAATACGAGGGAAAGCAGTAATAATAAAAATTTCATAAGGGTGTGTTTTTATAAAAGTATAACAAAAAGGAGACAAAGTATTACGACAGCATTATTTTTGCCTTTTTAATACCTTTAACTAAAGTGTCAATTTCGTCTTTAGTGTTGTAAAACGAAAATGATGCACGAACTGTTCCGGGTATTTTATAGAAATCCATAATAGGTTGAGCACAATGATGACCAGTACGAACAGCAATTCCTAGCTTGTCTAAAATTGTACCAATATCATACGGATGAATGCCTTCTAAATTGAATGATATTACAGATGTTTTGTTTTTTGATGTTCCGTAAATTTTTAGGCCATCAATTTTTAGGAGTTGCTCGGTAGCATATTCTAAAAGCTCGTGTTCGTAAGTTTCAATAGCATCAAAACCAATATTATTCATATAATCTATGGCTGCACCAAAAGAGATTCCGCCACAAATATTTGGTGTTCCAGCTTCAAATTTATGTGGTAATTCTGCATATGTTGTTTTTTCGAAAGTGACTTCGGCAATCATTTCTCCACCACCTTGATATGGTGGTAATTTATTTAGCCATTCTTCTTTTCCGTATAGCATACCAACTCCTGTTGGTCCACACATTTTATGTGCGGATGCTACATAAAAATCAACATCTAAGGCTTGAACATCTGGTTTTAAATGTGGGCAAGCTTGTGCACCATCAAGTAAAACGGCTGCACCTACTTTGTGCGCTTTTTTGATGATTTTTTCAATAGGATTTATGGTTCCTAAAGCATTTGAGATATGATTTACAAAAACAATTTTTGTATTTTCTGTGAGCAATTTATCGTATTCTTCCATAATCAATTCACCATCTTGGTTCATTGGAATAACTTTTAAAATAGCTCCTGTACGTTCGCATAACATTTGCCAAGGCACAATATTACTATGATGTTCTAACGCTGAAACAATAACTTCATCTCTTTTTTTTAAGAGTGATGAAAAGCCATTTGCGACTAAATTTATACTGTGTGTTGTTCCTGATGTTAGTATAATTTCGTGACTGTGTTTTATGTTGAAATGTGCTTGTACTTTTTGTCGTGCTTGTTCATATAAATCAGTGGCTTCTTGACTTAATGTATGCACACCGCGATGAATGTTTGCATTGTGATTTGAATAATAATCTACAATAACATCAATTACTTGTTGTGGTGTTTGCGATGTTGCTGCATTATCGAAATATACCAATGGTTTACCATTTACTTGTCGTGAAAGTATGGGGAAATCTTTTCGTATGTCGTTTACTTTGAACATGGCTTTGTGTTTAGCCCCGATAGTAGCGGCATCCTTTTTGTTTTTCACAAAAAGATATAGCGGATAGCGGGAAATAGCTTCAAATAATTTTATAAATCGAACCCAATATTTACGCCTAATTTTTTAGCGATAATGTTAGTGATTCGTTGTTTGATTTCTGGAATTTTCACCGAATTCAATACGTTGTTACTAAAGGCATACATTAAAAGTGCTTTTGCTTCTTTTTTTGGAATACCGCGCGAACGCATGTAAAACATAGCACTTTCGTCTAATTGACCAATGGTACAACCGTGCGAACATTTTACATCGTCGGCAAAAATTTCGAGTTGTGGTTTGGTGTTTATAGTTGCTCTATCGCTTATCAAAATATTGTTATTTGATTGAAATGCATTGGTTTTTTGAGCTTCTTTTTCGACAACAATTTTTCCGTTAAAAACGCCTGTTGAATTTTCACCATAAATGCCTTTATAATCTTGATGACTTTCGCAATTTGGCTCTATATGATGCACCAAAGTGTTGTGGTCTACATGTTGTTTTTTGCCAATTATGGTGATGCCTTTTAAGATGGAATCGATACGCTCGCCTTCTTGATAAAAATTAAGATTGTTGCGTGTTAATTTACCGCCAAATGAAAAAGTATGCACCGAACAAATGCTTTCTCGTTTTTGTTTAATAAATGTGTTATCTATTAAAGAAGCGTTTGAATTATCGTTCTGAACTTTGTAATAATCGACAATGGCACGCTTGTTTGTGTAAATTTCGGTAACGCTATTTGTTAATACGGCATTTGAGGTTAAACTTTGATGACGCTCTATAATTTGTACATGCGAATTCTCGTCAACCACAATTAAATTACGTGGTTGCAACATGGTTGCAGATTCATTTCCTGTTGAAAAATGAATGATTTGAATTGGTTTTTCTACCAGTTTATTTTTTGGAATATGAATGTATGCACCTTCACTAGAAAATGCTGTGTTTAATGATGGTAAGCTATCTTTTGTTGCTGCTTTATTAAAGTAGTTTTCTATAATTAAGCGATACTTTGGTTTTGATAAAGCGGCAGACATTAAGCAAACGTCCATTCCATCGTGTGTTGTTTCTGATAAATGTGATGAATATTTCCCGTCGATAAAAACTATTTTATAGGTGTCTATGTCGTGAATAAAATATTTTTTTACATCACTATATTCAAGTGCTTTTTCTTGTTTTGGAAATACGCTGTAATCTTCTTTTAAAATTTTATTTAAAGAGGTGTATTTCCAAGCTTCTTCTTTTTTTGTTGGGAAGCCTTTTTCTTCAAATGTTTTTATTGCATTATTTCTAATATCGTGTACATACGTATCAATATCTACTTGGTCTTCAAGCACTAAAAAGGATGATAATAATTTTTCTTTTAAATCCATTTGCTTGTTATTAAGCGTTCACTTCTTCTTTGATCCAATCGTAACCTTTTTCTTCAAGCTTATGAGCCAACTCTTTTCCACCAGATTTTACGATTTTACCGTTGTATAAAACGTGTACAAAATCGGGAACTATATGGTCTAATAAACGTTGGTAATGTGTAATTACAATTACTGCATTGTCTTTGTTTTTTAGCTTGTTTACACCATTTGCTACAATACGAAGTGCATCAATATCAAGTCCGGAATCGGTTTCATCTAGGATAGCTAATTTTGGTTCAAGCATTGCCATTTGAAAGATTTCATTACGCTTTTTCTCACCTCCTGAAAATCCTTCGTTTAATGAACGTGATAAAAATTTTCTATCAATTTCTAATAATTCAGATTTTTCGCGAATCATTTTAAGCATGTCTTTTGCAGGCATATCTTTTAACCCATTTGCTTTACGAGTTTCGTTGATAGCTGTTTTTATAAAATTAGTTACTGATACTCCAGGGATTTCTATTGGGTATTGAAAAGAAAGAAAAACACCTTTATGTGCGCGTTCTTCTGGCGATAATTCATCAATATCTTCATCATTAAAAGTAATATTTCCTTTAGTTACTTCGTACTCTTCTTTTCCAGCGATAACGGATGCTAACGTACTTTTTCCAGAACCATTTGGTCCCATAATTGCGTGTACTTCTCCCGCTTTTACCTCTAGGTTTATACCTTGTAAAATGCTTTTACCATCAACACTTGCGTGTAAATTATCAATCTTTAACATATTATTCTTCTCCAAGTTTTACAACATTATTTTCTTTAGAACTTATAGGCATAACGTTAAGTATTTCAACAATTTCAACTTTATGTTCCCAAAGAATTTTTTCATCTTTTTTATTAGTAATTTTTCCTCTAATTTCAACATTAACCATATCGGTTGGTGCTTTTTTATACGCTTCTGCAAGTTTGTTTAGCTCATGCATTTTGTCGGTTATAAAAACACCATAAATATCTGCATGTGTTTGTAATACTGCAGCATCCTTATAAAACACAAATTCACCCTTTAACAAGGTTAATCCATCATTTTGTTTTGCTGTTTTTTCTTGACTATCAGCAGATATAACTTCATTTTCAGTTTTCTTTTCATTTTTACAACTTAAAAAAGCTGCAATACAAAATAATAGAACTAATACTTTTTTCATTTTTAAAATAATAAATGATTATTGTTTTAATATGTTTTGTAATTTTTTATTGTCTTCTACAGAATGTTGAATAATAACTTCTGCGTTTTTTTCTGTTGCAAAAGCTTCAAACTTATCCATGCTTTCTATAGTTTGATTGACATCTGAATTAAAAATTGGAACACCTTTATTTGTTCTGTTTTCTTTAAAATGATACAAATCTCCTGTTAATAAGATTGGTTTTTCTAAACCTAATTCAAGGTATAAAACTTGGTGACCAATAGTATGTCCAGGCATATGTTTTATAACAACTGTGCCATCACCAAACACATCAAAATCGCCATTTAATTTTTTAACTTTAGTTAATTCTTTAATAGAATTATAAGTGTCTGGGTCTTTAATTTGAGCCGAATCATTGGTTACAAAATTATATTCGTTTTCTTGTACTAACCAAGTTGCGTCTTTAAAATAATTGGCGTGACCTGTATGGTCAAAATGCGAATGTGATAATGCTATATATTTAAAATCAGCAATTTTAAAACCAATTGATTTTAGTTGATTTGCCAAAGAATCTGGTCTTTGTACAGTAAAGCCACCATTAAATATTGTAGTAGGTTCGTCTAAAACCATGGCTTCAGGTAAACCGGCATCCCAAATTAAGTTTCCTTCTGGATGAGAAATCACATAATATGCATCTGCTAATAGTTTTGTTTGTCCTGTATATGTGGTGTCTTGCGAGAAAAATTCAAGTTTATTTGCTAATAAAGAACCTCCATCTAGTACAAATAGTTTTACATGTTTTTTTGTTTCTTCAGCTTCAATTTTTGCATCATTATATCCATCTTCAACGCCTTTTTTAAAGTCTTTACAAGATATAAATCCAATAATTAATATCAATAATATTATTACTTTTTTCATAAATGTTTTTTCTTTTTTATCCTACCGAACCTTCTAAGCTTATTTCTAATAATTTTTGAGCTTCAACAGCAAACTCCATTGGCAGTTTATTTAAAACCTCTTTACTAAATCCATTTACAATTAATGCAATGGCTTTTTCGGTATCAATACCACGCTGATTACAATAGAAAATTTGGTCCTCACCAATTTTACTTGTTGTGGCTTCGTGCTCTATTTTTGCTGTTTTATTTTTAACTTCTATATACGGAAATGTGTGTGCGCCACATTCATTTCCCATAAGTAAACTATCGCATTGCGAGAAGTTGCGAGCATTTTCTGCACGTGCATGTATTTGTACCAATCCTCTATATGAATTTTGTGATTTTCCTGCGGAAATACCTTTTGATATAATAGTTGATTTGGTGTTTTTTCCCAAATGAATCATCTTCGTTCCCGTATCGGCTTGCTGATAATTATTAGTTACTGCGATAGAGTAAAACTCACCAACTGAATTATCGCCTTTCAATATACATGAAGGGTATTTCCACGTAACGGCGGAACCTGTTTCAACTTGTGTCCAAGATATTTTTGCGTTTTTCTCACACAAACCACGTTTGGTTACAAAATTATAAACACCACCAATACCTTCTGCATTTCCAGGATACCAGTTTTGAACGGTTGAGTATTTTATTTCTGCGTCATCTAAAGCAATTAATTCTACAACGGCTGCATGTAATTGATTTTCATCTCTACTTGGTGCTGTACAGCCTTCTAGATAACTTACATAACTGCCTTCGTCGGCAATAAGAAGTGTGCGCTCAAACTGACCAGTTCCTGCTTGATTAATTCTAAAATACGTTGAAAGTTCCATAGGGCAACGCACGCCTTTTGGAATGTAACAGAAAGAACCATCACTAAAAACAGCAGAATTTAAAGCTGCATAAAAATTATCTTTTTGCGGAACAATAGTTCCTAAATATTTTTTTACAAGTTCTGGGTGCTCTTTAATAGCTTCCGAAATACTCATAAAAATAATGCCTTTTTCTCTAAGAGTTTTCTTAAATGTTGTTGCTACCGAAACGGAATCAATCACAACATCCATAGCAACATTTGCCAATTTTTTTTGCTCATCAATAGCTATTCCTAGCTTTTCAAAAGTTGCCAATAATTCTGGGTCAACTTCGTCTAAACTATCATATTTAGGTTTGCTATTTGGAGCGGAATAATAAGAAATAGCCTGAAAATCTGGTTTTTTGTAATGCACATTTGCCCATTCAGGTTCTGTCATTTCTTTCCAAACTTTAAAAGCTTCCAATCTCCAATCGGTCATCCATTGTGGCTCTTCTTTCTTTTTAGAAATAGCACGAACAATATCTTCATTTAGCCCAATAGGAAATGTATCCGATTCAATATCTGTATAAAAACCATATTCATATTCTTTGGTTTTTAGCTCTTCACGTAAATCATCTTCTGTATATTTCGATTTCGGCATAATTCTTCCTTTCTTTTATAATGAAAACGATTCGCCACAACCACAAGTTCGGTTGGCGTTTGGATTATTAAACACAAATCCAGTTCCGTTTAAACCACCTGAATATTCTAAAGTTGTACCAATAAGATATAAAAAGCTTTTTTTGTCGACTATAATTTTAACATCATTATCAACAAAAACTTTATCATCTTCTTGACTTTCTTTGTCAAACTTTAAATCGTAAGACAAGCCAGAGCAACCACCACTTTTAACACCAACACGCACAAAGTCTTCAGTTGGGTTAAAACCTTCATCTTGCATGAGTTCTCTAACTTTTTTCTTAGCTGTTTCAGAAACTTTTATCATATTCTTTAATTAGATTTGCTCTAAATAGAGCACAAATATACAATATAAGTCAGCGATTTCCACATAACCTAACATTATTACTATATGGTTTTATAGGTTTTACTTATTGGTTTTGAAAATCAGGATTGTTTATAAACTCGTAATCTGATAGAGATAATAGAAATGCTTTTAAGTCAGCTTTGTCTTGCTCAGTTAAATGAACACCACCTTGTGCTACTTTTTTCATTAAAGGATCGATGGTAGATGAACTTTGTAAACCCTCACTATAGTGATTAATAACTTTTTCTAAAGTATTGAATCTGCCATCATGCATATAAGGTGCTGTGAAAGCTAAATTGCGTAAAGAAGGTGATTTGAATTTCCCATTATCTGCTGGGTCTCCAGTTACTTTCCCCAAGCCTAAATCGGTAATTGTAGCATCTAATCCATTGTTATGAAAAATGTTATCTGTCCATAGCGGGTTTTTTTCATTACCATGACAATGAAAACAATCGCCTTTGGTTTCGTCCATAAACACGTTAAATCCGTTTAATTCTTCAGGGGTTAATTCAGTTTCACCCAAAAGAAATTTGTCAAATTTAGAATTCGATGAAATTAATGTTCTTTCAAATTGTGCGATAGCTTTGGTTACTAAAGTTGAATCAATTTCAACGTTCCCAAAAGCCAGTTTAAATAAGTTTGGATATTCAGTATGTTGTTGTAATTTTTGTCCAACTTGTGTCCAAGTATTATGCATTTCTATGGGGTTTGTAACTGGAACAAATGCTTGATGTTCCAAACTAAAAACGCGTCCATCCCAAAAGAATTTTTCATTATAATTCCATGCTAAATTAAAAAGTGGCATCGAGTTTCGGTTTCCTAAAATGCCATCGATACCATCGCTAAATCTATTAGTGTCTGAAAAAGCGTTTTCTGGTGCATGACAATCAGCACAAGCTTGTGTATTATTTGCAGATAAAATAGGGTCGAAAAATAGTTTTTTCCCTAAAGCAATACCTTCAACTGTTTGTGGATTATTATTTGGAATAATGGGGTTTAGAATATTGTTTTCAAAAAATAGAGGAATTTTTAAAGGACTGGGTGTTGGTACAGAAACGTATTGCTCTACGGATTCGTTTTCACAAGAAAAACAAATAAACAAAAGTAGAACGATATGTGTTGTCCATTTTTTCAAATAAAATTATTGAGTTATAGATTCTAAACTAAAAACATTTTGGCCGTTTTGATACATCAT
>CAZLXG010000001.1:41346-53941 GCA_964563585.1 uncultured Flavobacteriaceae bacterium | reverse complement strand
CATCATAATTTGGCATCAGCATATTGTTTAGCGCATTTAAATCCCAAGTATTTGGGTTTTTAAACCATTCAGCAATATTCATTTTAATATTAAAAATGGCGTCATTGGTTATTACAACAGTGCCTAAATTAACTTCAAAAAAGGTGTTTTCAAAAATTTGAGTTGCACTAGAATTATCTACCGCTTGTATAGCATGATAAGCATAACCAGTTTCTGCTGTTGCGTTGTTAATAAATTTTCCTTCTAATTGCATATAGTGATAGCCGCCACCAAGCATTGCAGGAACACTCCAAGAAGCTGAATTTAAATTTGTGTAATTATTATTGTAGTTATCATCATTATTAAAACCGAAAATAAAAGATACTTTTGTATAATTTCCTGTTGGAATTGTGGTTGTTGATGAAAAAGACAGATTTGTATTATTTGTAACATCTACTAAATTATAATCATCAAAAATAAATGTGTCGCCATTTGATTTTTGAAATGTGATTTTTGAAATTAAATATCGAAGTTTTTCAATGCTTAATTCTTCACCATTGGCATTTGTATATTGAATAGTATTAAAATCTGCATTTGTAACCTGCGTTCCGTCCCAATTATGAGTGAAATTGAATGTTGTTTTTATTTGTGTAACAGTATCACCATCATCTTCACTACAGGATACAAGAAGTAAACAGGTGAATAATATTGAGGCTATTCTTTTCATTTATTCGATTTTTATTATTAGCAAATCGGTAAACCCTTTATTGTTAGGGATATCAATATCTGAACTGCTAGATTCTCCAACTATAATAATAGATTTATCATTTAATTCAATAGCATCGAAAGCAAAATCAATATCAGAACCTCCAATTGTTTTTTGCCATTTAATATCTGCATTTGCATTTATTTTTAAAACCCATGCATCATTTTGCCCTTGATTAGCTGTAATATCACCATTAGAACTTCGCGAATTCCCAGAAATTATAAATCCGTTATCTTGTGTTTTAGAGATAGATTTACCAACATCAAAACTATTACCTCCAAAAGATTTTTCCCAAATTAAATTACCAGTTGGGGATATTTTAATAATCCACAAATCAGCAGCTCCATTGTTACTTGAAACGTCTAAATCGTTACTTCTAGTATCGCCAACTATGATATAATTTCCATCACCAGAATTTGTAATAGCTCTTGCTTCGTCAATTTGAGAACCTCCAAAAGATTTCTCCCAAATTAGCGTTCCTGTTTCTGAAATTTTAATCACCCAAAAATCATACGAACCGTTGTTTGCTTTTATATCAACATCATCACTATCAGACGAGCCGACAATTATATATCCGTTATCATCTGTTTGAATAACATCATAAGGTGTATCTGTAAAAGAACCTCCAAAAAACTTAAACCATTCTTCATCTCCACTAGCATTAAGTTTTATTGCCCAATAATCACCACCAGCATGTTTTGAATGTGTTGTTTTACTATTGCCTAAACCACCAGAAGCAGAAACGTCTAAAACGCCAGTTAATAAATAACCATTGTCGTTTGTTTGAATTAAAGAAATTCCATTATCTGCTCCTGCGAATCCAAAAGATTTTTCCCAAGAAATATTTCCAAATGCATCTAGTTTAGATATCCAAAAATCACTTGCTCCAGCATTTTCTGTTACATCAGTATCATTACTTTGACTAAACCCAAAAATAGCATAACCACCATCGTTTGTTTGAACAATATCGCTTCCTCTATCATTGTCACTTCCGCCATACGTTTTTTGCCATTGCAGGTTATCGTTAGCATCAAATTTAAGTAGCCAATAATCAAATGAATCGTTTGTTTTGTTTGAAATATCTCCATCAATACTTTGTGCAAACCCCAAAATGGCATAACCGCCATCTTGTGTTTTTGTTATGGCTTGTGCGCTTTCATTTTTACTGCCACCAAGAGCTTTTACAAAATCGACTTCAAAATTATCACCATTATTTTTTGGTGTAACATCATTTGAACAGTTTGTAAAAAGGGAAGCATATAAAGCCCAAAAAATTAGTAAAGAGCTTCTTTTTAGATTCATAATATTAGTTTATAAATCACTTTTTTTAATTATAAATAGACCTCTGTCAATATCGCTTATAATGATATTTTCACTAGCAAAATATGGGTAAACATTCCAAGCACCATTAAAGTTGGCTCCATTATTTTCTGGATACGTATCAAAAAAACCAATTTCAGTCATGTTTGAGTTATCAATATCTGAAATATCAATCATTCTAACTCCAGCTCTATAATTTGCTAAGAAAAATGTGTTTCCATTTACATAGCCGTTATGGTCGATGGCTAAATTGCTTCCCGAATAAGTCATGTGTAAAGTTGGGTTGTCTAAGTTGGAGAAATCAAAAACTAATGTTCTTGTATTGATGCCCGTGTTTAATTCATCTAATTCATCTCCTACAATAAAATAGTTCATGTTTTCTGTAAACCAACCTTGGTGAGCGTAACCAACATTACTATAACTAATAGTTGAAATTGTTGTTGGGTTAGCTTTGTCTGTTACATCTGCAATAACAATTTCATTTTCATTACTTCCAATCAGTATTTCATGACCTGTATAATCTGAATCTGGACCATTGTATGTTATAACTTGTGCATCATGCGAATAACTGCCTTCATCCAAACCGCCTTCTGAAACTGGTGACGTTGGGTTTTGAATATTAATAAATAATGGTGCACCTGCAAATGGACCATTTCTATTCGTACCCACTATATATGCATAACCACTGGCTTCATTAATTACAATATTATGAGCTCTTCCAAAATCTGTAAAATGAGTGTCTGCTGTAAAAGTTTCAGGTGGATTAGTAGCATTTCTTAAACGAGTTAAATCGAATACTTGCATACCATGATTAGAGGCTTCACTTACTACAAAAGCATGATTATTATAAACCTTAACATCTCTCCAAGAACTACTAACTGTTGCTGTTGGAAGAGTTCCTATTAATTCAGGGTTATTTGGTGTTGTTATATCAACAAAAGCAATATTAACATTTGTTGCCATTAAAGCATATTCTTTTCCTGTAGTTGGGTCTGTCCAGCCCCAAGAATCATTTCCAGCAGAAGCTCCAAAAGTACTTAATGGTAAATGTGCCATTAAATCGTAATCGTTACATGGGTAAATGTCTGCGAAACCATTTGTGCAAGGAAATTGTGCAGTTGGGTTATTAGTTTCTTCTATGATAGGCTCTACAAGTTCGTTATCACAGGATTGAATAATAAAAAGTAAAAAGCTACTTATCATTAAAATTTTAAAATGAGTAATACTTTTTTTAAATGGAATCATACTTAAATTAATTTTTTAAGAATTCTTTTTAAAATTACAGCTTTTATTAAAACGTTTTCTTTTAAACTTATATTGTTTAGTAATAATAAGTAAAAAGAAGTAAATATTAATTGATTTTTATGTTAAAATTGATGGTTATTCATCGGTTTAATAAAAATAAGCTTCTTATTTTTGCAGTTATGATAGAAGATAAAAATAAACAACATACACCACTAAGTAATTTAGGTGAGTTTGCTCTTATAGAACATTTAACAAAGAGTTTTAAAATTAATCATAAATCTACAATTAAGGGAATTGGTGACGATGCTGCTGTTTTAGAATTTAAAAAAAATAAGGTTGTTGTAACAACGGATCTACTTGTTGAAGGTGTGCATTTTGATTTAAGTTATATGCCATTAAAACATTTAGGTTATAAAGCGGTTGTTGTAAATTTATCTGATGTGTATGCAATGAATGCAAAAGCTACACAAATAACGGTTTCAATAGCAGTTTCAAATAGGTTTCCGTTAGAAGCATTAGAAGATTTGTATGCAGGAATTGAAACTGCTGCTAATATTTATAATATAGATGTTATTGGTGGTGATACAACATCGTCTACCACAGGGCTTTTAATTTCTATTACTGCTATTGGTGAAGTTGAAAATGAGGTTTATAGAAATGGAGCAAAACCTAACGATTTACTTGTTGTTACTGGTGATTTAGGTGGTGCTTATATGGGTTTGCAGGTGTTAGAACGTGAAAAAGCAGTATATAAAGTGAACCCGAATAGTCAACCCGATTTGGAAATGTACTCATATATTATTGAACGTCAATTAAAACCAGAAGCACGAAAAGATATTGCAAAACTACTCAAGGATTTAGATGTGAAACCATCATCAATGATTGATGTTAGTGATGGACTTTCTTCTGAAATTTTACATTTATGCAAACAAAGTAAAGTGGGTTGTGATTTATATGAAGATAAAATTCCGTTAGACCCTCAAATTATTTCAACCTGTGAAGAATTTAATATAGATAGTACAACTGTAGCTTTAAATGGAGGTGAAGATTATGAACTTTTGTTTACAATTTCACAAGATGATTATTCAAAAATTAAAGCAAATCCGAATTTTTCAATAATAGGACATATGAGAGAAGTAGAAGCAGGGATGCATTTAGTTACAAGAGCTAATACTAAAATACCTCTTAAAGCACAAGGCTGGAAAAATTTTAGTGACTAAAAACTAATAGATTTTTTTCTATTGTATTAATTTTAGCTTTTTTATTAATACGTTTAAGATGAATTCTTTCTAGAACATCATTTATTTCCTTAAATTTTGGGGTAAGTTCTATTAAATTTCCGCTACTGTTAGTTGTTAATTCTTTTTTGCAGTTTTTACATGCATATTCTTTTACATGATACGTAACATCTCGTGTTACTTTATAATCATGACCAAATACTTTACATTGGATGCTTTTCACTTTTTAACTATAAATTAAATTACTCAAGGAGAGAACTTAAAAGTATGAAAGAAATTTAAAAGTTATTAACAACTTGTCGATAAATCGATGAAGCGATAGCTTTTTCCTTTAAACGCATCTTTCTGCTGTTGTGTATTCTTTCTAAAATGCTATTTATTTCTCTAAACTTAGGTGTAAGTTCAATTAAACTCCCGTTACTGTTTGTTGTTAACTCTTTTTTACAATGTCTGCAAGTATATTCTTTAACGTGATAAGTAACCTTTTTTGTTACTTCATAATCATGACCAAATAAATTGCAATATATTTTAGGAATAAAAGTAGATTTGTTGTTGGTGGTTTTTTGCATGTTCTATAATTTTGGAACTATAAACATAAACAAAATATTCAAATTAACGATAAAGTGTTGTTAATTTTCGATGAAATACACTAATTCATATAAGAAATTACTTTTATTTTCAATATGACTCATGTGTCCATCAGGAAATTCAACTATTTTAACTCCCGCTTTTTTAGCTTGATTAATTAAAGAATTGTAATCTAGTACAGGGTCTTTTTTACTAATCATCATCATTTTTTTATAATGAGTATTATAAAGTAATATTTGTCTATTTTTCCTGATTTTCATGCCTTCAAGTGCAGCAATAATACCTTGTAAAGGTGTTTGTAATGCATCTTCTATTGTTTGTTTAATTTCTTCAGAGAAAATAATTCTGTTTTTTTGTCTGAATAAATTTTTGATTGCAATTCGTATAAATGTCCTATGGTTTTGTTTTACAGCAATAATACCTCGATCTCTGTTTTGTTTTTTTATGTTGCTGTCAGCAATTGCAGTAGAATTCATTAAACATAACCCTTTTAAATATTGTGGATTTTTTTCCGCGAAAGCGAGAGCAACATAACCACCCATAGAATGACCAATAAATGTTGAATGCTTAATTTTTAAATGTTTAAGAACAGTATTAACAACTTCAGCCATTTGCTCCATAGTGTGTATGTAGCCTAAACACTCAGTTTTTCCATGACCTAATAAATCAATACAAATAATTCTATTGTTTTTTGAGAGTTGAGGGAGAAAAGGCTTCCACATACTCGAATTTTCTAAAAACCCATGAAGTAATACAACAACATTTCCTTTACCATTATCGGTATAAAAAACATTGATGCCTTTGTATTTTAAAATCATTTTTTAAATTATCTTCGAACAAAGATAAAATCATCTAATAAATAAAACTAAAGAAATTCTAATTACAAGTTTTGCGTTGTTTTCTCTTTTTTTTGGAGCTGGAAATTTATTAATTCCACCGCTTTTAGGATATAATTCTGGTGATGATTGGTTTTTGGTTACAATTGGTTTTATGATTACCGCAGTTGTAATTCCAATATTAGGGATTTTAGCACATGCAAAGTTACAGGGAACCATGTACGATTTTGCTAAAAAAGTATCTCCTATTTTTAGCGTTATATATTGTATTATAATTTATATAATTTCTGTTGCAATTCCATCACCAAGAACGGCTTCCGCAACACATGAAATTGCTATTTATCCTGTTTTTAGTACAAGTCCGTTACTTACAAGTTCAATCTATTTTTCTTTAGTATTATTATTTGTATTGAACCGTTCGAAGATTTTAAATTTTATTGGAAAATTTTTGACACCTATAATTGTAATTATATTATTATTGGTAATAGGAATTGGTTTCTTTTCAACCGAAATGAGTACAAATATATCTCAATTTGAAACACCAATTGTGAGCGGTATTCTAGAAGGTTATCAAACCTTTGATGCTATTGGAGCTGTAGTAGTTGGAGCAGTAATTATTGTGTCTTTAAATTATAAAAATAACACAGATTTTGAAGCGCGGAAGCAATTGATAATGAAATCTGGTTTTATTGCAGGGTTTGGGTTATTCATAATATATATGGGATTAATTTCAATTGGAGCGTTTTATGGTTCTGATATTAAAATTGATTCAACTTTAAGTAACGATATGCAAAGAGCCACTTTGCTTAGAGGAATTAGTGCAGCATCTTTAGGTAAAATTGGAAATACTATTTTTAGTGTTTTAATTGCTCTAGCTTGTTTTACAACTGCTGTTGGAATTATTGCTGGAACTGCCGATTATTTTAAAGGGTTATTATACAATTCAAAAATAGTTTATATAGTAACCGCAATAATTGCATGTGTTTTTGGTGTAATAATAGGTCAGCTAAATTTCAATTCCATAATCGTTATTGCGATTCCTGTGCTGCTATTTATTTATCCTATAACTATTATATTAATATTACTTAATGTGTTTCCAGAAAAATTTGCAGCACCTTTAGTTTTTAGAACCGTAGTTTTTATTACGTTTATTTTTAGTATTCCAGATGTTATTAAATTTATAGATCCTTCTGATAATATTCAAGACATTATTGATGTAATACCTTTAGGGAATTATAGTTTAGGGTGGGTTTTGCCAGCTTTATTAACTTTTGTTTTGGTGAATTTATTTTTAATTAGAAAGAATTCTAATTAAGCTTTCACTCTTTTTATGGCAGCAAATGCTTTGTCAACATATTCATCTTCTACTAAAATGGTAAACTCATTAGTTGTTGAAATTACTTCGTAAAGAACCACACCTTCCCATGCTAATCGTTTAAAAAAGTGATAATATAAACCTGCAATTTTCGAATTATCAGGAGGTAAATTTATACTAATGGCAGATAAATTATCTTGAATTTCTAAGCAAGTTTCTTTCTTTATATGATTAACAACAAAATCTTTTAAACTGCTTGAAATAATAATATTACTTTCGTGAATACCTCTTGTAAATGTGTAAAATAATTTAGATTCATCATTAATTTTCTCTAATATTTTTGCGTGATTATGTATTAATGTACTGGAATTTTTAATTGTAAAATCAGTTAAATTTGAGCGTACAGTTATATCTCCTAAATTATTAATCACCCTTCTCATTTTTATTGAATTAGATAATGTTGTAGGTGGATTATAGCGTCTTAAAGCCATCATTATCGCCCCAGGTTTCACCTCTTTTTTTAGCATTTCGCCAATAGGTTTTGTCAGCTCAATTGCTAAAGCGCTAAAGTTTATTATTTTTCTAGATAATGCTTCCTCTAAATAAGGTTGTGTTATTAAAATATCTTCAACACAATTCGATACAGTTTTCATGTTAATTATTTAACAATTTGTGTAAATGTAAACATTATTTTCAATAAATATTTTTATTGAAAGAATGAGTTATAATTTCGTTATTAAATTAATGAGAATGAAAGTATTAAAGTTTGGAGGCACATCGGTTGGTTCTATAGAAAATATTTGCAATGTTAAGAATATAATTAACGACGGAAAGAAGAAAATTGTGGTACTGTCCGCTATGTCTGGAACTACAAACGAACTGGTTGCAATTGCTTCAAGTATAGCGAATAAACAACCTAATAAAGCTATAGACAAAATTAACAAATTACACGAAACATATTATAATACAATAGATGGATTAATTACTAATCAATCTTTAAATGAAGAAGTAAAAAACTATATTTTAACTGTTTTTAGCCTCTTAGTAGATTCTACTTATAAAGAGTTTTCTATAGTATTAGAAAATGAAATTCTTGCACAAGGTGAATTGCTTTCTACATTTATATTTAACTGCTATTTAAAACAAGAAGGTATAAGTTCTTCTCTTTTGCCAGCATTAAATTTTATGCGAATTGATAGTGTGAAAGAACCTGATTTATTTTATATAAAACAAAATTTTGAAACTGTTTTTCAAGATGTTGAGAATGCAGAAATTTATATTACACAAGGGTTTATTTGTTTAAATGAAAAAGGTGAAATTTCAAATTTACAACGTGGTGGAAGCGATTTTACAGCAACTATTATTGGTGCAGTAATTAAAGCTGAAGAAGTTGAAATATGGACAGATATTGATGGCATGCATAATAATGACCCAAGATTTGTTGAAAACACAAAACCAATTTCAAATTTATCTTACGATGAGGCTGCTGAATTAGCGTATTTTGGAGCTAAAATATTGCACCCACAAACAGTTACTCCAGTTAGAGCAGATAATATTCCTGTACGATTAAAAAACACTTTGAATCCTGAGGCTTTCGGAACCTTGATAAATAATAATCATACAGAAAACGGAATTAAGGCTATAGCAGCAAAAGATAATATTATAGCTATAAAAATAAAGTCGGCAAGAATGCTACAGGCTCATGGATTTCTTAAAAAAGTATTTGAAATTTTTGAAGTATATGAAACATCAATAGATATGATTACAACGTCTGAAATTGCAATATCACTAACAATTGATGATGATAAAAACTTAGACGACATAGTAACCGAATTAGAAGAGTTTGCTTTAATCGAGGTTGACAAAAACCAAAGTATTGTTTGTTTGGTTGGGCATTCAATTGTTACACATCAAGAAACATTTAAACTGTTTCAAATTTTAAAAGATGTAAAAATTAGAATGATTTCTTACGGCGGAAGTAAGAACAATATATCGTTACTAATACATTCAAAAGATAAAATTAAAACACTAGGTAAACTAAACGCTTATTTATTTGAATTAGTTACACTGTAAATTGGAATTTAGTGTGTTAGTAAAGGGGTTGTTAAAAAAACAACCCCTTTGCGTTTTTAAGAATTCATAATGTCTTCTATTTCATCAGCTTCAATAGGAATGTTTCGCATTAAATTAAAAGGTTCTTCTTTTTCTTGGATTACTACATCATCTTCTAATCGAATACCAAAACCTTCTTCAGGAATATAAATTCCAGGTTCTACAGTAAAAACCATATTAGCCTGCATAGGCTCGGTTAAAATTCCATAATCATGTGTGTCTAATCCCATATGATGAGAAGTTCCGTGCATGAAATATTTTTTATATGCTGGCCAATTTTTGTCTTCATTCTGTATGTCGGCTTTATCAATTAAACCTAAACCTAATAATTCTGAAGTCATTATTTTGCCAACTTCTACATGATAATTTGCCCAAATAGTTCCAGGAACTAGTAATTTTGTAGCTTCATTTTTCACACGATTAACAGCATTATAAACTGCTTTTTGTCTATTTGAAAAACGACCAGAAACAGGAATTGTTCTTGTCATATCGCTAGAATAATTGGCATATTCTGCACCAACATCCAATAGAATTAAATCACCACTTTTACATTGTTGATTGTTTTCAATATAATGTAACACATTAGCATTATTTCCCGAAGCAACAATAGGTGTGTATGCAAATCCTTTTGAGCGGTTATTTAAAAACTCGTGCATAAATTCTGCTTCAATATTGTATTCCCAAACTTCAGGTTTTACAAAGTTTAAAATTCTGCGGAATCCTTTTTCGGTAATATTACAAGCTTGTTGAATTAAATCTATTTCAATAGAATTTTTTACAGAACGTAAACGTTGTAAAATAGGATTGCTTTTTGCAACAGTATGTGCAGGATATTTTTCTTTTAACCACTTAGTGAAACGGTCTTCTCTAGTTTCAGTTTCTACAGAAGCTCTGTAATGTTCGTTTGTGTTAATGTAAATGGTTTCGCATTGCGTCATTATTTCAAACATGATTTTTTCCATGTCTTGCAACCAATACACCGTTTTTATTCCGCTGGTTTTAAAAGCTTTTTCTTTGGTTAGTTTTTCGCCTTCCCAAATAGCTATATGCTCATTAGTTTCTTTTAAAAATAAAATTTCACGATGTTTTTCATTTGGACAATCTGGAAATAAAATTAAAATACTTTCTTCTTGGTCTACGCCGCTTAGATAAAATATATCACGATGCTGGGCAAAAGGCAATGTGCTATCTGCACTTATTGGGTAAATATCGTTAGAATTAAAAACAGCTAAACTATTTGCTGTCATTTTAGTTACAAAATTTTTACGATTTTCAATAAAGAGGGTGTTATTAATTGAGGAGTATTTCATGTTATGAGGATATAAAGTTTGATAAAAGTAAGGAATCTAAATATATATTTTGTTTATAATTGTTATATTTGATACTCTTTCAAAAAAATTAATTAAATGAAAAAGATTACTTTATTCATAGCAATACTATTTTGCCTAACGGCAACAGAGCAAATATTTGCTCAATTTTCTCTTAAGGAAATACCTTTAAAACAACAAGTTGAAAATTCAAGTTTAGTTGTAGAGGGAAAAGTTATTTCCAAACAATCTTTTTGGAATGCCAATCATGATATTATTTATACAGCAAATACCATTGAGGTTTATAAAGTATTTAAGGGGAAAGCTGATAAAAATATTGAGGTAATAACTGTTGGTGGAGCAGTTGGTTTAAGAGCTTTAATGGCTTCACATAGTTTGAAACTTCAAAAAGGAGATATAGGTGTTTTTACTTTGTATGATAATGATATTACTATTAGTGAAAGTAATAAAACATCGATTAAAAAATACATATCATATAGTACAACACAGGGTTTTTATAAATATGATTTGTATTACAATGTAGTTAGAAATCCTTTTAGTGCTAAAAAAGGAATTACATCGTCATTTTATAATGAAATTATGAAGTATACAAATTCTAAATATATAGAAGTAGCAAAATTTAACACCCAAGTTATTGGTAATGCTTCAAATCAAGCTAAAGGATTACTTGCACCTGTTGTTACTAGCTTTAGCCCTTCTGTAGCTTCCGCAGGAACTAAAACGGTTCTTACAATTGATGGAACAGGGTTTGGTACCACACAAGGGATAGTGGGGTTTAGAGATGCTAATTCTGGAGGTGAAACTCAATTTGGGCTTCCAATTTATATAAATGCATTAGACACTCAAATATTAAGTTGGTCTGATACACAAATTACTGTTGAAATTCCATCAAGTGCTGGGACAGGAGATTTTAGAGTGTCACATAATGATGGTTCATTTATTGCGTCTTTAACAGATTTAACAATAACTTATGCAGAAAGTAATGTTGAAGGAGATTACGGTGATGGAGAATTAGCATACCAAGTACAACACATTGGAGACTTTTTAAATAATGGTTATACATGGAGAATGCAAACCGATTTTTTTAATGATACTGAGCATCCAGGAGCAAAAGCTTCCTTTGAAAGAGCTTTTGAAATTTGGCGTTGTACAGTTGATGTAAATTGGCTTATGGCAGGATCAGGAACTTCTGTTGACGTTGTAGGTGCTTCTACAGATGGAACAAATGTTATAAGGTTTGATAATGGATCTGAATTAGGAGCAGGTGTTTTAGGAACATGTTATTCGTGGTATTCTAGTTGTGGATCATCACCAGTTAATTGGTATGTTTCAGAATTAGATATTGTTTTTGATGATGGTACTAATTGGTATTTTGGAACTGGATTACCAGCTTTAACACAATATGATTTTGAAAGCGTAACACTTCATGAATTAGGTCACGGAAATCAATTAGGTCATATTATTGATAAAACTCCTCAAATGGATAATGGTAATGATGTAATGCATTATGCATTGTCAAATAGTGAGTATCAACGAGTGTTAACAGCAAATAATATTGCTGGAGCATCAAGTGTGCATGCTAGAAGTACAAGTGCACCAGTTTGTGGAAAAGAATTAATGATAGATTATGCTGGTGTTTGTAATTTGGGGTTAGGTGAAGAAGAACTTAATAATGCTATAAGTTTATATCCTAATCCTGCAAAAAGTAAATTCTATATTAAGAACCTATCTTTTGTTAATTTACAGAAAGTAGAAATTTATGATATAAGTGGACGACTAATTTCTCAACATGATATCTCAAACACTTCATCAATAAAAACTATTAGTGTTGAAGGTGCTTTGAGCGGAGTTTATTTTGTGAATATTCA
>CAZLXG010000001.1:0-41246 GCA_964563585.1 uncultured Flavobacteriaceae bacterium | reverse complement strand
AAAAACTTTATTTATTCATGGCTTTTTTTAACTAAGCCAATAATTGTCATTACTACACCGCCGCCAGCAATACTACCAAGAAGTTTAAACTGGTTGATGCGGCTGTATCTTCTCCTCTTTCAAGAACTAATCATGCCAAGTAAAGATTATCCAAGATTACTACTTAGAATTCCAGCTACAAAATTCTATAATGTACCTAATGATGAGTTTTTTGAAAGTGAACAGCAATGTTTCCGCTTACAGCTTCGCTAACAAGTTGAATGATTAAAGGTAAATACTCTTCCATTTTTATTTAGTTTTATTAGTTAATAATAAATCAATCTAAATTCATTTTTAACATAAATTTTGTTCTCAAGAAGATAATTATTACTTTTCAGTATAATTAAATTCAACTATTATGAAACTCCAGAAATTTTACATTATTTGCTTTATTCTTTTTTCATATGCAAGTTATAGTCAGCAGCAATCTTTAGTAAAAAATGTGCCATTCGAAAATATTGGTCCTTCAGTAATGAGTGGTCGTGTTACAGATTTAGAAGTTAATCCTGACAATCCAACCGAATTTTATGTTGCATATGCTTCAGGAGGTGTTTGGCATACTGTAAATAATGGGACAACATTTAATCCAATTCTCGATACTTCTAATACACAAAATGTTGGTGATATTGCTGTAGATTGGAAAACCAAAACCATTTGGGTAGGAACAGGAGAAAATAATTCGTCGCGTTCTAGTTATGCAGGAATTGGAATTTTAAAATCGAATGATAATGGAAAAACATGGCAAAACGTTGGGCTTCCAGATTCGCATCATATTGGGCGTATTGTTATTAATCCAAATAATTCAAATGAAGTTGTTGTTGGTGTAACAGGGCATTTATATTCACCAAATAAAAATCGAGGTATTTATAAAACAACTGATGGAGGAAACACGTGGAAGCAAACTTTATTTGTTGATGATGTTAGTGGAATTATCGATTTACAATATGCTTCAAATAATTTTAATGTGATGTTTGCCTCTTCTTGGACAAAAGACAGAAAAGCATGGAATTTTACTGGAAACGGAAATAATTCAGCAATATATAAAAGTATTGATGCTGGTGAAACATGGCATAAGGTATCGACCGAAAAAAGTGGTTTCCCAATAGGAAGTGGTGTTGGTAGAATTGGTTTAGCAATATTTAATAATGACATAATATACGCAATTCATGATAGTCAATTTAGAAGACCAAAAGATGATGATAAAGATGACGATAAAGGTTTAGAAAAAGATGATTTTAAATCAATGACTTCTGAAGTCTTTTTAAAATTAGAAGATAAAAACTTGAATACGTTTTTGAAGTCTAATGGATTTCAAAAAAAGTATACTGCAAAGCATATCAAAAAAATGATAAAAGATGAAGTTATCAAGCCAATAGATGTGGCAAAATATTTAGAGAATGCAAATACAATGTTATTTGATACTCCAGTAATTGGCGCAGAAATTTACAAAAGTATTGATGGAGGCATAACTTGGAATAGAACACACGACGATTATTTAGATGGTTTATACTACAGTTATGGTTACTATTTTGGGCGTATTCATGTGTCCCCAAATAATGAAAACAAGATATATGTTTATGGTGTTCCAATTATTAAATCTAAAGATGGCGGAAAATCATTTACATCTATAAGTGCAGAAAATGTGCATGCAGATCATCATGAACTTTGGATTAATCCTAAAAACCCAAATCATTTAATAAATGGAAACGATGGCGGAATTAATATTTCTTATGATGATGGTGAAAATTGGATAAAAAATAATTCACCTTCAGTTGGTCAGTTTTATGCCATAAATGTAGATAATGAAAAGCCATACAATGTATATGGAGGCTTACAAGATAATGGTGTTTGGGTTGGAGCAAATAACGCTTCTGAAAATAAAAGATGGCATCAATCTGGGCATTATCCTTGGGAAAAATTGATGGGAGGAGACGGAATGCAAATTGAAATTGATAATCGAAATTCGGATATTGTTTATACAGGTTATCAGTTCGGGAATTATTTTAGAATTGATAGAGAAAATGATAAAAACACATATATACAACCAAAACACGAGTTGGGTGAAAATCCATACCGTTTTAATTGGCAAACACCTATTCATTTGTCAAAACACAATCAAGATATTCTGTATTTAGGAGGAAATAAATTGATGCGCTCAATGAATCAAGGTGATGATTGGAAAGCAATAAGTGATGACTTAACTCAAGGAGGGGAAGTTGGAAATGTTGCTTATGGAACATTGACAACGATTAGTGAGTCGCCATTTCAATTTGGATTAATTTACACAGGAAGTGATGATGGTTTGGTTTATATTTCAAAGAATTCTGGTGGAAGCTGGGAAAATATTTCGAGTTCTTTCCCAAAAGACCTTTGGGTAACTCGAGTTATTGCGTCGAAACATAAAAAAGAACGAGTTTATGTAACGTTAAATGGATATCGTTCAGACGATTTTAATGTGTATGTTTATGTTTCAGAAAATTATGGTCAGACATGGAAAAATATCAGTTCTAATATTTCATCTTCTCCAGTAAATGTGATTAAAGAAGATCCTAAAAACGAAGATATTTTGTATTTAGGAACAGATAATGCAGCTTATGTTTCGTTTAATAAAGGTAATACTTGGGATGTGTTTAGGAAAAATTTGCCTAGCGTTGCAGTTCACGATATTGTGATACAAACTGAAGCTAACGATTTGCTTTTAGGAACACACGGAAGAAGCATTTACAAAACTAATATTGCATCTTTTCAAAAAATGACAGCTTCAAAAATGGAACAATCCATTGTGTTTTTTAAGAGTGAAGATATTAGATATTCTTCACGTTGGGGAAGTGCTTTTGGAACCTCCTGGTCTGATGTTTATGAACCGTCAGTTGGTGTGTCATTTTATGCAAGCACTTCAGGAGAAAAAACGATACAAATTCTATCTGAAGATAATTCAGAATTAAATGTAATAATTGTGAAAGCAGACAAAGGTTTTAATTATATAGATTATGATGTAACGCTTACTAAAAAAGGAAGAAAAGCATTGCTAAAAGAAAGCACAGATATCACAATTAAAGAAGCTAAAAACAAGAAATATTATTTACCAAAAGGGGTATATACAATTCAAATAGAAGCTAATAAGACTACTTTTGAGGTGAAATAATATACTTCTTTTGCATTTTTTTGAAGTTATCATAAAAAATGTTAAAACAGAGGAATGCGCCAAAACCAATTTTAATTACTTGTATTATGCTTGTAATCATTATATTTAAAATGTTATTTCATGATTTTTAACAATGATTGACACTTCTTTTGCATTTTTTTGACACTTCTTATCTAGAGTCGATTTAGTTTTGACATTAAAAAGAAACTATACTGAAACAGTATAATAACTAAATTTATTATTTGCAAATTCACTACCTCGAATCATGTTAAAATCCACTTTATTACTTATCATATTGTTCATGTCCTCTATTGTTGTTTCTCAAGAAAATTTAAATAGTGAACTCAAAGTATTTCTCGACTGTAACGTTTGTGATAATACTTACATTAAACAAAACTTAGGTAATGTTCAATTTGTAAGAGATCAGGATTTAGGTGATGTTCACTTGTTTTTTGTTATACAAACAAATGGAAGTGGTGGGCGTTTATATGAAATTGATTTTATAGGTAAAAACACGTTTGAAAGTATTAATTATAAACTGAAGTTTTCTACCAACACCAATATGACCAGTGATGATGTAAGAAATGAAATTTTAAAATACATAAAATTAGGTCTTGTTAGGTTCTGGATAGCTAATAGAAGCTTAATAAATATTACTGTTAATGTTCCAAATATAGAAAATGAAACTAACGTTGCAGAGAAAGATCCATGGAATTACTGGGTATTTAGACTAGGAACTAATGGTTATTTTAATGGAGAAGAAACCAGTAAGTCTAGCAATTTAAATTTCAATGTTTCTGCCAAAAGAGTAACTGAAAAAAATAAATTCTCATTTAGGGTAGGGTTTAATGAAAACAAATCAACGTTTACTTACGATGAAGATGAAATCATTTCAATTAATAACGGTAAATCCATTAGCATAAGTGATATTTTAAGTATAAATAATCATTGGTCTTATGGCTTTTTTGGAAATATAAGAACTTCAACTTATAGCAATTATGATTTGTATTGGAGGATTAAACCTGCTATAGAATATAACTTCTTTAAATACGAAGAGTCTGCAAAAAAACAACTTATTCTATCTTACCGAAACGGATTAGTTTATAATAATTATATAGAACGTTCTGTCTTTGGAGAAGACAAAGAACTCTTATTTGAACATTCTATTTTATTAGGAGGAAGTATTAGTCAAGAATGGGGGAATATAAATGGGGAAGCATCTTATAATCAATATTTACACGATACATCTCTCAGTTCAATAGGGTTTTATTTAGGTCTCAATATCCGTATTTTTAAAGGTTTTAATTTTAATATAAGCAGCAATTATAGCATCACTAGAAATCAAATTAATCTTCCTGCTGGAGATGTGTCTTTAGAAGAGTTACTGCTTCAACAGCAACAATTGCAGTCTGGATATAATTATTGGGTTAGCATTGGTTTTAGTTATTCATTTGGATCCGTTTATAACACCATTGTAAATCCAAGATTCAATTTTTAATTATACACATTCTAAATACTAGATAAAAGACTTTTAAAGTTTGCCCAAAAACTCGCTATAGACTATTTTTGTTATAGTATTAACTAACTACACAAAATAATGAGCGGATTTTTTAAATCTTCGATTGGAAGAAAAGTAGCCATGGCACTTTCGGCATTTTTCCTCATGTTTTTCTTAATAATGCATTTATCAGTTAATCTAGTTTCACTTTTTAGTGAAGATGCATTTAATACAGCGTCTCATTTCATGGGAACAAATCCATTAATTCAATTTGCAATGCAACCCGTTTTAATATTTGGTGTGGTGTTTCATTTTGTAATGGGCTTTATTCTAGAATTAAGAAATAGAAAAGCAATAGGTGTAAGTTATGCTAAAAACAATGGAGCTGCAAATTCTACTTGGATGAGTAGAAATATGATTTATAGTGGTTTGGCAATTTTAGCTTTTATTGTTTTACATTTTATTGATTTTTGGTTACCAGAAATCAATCATAAATATATTGAGGTTTTACCAGAAGACCCAACACGTTATTTTGGCGAGCTTCAACATAAATTTGTTCCAATTTGGCGAGTAGCAGCTTATGTTGTTGCATTTGTGCTTTTAGGATTGCACTTAGCACATGGTTTCACATCTGCGTTTCAATCGATGGGAGCAACAGCTGGAAGAAAAAAATTACTTCAAAATTTTGGTAAAGCATATTCAATTATAATTCCGTTAGGGTTTATAATTATTGCATTATATCATCATTTCAACCATTAATTTAATAAGAAAATGGCTTTAGATTCAAAAGTACCAAAAGGTTCCATTAAAGATAAATGGATAGATTATAAAGATCATATCGATTTAGTAAATCCTGCAAACAAACGTAATATTGATATTATTGTTGTTGGTACAGGTTTGGCAGGAGGTTCTGCTGCTGCAACATTGGCCGAATTAGGTTACAACGTAAAAGCTTTTGCATACCAAGATTCACCACGTCGTGCACACTCAATTGCTGCACAAGGTGGAATTAATGCAGCAAAAAATTATATGGGAGATGGCGATTCTACATATAGATTGTTTTATGATACTGTAAAAGGAGGCGATTATCGTTCTCGTGAAGCAAACGTATATCGTTTAGCTGAGGTGTCAGCAAATATTATCGACCAATGCGTTGCACAAGGTGTGCCTTTTGCACGTGATTATGGAGGATTGTTAGACAACCGTTCGTTTGGAGGTGTTTTGGTTTCTAGAACATTTTATGCTAAAGGACAAACGGGGCAACAATTACTATTAGGAGCATATTCTGCAATGAACAGACAAATTGCTCGTGGTAAAATTGAAATGTTTAACCGTCACGAAATGCTAGATGTTGTTTTAGTTGATGGAAAAGCAAGAGGAATTATTACTCGTAATTTAATTACAGGAGAAATAGAAAGACATTCAGCACATGCTGTTGTTATAGCATCTGGTGGCTACGGAAATGTGTATTTCTTATCAACTAATGCTATGGGAAGTAATGCAACTGCTGCGTGGAAAATTCATAAAAAAGGAGCATATTTCGCAAACCCTTGTTATACACAAATTCACCCAACATGTATTCCACGAAGTGGAGATTATCAGTCTAAATTAACATTGATGTCTGAATCTTTACGTAACGATGGACGTATTTGGGTTCCTGCTCGTATTGAAGATGCAAAAGCAATTCAACAAGGAAAATTAAGACCAACAGAAATTGCTGAAGAACATAGAGATTATTATTTAGAACGTCGTTATCCAGCTTTTGGAAATTTAGTGCCTCGTGATGTTGCTTCAAGAGCAGCAAAAGAACGTTGTGATGCTGGGTTTGGCGTGAATGAAACTGGAGAAGCTGTGTATTTAGATTTTGCTTTTGCTTTTCAACGTTACGGAAAAGAGCAGGCTAAAATTCATGGAATTAAAAATCCTTCAAATGAAGAAATTATAAAATTAGGTCAAGAAATTATTGAAGAAAAATATGGAAACTTATTTCAGATGTATGAAAAAATCATCGCTGAAAACCCATATGAAACTCCAATGATGATTTATCCTGCAACACACTATACAATGGGAGGCGTTTGGGTAGATTATAATCTAATGACTACGGTTGATGGTTTGTATTGTATTGGAGAAGCTAATTTTTCTGATCATGGAGCAAACAGACTTGGAGCATCTGCTTTAATGCAAGGTTTAGCAGATGGTTATTTTGTACTGCCTTATACTATTGGAGATTATTTATCTGATGATATTAGAACAGGAAAAATACCAACAGATACACCAGAATTTGATGCTGTCGAAAAAGAAGTGAAAGATAAAATTGATTTCTTTATGAATAATAAAGGAACAAAATCTGTTGATCACTTCCATAAACGTTTAGGAAAAGTAATGTGGGACAAAGTTGGAATGGCTCGTAACGAAAAGCATTTAAAAGAAGCAATGTCTGAAATTAAAGCTATTCGTGAAGAATTCTGGAAAGATGTAAAAGTACCAGGAAGTAAAGACGAAATGAATCTTGAGTTAGAAAAAGCAGGAAGAGTAGCAGATTTCTTAGAATTAGGAGAGCTTTTTGCAAAAGATGCATTAGATAGAAATGAATCTTGTGGCGGACACTTTAGAGAAGAATCTATTGAATTAGATGGGGAACAAAAAGGAGAAGCTAAACGTAACGATAAAGATTATGCTTATGTATCTGCTTGGGAATATAAAGGAGAACCAGCTGATGCTATTTTACATAAAGAAGAATTAACGTTTAAAGATATTGAGTTAAAAACTCGTTCATACAAATAAGAGATTATGATGAATCTTACACTTAAAATTTGGAGACAAAAAGGACCAGAAGACAAAGGTAAAATGGTCGATTACAAAGTCACTGATATTTCAGAACATATGTCTTTTTTAGAAATGATGGATGTTTTGAATGAGCAGTTAGTGAATTCAGGAGATATACCTGTAGCTTTCGATCATGATTGTCGTGAAGGTATTTGCGGCATGTGTTCATTATATATTAATGGTGAAGCACATGGTCCAGATAGAGGTATTACAACGTGTCAATTACATATGCGTATGTTTAATGATGGCGATACCATTACAATTGAGCCATGGCGAGCAGCAGCATTTCCAGTAATAAAAGATTTAGTTGTAGATAGAATGTCTTTTGAGCGTATTCAACAAGCAGGTGGATTTATTTCAGTAAATACGTCTGGAAATACTCAAGACGCTAATGCTATTCCCATTTCAAAACATGCAGCAGATGAAGCAATGGATGCAGCAGCATGTATTGGTTGTGGTGCTTGTGTTGCGACGTGTAAAAACTCGTCGGCAATGTTATTTGTTGGCGCAAAAGTGAGTCAATATGCATTATTGCCACAAGGTCAAGTTGAAGCGGCTGACCGTGTTCAAAACATGGTGAATCAAATGGATTTAGAAGGTTTTGGAAATTGTACAAATACTGGAGCTTGCGAGATTGAATGCCCTAAAGGAATTTCTTTAGATAACATTGCTCGTATGAATAGAGAGTTAATGAAAGCAAGTATTTAAAATAGTTTTGTCATGCTGAACTTGTTTCAGTATCTTATAATAGATAAAAATCCCAAGCTTATAGTTTGGGATTTTTTATGTTTTAAAAATAAGCTTTCAATTGTACAGTTCCTGTATGAATGGTTTTACTAGTTTCAGTTTTACGTCCAAAATAAGTAAGGTTTAAATCTAAAAAATCAGTTAACTTTTTTTGTGCTAGTAGACTCCAAGTAAAGTTTTTCCCAGGTTGTAAACCTTCTAACATTTGATACGAAACAGGCGTGTTTGCATTGCCATTAAAAGTATTCGAAATATAATTGAACTCACCATTAATAGCATTCTTTCCTTTATTTGAAAGGGAAAATGAAACACCATATTTTTGTTGTTTTAAAGATTCTAAATTACCAATGGTATTATCTTTACTTGCGTGTTGATAAAACACATCAAAACGGGAGTCGTTAAACAAATATGATAGTTTCGGGTTTAATCGTGTTTCATCAAAATTATAATTTTTACTTGCGAAATTCTCACTAATACTTTCGTTAGTATCAAAAGAAGATTGCAGTGTAATTAACCAGCTTTCTTCAAATTTATGATTAAAATTAAGTTGATGACTTTTTAAACTATTTTCAATAAAACCAATAGATAAAATGTTTCTAGATTTGTTTGATAAGTACGTGTAAGAAGTTGTGTAATGCTGCTTTCCACG
The DNA here is from genome assembly GCA_964563585.1 of uncultured Flavobacteriaceae bacterium. Classification (GTDB taxonomy): domain Bacteria; phylum Bacteroidota; class Bacteroidia; order Flavobacteriales; family Flavobacteriaceae; genus CAZLXG01. Next base: position 32,342 of record CAZLXG010000001.1, on the reverse strand, counting down.
ATTTAAAAACAACACGTTTCTAAAATTCAACTGTAACCCTAATTGATTGTTTTCATCATTTTCAAAAGGATTTAAATTAAAACTATTACCGTCGCGTTTTATTTTTCTATCTATTAAATAACTGGTTTGACTGTATAAATGCGACCATATTTTTTTTGATTTATTTTCGCTTACAGACCATTGTGATGGGTTAATTGTAAGTGTTTGACTTAGCCTATTTTGATGTGTTTTTATATAAATCCTATTTGGTAATAACACACGAATATATTTGCCTTCGTCTTGAAATTGTGCCAATTCAAATTCCTCTAACTCCTGAATTCCGTTTTCGTTATAATCAATCCAAGTATAAGTTCCTTGTCCAGGTTCAACTTCAATATATGTGAAATCTTGTTGAGGTAAAGTACCCGAATTGGTTTCAAAAACAGTATTCCATTGTATAAGTTGCTTAAATAATTTTTGATTGAATTGTAATCTAGAGTTTATAGACTGTTCGTCATCAATGGTTTTATCTTCACTTTTAAGTGTTCTGTAATTTGCATAAAGTGATAGATTAGTATTTTTGTTTTGTACAAGTTTAGAATCTAAATAAAACGTGTTAGACGTGTTCACTTTTTGTAATTGATTGTTTCTAATACTATCGTTTACCCTATTTTTATAACCAAATTTAGCGAAAATTTTAGTGCTATCACCAACGCCTACAAAGAATTCGTATGATTTGAATTTTTGACTTAAAGGTGTTAATACTGAGGTTTGAATATTTTTCTGTTCATTATCTTCAATAGCTAATTTAGTACCCAACCAGCTTTTTTGCATGCCATAAGTAATACTATTGTATGACCTTAAAAACGTTGAGGTATTTATATTTGACTCGGCATTTAAAAAACTAGAATAAGAACTAATATTGAATTTATTAAGAAGCAAATTAATATTTGTAACATGCCTGTTACCATTAAAACCATTTGAATAATCTAAATATTCATATTGATAATTGATGCTTCCTTTTTTATTATGAAACGCTTTAAATCCAAAATTTAACAATGTTTGATTTCCTAAATTATTTGTGATTTGATTCGTTGTTTGTTCATCTAAATTCCAATCTCTATTAAACTCTGGGTTGTAAATATTTTCGATAGTTTTAAAATCTTTATTGATGTAATCTGCATCAACAAAAGCATTTAAATTCCAAAGGCTATCTTTTTTTATTAATGTTTGCTCAATATTTAGTTTGGTGGCATAACCATCATTGTTTTCATCATTTAAATTCGAAAATAAGTTTAAATCGTTTTTACTTCCAGCAGCTTCAAAATTAATTATTATTTTTTCTGAAGGTTTATAACTCCCGTTTAGCATAGCAATTTGAAGCTTTGTTGGTGCAATAAGTTGAATAATAGGTGCGTAATTTCCTTGAGGAATACCGCCAATTGGTTCAACATATTCGTAAATTTTATTAATGGCATTAATGCTACTTAAAATATAATTTCCTTGATTTGCGCCAACTTGCGAGAAAGTTACTCGGTATAATTCATCATTTTCATTATTAGAAAACACAAAAGCTTCAGTGCCACTAATAATTTCTTTTTTATATAAAATTCTGTTTTCGTTTAAAGCTTCTAATACTTCAGATGGCGCAACCATTAGAGTTTTATCGTCGCCAGAATTTGCTAATATTTGAACTTGATTTTCGGATAAATTTTGTTGTAAAGGTTGATTTTTAGCATCGTTTTCAGAATACACAGAAATACCAATATTCAATTTTTTACTTGCATAATTTCCACCACCAAAAGCCACAATTCTAGAGTAATTTCGTTCACTAAATTGGTAATCGACAGTAATTCGCATTTCCGAAGTTATAGAATATGTTGAGTTGAAAATAATTTCACCTGCATTATAATCTATAATATAATCCTCATTTTCGCCACGTTTTACAGGAATACCATTTACATAAACGGTTTCGCTTCCAGAAACTATAAGCACAAACAATTCACCATTACGGCCTTGTAATTTATAAGGACCTTGATTACCTTCTTGAGCTGTAAATTGGCTGGTTGTAAATTGTCCACGTACTATGGCACCAGCAGCAAATAACTGTGTTTGTGTATCATCATTGCCTAATGTTGCATTAATAGATAAGCCTTGTACACGTTTTGAAAAACTTGCGAAATATGAGTTGTTATTTTGTAAATCTATATCACCAGCACGAATGCTCCAATGGTCGCTATAAAGTTCGATAAATACTTGGTCGAATTCATCTAAACGTTGTGAATATCCACTTTCTTGTAATGGAATATTGGCATCTTGTATAGAAGCTCTAAGCGATACTTTATCGTTTAATTTTCCTGTAATTTGTAGGTCTAATTCACTATTTAAAACCGAGTTTTGGTTATTGCCAATGGTAACACCACGCGAAATACTTCCCGAAGTTGTTAAACCATCAAAAGGAATGAAATTTTTAGAATCGCTAGGTTGAGAAAGCTTATATAATTTTTGAATATTACTGGTATTTTTAACAATAATACTGTCGTCTAACTGTTTGTATGTTTTAGTTAAAAAATCTGGAAATCGTAAATAATTAATGATTACAGAATCGGTTTCAACAGGTTTTTTAAACGTTAAAAGCGCTTTAGAAAAATCAACTGTATAGAAAGTAGAATCGATAACCGAATTATCTTTCCGCGTAAGCGAAAACGAACCAGAATTAATACTAACACTATCAATTTGTATAGTATTTTTTACGGCAACTTTTTTAGTTCTATAATTTGAAGCTTCTTCTTGCGAAAAAGCAGAAAAAGCCATCAAAAAACATATAAAACTAAGTGTAAATTTCATCAGTTACTTAAACTATTAAAAACGAAAAATATTTTATAGTTAAAACCACCATAAAATAATAGTGTAAAAGTACAGTATTATTTATTTTAGCTAAAACAACTCACTTTATAAACTATGAAAATCATATCCTATAACGTAAACGGAATTCGTGCAGCAGTAAAGAAAGGTTTTATTGATTGGTTAAAAGCCGCAAATCCAGATGTTATTTGCTTGCAAGAAATTAAGGCTTTAAAAGAACAGTTAGATTTAGATCTTTTTATTGAAGTTGGTTATAAGTATAATTATTGGTTTTCTGCTCAAAAAAAGGGATATAGTGGTGTTGCAATTTTAAGTAAAACGGAACCAAATCATATAGAATATGGTACAGGAATAGAGTCTATGGATTTTGAAGGGCGAAATATTCGTGTCGATTTTGATGGGGTTTCGGTAATGAGTATGTATTTGCCATCGGGAACTAATGCTGCGCGTTTGGAACACAAGTTTGATTATATGGATAGAATTCATAATTATTTAAACGATTTAAGAACTGAAAAACCAAATTTAGTAGTTTGTGGCGATTATAATATTTGTCATGAAGCAATAGATATTCATAACCCAAAAATGAAAGGTGTTTCGGGGTTTTTACCCGAAGAACGCGAATGGTTAGGAGCTTTTATAGATAGCGGATTCATAGATTCTTTCAGATATTTAAACAAAGAATCTCAAGAATATAGTTGGTGGAGTTATCGAGCAAATTCTAGAGCAAACAATAAAGGTTGGCGATTAGATTATGCCATGGTTGCAAATACGTTACAAGAAAAACTAAAAAGAGCCGTTATACTCTCTGATGCTGTTCATAGTGACCATTGTCCAATTTTAGTAGAAATAGATAATTAGTAAATAAATAATAATAACATAACCCAGAATCATGATTAAAAAATTGTCGTTAACCGTATTAATTTTAGTGTTTTTAGCATCTTGTGTATCTCCAAAAGTATATAAAGATTTAGAAAGTAAATACACTACTTTAAAACAAGAAAACAGAAAGCTTTCAAGCGAAAATGAAACACTTTTAAGTGCTAAAAATGCTGCCGAAAATGAATTAAAACAAATTCAAATGGCTTATGATGAAGCAATTGCATTGCGTGATAAATTGCAAGCCGATTACAACGCAACAAAAACAAAGTATGATAATTTACAAGCATCTTATGATGCATTAGAAAAAAATAGCTCAGCTTCAATAGCCGAAAACTCTAAGAAAAACAGAGAGTTACTAGCGCAATTGGAAGCAAAAGGACAAGCCTTAGCTGCCGAAAATGCACGTTTAGCAAAACTTAAAAAAGAATTAGAAGACCGCTCAAACCGTGTTGCCGAATTAGAAAATGTTATTGCTGCAAAAGATGCTGCCATGACGCAGTTAAAAAATGCCATTTCAAGAGCCTTAACCGATTTTGAAGGCAAAGGCTTAACAGTAGAACAACGCGATGGAAAAGTATACGTTTCTATGGAAAACAAGTTGCTTTTCGGCTCAGGAAGTTGGGCTGTTGGTACCGATGGAAGAAAAGCGGTGCAGCAATTAGGAAGCGTGTTAGGTGTTAATCCAGATATTGCGGTTTTAATTGAAGGACATACTGATGATGTGCCGTATCAAGGCAATTCGCAGTTAAGTGGTAACTGGGATTTGTCAACAAAACGTGCCACAGCAATTGTGAATATTTTACGGGAGAATGCGGCTATAAGCCCTGAAAATTTAACTGCTGCAGGTCGTGGCGAATTTGCGCCAATTGCAAGTAATAATACTGCCGAAGGAAAAGCTAAAAACAGACGTATCGAGGTTATTTTAACACCAAAACTAGATGAACTTTCACGTTTGTTAAACGATAATTAAGCGTCACTTCGAGTAATTTTCTGTCACATTGAGTGCAGTGGCATCCTTTTTAAAAAATAAAGTGGTGTAAATTTTATTTGGAACTAAAAATTGGCAGATTACCATGTCACTCATCCTTGCAATGACGTTTTAAAAAGATATAACGAAAAGCCCGACCCGTTTGGGTAGCGCCCAACTTAGAATTAAAAATAGTTGTTATTAAAATGAGATTGCTACAACCTATAAAGGTTTCGCAATGACATATAAAACAAAAAGCCTTACTAAACAAATAGTAAGGCTTTTTAGTTATTTAATTTGATTACCATTTTTATCGAAAAAATGATATTCTAGATATGTGTAAGCATCTCTTGGTAAAATTTTAACCCATTTTTTGTGTTCAAAAAACCATTTTGAACGTATAGATGGAATGCCTTTTGTTAAGAAGGCCGCTATAAAAGGATGTGTGTTTAAAGTCAACTTTTTATAGTCTTTTTTTAATAGTACTTCAAGGTCGTGATTTATTTTTTGCACCAATCCTATTGGAGCTTCAACCTCAGCGCAATTAATTCCGTTGGGGTTTTCCTCGCGGGTTTTAATGTTTAATTCTGGGCGAACACGTTGTCTTGTTATTTGTATCAAGCCAAATTTACTTGGTGGCAATACTTTATGTTTTGCTCTATCATCTTTCATTTCATCACGAAGATGATTAAAAAGCTTTTGCCTGTTTTCGGCATTAGTTAAATCAATAAAATCTACCACAATAATACCGCCCATATCACGTAATCGTAATTGACGAGCCATTTCGGTAGCTGCTATTAAATTTACTTCTAATGCTGTATCCTCTTGGTTATTTGCTTTGTTAGATCGGTTTCCACTGTTTACATCTATTACATGTAAGGCTTCTGTATGCTCTATTACTAAATAGGCACCTTTTGCCATGGAAACGGTTTTCCCGAAAGAGGTTTTAATTTGTCTTTCAATTCCAAATTTTTCAAAAATTGGAACTTTAGACTGATACAATTTTACTATTGATTCTTTTTTTGGTGCAATTTCTTGCAAATAATCTTTAATTTGATAATAAAGCTCTTCATCATCAACATGTATACTTGTAAAAGAATCGTTAAATATGTCTCGCAAAATTGACGAGGCTTTATTTAATTCTCCTAGTACTTTACTGGGATGATGTGCTCTATGTAGCTTTTTACACATTGCCGTCCAACGACTAAGCAAATTTTGTAAATCTTTATCTAGTTCTGCTACTTTTTTGCCTTCTGCTACTGTGCGTACAATAATTCCAAAACCTTGTGGTGTAATACTTTTTACCAATCGTTTTAATCTGTCTTTTTCATCTCTTGATTCTATTTTTTGAGAAATAGAAATTCGATTAGAAAAAGGAACTAAAACAATATATCTACCAGCTATAGAAAGCTCAGAACTTATTCTGGGTCCTTTAGTTGATATGGGTTCTTTAGCTATTTGTACTAATAGCGATTGATTTGATTTTAAGACATCGGCAATTTTGCCGTCTTTATCAATATCTTTTTCAAATGGGAAATTTTTCAGAGAAAAATCTCTTAATTTACCTGTGCTTACACGTTTTGTGAATTTTAAAAGTGAAGGAAGTTTTGGTCCTAAATCATGATAATGCAAAAAAGCATCTTTTTCATAACCTACATTTACAAATGCAGCATTTAAACCAGGAACAGCTTTTCGTATTTTGGCGATAAACACATCGCCAACTGAAAAGTTGTTACCACCTTCATCTTTCTGTAATTCAATAAGTCTTCCATCTTTTAATAAGGCAAAATCAACATCTTCGGAACTAGATCTAATGATCAATTCTTTATCCATTTAGTTAATTTTTATCCATACAATTAAGTACAGATGGATTATACATTATTTTTTATCTAACGTATTATAATATTTATAATTGCTAGATAATACTTAATTAAATTTTAATTAAGTATTTCACAGGATTTTTTAAATCCGTGGAGTTCATAATTAATTTGAATGAACTCATTTCAAAGAACGTTTTGTTTTTTAAAACCAAAAAAGCAGTTAATCTAACTGCTTTTTTGATTTATTTTTTCTTTTTGTGACGGTTAGCACGTCTGCGTTTTTTACGCTTATGTGTTGCAACCTTATGTCTTTTACGTTTTTTACCACTTGGCATAAATAGTGTCTTTTTAAATTAATAATTTATTTTAATGCTTCTTATTTAACTGCTACATTTGTTTTAACGCCTTCTACAAAAACTTTTGCAGGCTTAAATGCTGGAATATTATGAGCAGGGATTTTTATGGTTGTGTTTTTTGAAATATTTCTTCCAGTTTTTTCAGCTCTAGTTTTCACTATGAAGCTTCCGAAACCTCTTAAATAAACATTTGTACCACTTTCTAATGAAGTTTTTACTTCTTCCATAAATGTTTCAACAGTTGCTTGAACATCTCCTTTTTCAATACCTAATTTTTCTGAGATTTTTGCTACTAAATCAGCCTTCGTCATTTTTATTTTTATTTTATGTTACTATTAATTTAATTCTAAAAGGGATGCAAATATAGGAATTTAATATTCAATATTTCAAACCTAATTCATTAAAATTTAAGATTATAAACGTTTATTTTTGCGCTTGTAATATATTAAATAATGATATTTTCTAAAACTTTAACTTATTGGTATTCAAATAATAAGAGAATGCTTCCTTGGAGGCAAACTACAGACCCTTATTTTATATGGTTATCTGAAATTATTTTGCAGCAAACACAGGTAAAACAAGGTTTGCCATATTACATATCTTTCATAGAAAATTTTCCAACAGTTTTTAAACTTGCAAAAGCAGATGAAAGTAGCGTGTTAAAATTATGGCAAGGTTTGGGGTATTATTCTAGGGCTAGAAATTTGCATGCTACAGCAAAATATATCGCTAATAATTTAAAAGGTGTTTTTCCTAATAATTATAAAGATTTATTGAAGTTAAAAGGTGTAGGCGATTATACAGCAAGCGCCATTGCATCTATTTGTTTTAACGAAACTACTGCTGTGGTTGATGGTAATGTGTATAGAGTATTATCGCGTTATTTTGGAATTGAAACACCAATCAATTCATCTAAAGGAGCTAAAGAATTTAAACTTTTAGCACAGGAGTTAATTGATAAAAAGAATCCTGCAGAATTTAATCAAGCCATTATGGAATTTGGAGCGATTCAATGTAAACCTAAAAGTCCGAATTGTAATATTTGTGTGTTACAAAACGGATGCATTGCGTTGCAGAAAAACAAAATTGAGTTATTGCCAGTAAAAATTAAAGCAGCTAAGGCAACAAAAAAGTATTTTAATTTTTTGGTTATTGTTTCTAAAGACAAGAAAACTATTTTAGCAAAGCGAGAAGGTAAAGGTATTTGGCAAAACCTGTATCAATTTCCTTTAGTGGAAACAGAAAGTAATATTGATTCAAAAGCTTTTAAATCACTTATAAAAGAACATAATTCATTAAAAGGAATTGAGTTTGAATTGTCCTTATATAATAAGGATGCTATTATTCATAAATTATCACATCAACATTTATATACCAAATTTTGGATTGTTAGTGTCGATAAGCTTCTTGTTGACGGTATTTTAGTTGATAAAGTATACGATTTTCCTGTACCAATTTTAATAGGAAATTTTATTGAATCATTTAATTTTTAATAGATTAGTATTAACAATGATATTTTTTTATTAATTTTAAAAAAATGTGAAGCAATTAAGTATTTTTGCTTTTTCAAAACAACAAATATTATGGCGGGTACATTAAACAAAGTAATGCTGATTGGGCATTTAGGAGATGAAGTTAAAATGCATTATTTTGAAGGTGGCGGTAGCATTGGTCGTTTCCCTTTAGCAACAAACGAAACGTATACAAACAAGCAAACTAACGAGCGTGTTAGCAATACCGAATGGCATAATATTGTAGTGAGAAATAAAGGAGCTGAAATTTGTGAAAAGTATTTAAGTAAAGGTGATAAAGTATATATTGAAGGACGTTTGAAAACCAGGAAATGGCAAGACGACAAAGGAAACGATAGATATTCAACCGAAATACAATGTATCGATTTCACGTTTTTATCAACTAAAAAAGAAAGTGAAGCTAATGCATCAAATAAACCACCTGTAGCTCAAAACCCTATTGCTAGTCAACCAAAAGTTGAGCCAACTGCAGATGATAATGATGATCTTCCATTTTAATTGTTTAACTAACACAAAAGTATTTGGATCCTGATCCCACGAGTTTAAAACCCTTACTCATAGCAATTGATTTTTCGGTTGTTTCTGGCTTTGTTCTGTTATTTTTACTCTTAATTTGTTCTGCATTAATTTCTGGCGCAGAAGTAGCACTTTTTTCTCTTAAAAGTACAGATATTGATGAAGGTTTAGAAGAAAACCCTAAGCGTATTCAAATTATTTCTAATCTTTTAGATCGTCCAAAAAAAATATTAGCAACCATATTAATAGCTAATAATTTTATAAATATTGCTATCGTTATTTTGTTTGCATATTTAGGAGGTATTTTGTTTGAATCCATAACTTCTTCAGCACTTAGATTTACATTAGAAGTCGTAATTATCACTTTCCTTATTTTATTATTTGGCGAAATATTACCTAAAATTTATGCGAGTAGAAACAAGTTGAAGTTTGCTTCATTTATGGCATATCCTTTACGGGTTTTAGATGTAGTTTTAACGCCAATAAGTTTGCCAATGCAAAATGTTACGTTAGCAATTCATAAAAGGTTAGGGAAACAAAAATCAAATTTAAGTGTCGACCAACTTTCTCAAGCATTAGAACTAACAAGTGAAGCAGATACAACTGTAGAAGAACAAAAATTATTACAAGGCATTGTTTCTTTTGGAAACACAGATACTAAACAAGTTATGCGCCCTAGAATAGATGTTTTTGCACTTAATATTGAAGACAAATACACAAAAATTATGCCTGAAATAATTTCTAGTGGCTATTCAAGAATACCTGTATATGAAGATAATATTGATCAAATTAAAGGGATACTTTACGTCAAAGATTTATTGCCCTATATAGATAGAAAACAGTTTGATTGGGCTAGTTTAATTCGTGAACCATTTTTTGTGCCAGAGAACAAGAAGTTAGATGATTTAATGGCAGAATTTCAAGAAAAAAAAGTGCATTTGGCAGTTGTGGTAGATGAATATGGCGGAACATCTGGATTGATATCTTTAGAAGATATTATTGAAGAAATTGTTGGAGATATAAGTGACGAATTTGATGATGACGATTTAATGTATTCTAAATTAGATGATAATAATTATGTATTTGAAGGTAAAACAACATTAAAGGATTTATATAGAATTGTAAAGATTGATGATGAGACTGTTTTTGAAGATAATAAAGGTGAAGCTGAAACCATTGCGGGTTTTGTATTAGAAATTTCTAAAAGCTTTCCGAAGTTAAATAGTAAAATAAATTTTAAAAATTACGTTTTCACTATAGAGGCTTTAAATAAAAAACGAATTAAACTTGTGAAATTTACCATAACATAATGAAGCATTATATATATATTATTTTTTTTACTTTCTTGTGTGTTGTTTCATGTAGTGAAAATTATAAACCTAAGCCTAAAGCACATTTAAGACTAGCGTATCCAAAAGCAAATTACATTCAATCAAATATTAATGTACCTTTTACTTTTGAAACTAATTTATTGGCAACAAAAGTATATTCTAAGAATATTGCTGCAACAACAAAAAGTTATGGTATAAACATAGAATACCCTTCATTAAAAGGCACTATTTTTTTAACCTATAAAGCTGTTGAGCAGAACGAAGATAATTTAATGTTGTTTATACGTGATGCTCAAAAATTCACTTTAGAGCATACTAAAAGAGCTAATGAAATTCCTGTTTATCCTTACGAAAATAATAAGCGAAAGGTATATGGAATACTTTCTGAAGTAAAAGGGAATGTGGCTTCCCCTGTACAGTTTTATGTTACCGATAGTGTGAATCATTTTCTAACTGGTTCGTTATATTTTCATGCGAAACCTAATTACGATTCTATTTTACCAGCAGCTAATTATTTGCAAAAAGATATTATGCATATTATGGAAACTATAAAATGGCAATAAAAAAAGCCTCTCATAATTGAGAAGCTTTCTTGTTTATATGGTTTAAGCTTTAAAATTAAGCTTCTTTTTTCTCTGCACAACAAGCCTTTTTACAGTCTGCAGCGCAAGCTTTTTTCTCAGCAACAGTTTTGTTTGCACAACATGCTTTAGTACAATCGGCAGCACATTCTTTTTTATTAGAAAACGCATCAACGATTTTCATGTCGCTAACTTTATATATATCGGCTACTTTAGTTACCGTTTCTTCTAAAGATGTTGGGTTTACTTTAGCTATATCATATTCAATCATTGCTAGTTTTCTATCAAAATCTACTTTAGAAGATTTTACACCTTCCATTTTTGCAATTCTCTTTTCAATAGTAGCAGCGCATCCTACAGCACACGTCATACCATCAATAGTAAATTCGGCTTTAGCGTAAGTTGCATTTGGGTCTAATTTTTTAGTAGATTCTGAAGCAGTTTCAATTTCTACAGTTTTAACCTCTGGTTTTGTTTCGTTTTTACAACTAAAAGCAAAAACAGTTATTAATGTAATAGCTATAATATTTTTAAATGTCTTCATTATTTTTAAGTATTAAATTCATAACAAAATTACTAAATATTACTGTTTATTGTGTTAAAAATCGGAATTTTGTGATTCCTAAAACAGATTAAATGAATAATACAAATTCTAAGTGGTTTTACCTTTTTGTTCTTTCTATAATTTGGGGGAGTTCTTTCATACTAATTAAAAAATCACTTTTAGGCTTAACAGCATATCAATTAGGGGCTTTAAGAGTTATAATAACTGGCTTGTTTTTATTTATAGCAGGTTATAAAAGTATAAAGACTATAGAGAAAAAAGCATGGAAATGGATTGTACTTACTGGAGTTTTTGGTACGTTTTTTCCAGTATTTTTGTTTGCTGTAGCAGAAACTGAGATTGACAGCGCTGTGGCATCAATTATAAACTCATTAGTGCCTTTAAATACTATTTTGTTAGGTTTTGCTGTTTTTAAAATAGCATCTACAAAACGCCAAATATTAGGAGTTATAATAGGTTTTATTGGAACTAGTATTTTGATTTTGAAAGGTGCAGAGTTAAATCCACATCAAAATTATTTGTACGCTGGTTATGTTGTTTTGGCAACTTTAAGTTATGCTGCTAGTGTAAATATTATTAAAAAGCATCTGCAACATGTTAAACCACTAACAATTGCTGTTGGAAATTTTGTTCCAATAATGTTACCTGCATTTATAATTTTGTTTTTTACTGATTTTTTTACTGAGGAACGATTTAATCATCCAGATTTTAAAATGTCTATGTTATATATTGTTATTCTTTCTTTTTTTGGGACAGCAATAGCAAAAGTGTTATTTAATAAATTAGTACATATATCTACACCAGTATTTGCCTCTTCGGTTACTTATTTAATGCCAATTATCGCCTTAATGTGGGGGTTTTTAGATGGTGAATCGTTTAGTTTTATTCAAGCGATTGCAAGTGTAGTTATTTTAGTTGGTGTGTATTTATCGCATAGGCAGAAAGCATAAAAAAACCGAAACTTTATGTTTCGGTTTTTAAAATATTTATAAGTTTGATTTTAATTAATCAAAATCAGCATCACTTACACCTTCGTTAACTTTAATTTCTTTTACAATGAAATCGAATTTACGTGGACCCATTGTTTGAGAAAATTTAAATGGATATTTAACACCGCTAATTTCTTGGTAATCACTATAAAACATTGCGCTTTCACCCATTGGGGTTACTTTTATGTCTTTTATTTTAAGACCAGTTTCTACACTATAATATGAGGTAAGCTCATCATTTACTTTTATTTTATAAGCTTTTTCTCCATCAACTTTTTCAATTTTCTCAAGTGTTACTCCTCCATTAAGATAATTTACTTCAGGAAAAGGAGATGATTCAGCTTGAGCATCTTTTATTTCGTCATCAGACATGTCTTTACGTTGTCCTTGCATAACCATATAACCCGATTCACCGTCAATAACTGTTTTCATTACTGATTGTCCCATAGCTTTAATTTCTTGTGCAAATTGATTTTTAATGGTTTTTTTAAGTTCTAAATTCATCATAACTCCTGGTTGCAATTCAGCTTCCGCAGTAATTAAAACAGAGTTTACTTTGTTTAAGTTTTCTTTACCTCCAATAGCATCAATATAAGCGTTTAACACCTTGTTAGCGTCCATGTCTGCAGGCATTGGAATTTCATATTTTGGTTTTTCAGTTGCCTTTGCATAAACATCAAAATACTTAATTGGAATCCCTGTTTTTTCTAGACCTTCTAATACTTCGCTACCTTTACCAACAACTATAACTCTAGCGTTATCGGTTTGAAAATATTTATTTGCAACTCTAGTCACATCTTCAATAGTAATGTCGTTGATTTTCTGTAAGTATGTTGCATAAAAATCTTCCGGTAAATTATTTAGCTTAATGTTTAATGCATAATTAGCAATAGTTTGTGGGTTTTCTAATCCCATAATGAAGTTTCCAACATATTTAGCTTTTGCGTCTTTAAGTGTTTGTGCATCTACAGGTTCTGTTTTAATACGCTTAATTTCTTTTAGTGCTTCTACAACGGCACTATCAGTTACTGCGTTTCTTACTTTTGCACTTGCATTAAAACGTGAAGCACCATATCTATTTGCTCTAAGACTAGAGTATGCACCATAGGTAAACCCGTGTTTTTCGCGAAGATTTTGAAATAAATATCCTGAACCACCACCGCCTAAGATGTTATTTGTAATTAGTGCAGCATGATAATCTTGGTCATTCATTTTGAAATCCACATTGTTTGTAATTGAAATGCTAGATTGTGTAGCATCCGGCATATCAATAAAGTTAATTTGTGTGAATTCTGTATTTGCGCTTACATTGGTAATTGTTATTTCTTCTCCATTAGATTTTTTCCATACTCCAAAATGTTTTTTTACTTGTTTTTTTATGGTTTTAAAATTTACATCACCAATTACAACTAAATATGCATTATTTGGGTTGAAGTATTTTTTGTATAAAGCCACAGCATCTTCAAAAGAAGCATTATTTACAGTTTCTTTAGTTGTAAATTCTCCATAGGGATGCTCTGATCCATATGATAATGCACTACCAACTCTACTAGCAATAGCATCTACACTTTTATTAGTGTTTTTTAAGCCTTCAATAATTTTAGCTTTCTCTTTATCAAACTCTTCTTCGTTTAAAAGTGGGTTAATAGCTGCATCAGCCATTAATTCTATTATTCTATTTGAATATTTTGAAAGCGAACGTGCACTACCACCACTAAAGCTAAAGCTTAATCTTGCGCCTAAAAAGTCTATTTCTTCATTAAAATCATCTTTGGCAATAGATGTTGTTCCGTTACCTAACATGCTTCCTAAAATGCTTTCAACACCGGCTTTATTACCAGTAGCAATAGGTTTATTATTTATACGTAATGAGTAGGATACTCTTGGAAGTTTATGATTTTCAACAACCAAAACTTTTAAACCATTTTTAAGTTCGAATTCACTAGGAACATCTAATGATATTTCTGGTTCTGGACCTGATTTTGGTTGAACAGATCTGTCAATTTGCGCTGTTACACCTAAGGTAATTAAAAACATTACTGTAAAAGCAGCTACTTTAGTTTTTATATTATATAGTTTCATGTTATTGATCATCTTTTTTAGGTAAATACTCTATTTCTACTCTTTGGTTTGTGTTCAGATATTTTTTAGCTACCGCTCGAATTTCTTCTCTAGTAACCGATCTGTAAATCTCAATTTCTTTATTAATTAAATTCACATCACCATATAATAAGTAATATGTAGCTAATGAACCTGCAATACCTGCAATACTTGAATTGGCATTTACAAATTGATTTTCAAACTGATTTAGTAATTTTTGATGATCTCTTTCAGAAATTAGTTCGTTCTTCATTTTTTCAACCTCAACATCAATTTCGCTTAATAAAGTATTTAAACTAACATCGCCAAGTGGTAATGCAAATAAGGCAAACGCACTATAGTCCATTTGGCTAATATTAACGGCTTGCACAAAAAGAGCTTGTTTCTGTCTGTCAACTAATTTCTTATATAGTACAGAGCTTTTTCCACCACTTAAATATGAAGAAATCATATCTAAAATATAAGCATCACGTGTTCCATAACCTGGAGTTCTGTAGGCTGCAATAATTGCTGGGGTTTGAATGTTTTTATCGTAAGCTGTTGCTTTTCTAGTTTCAGTAATAGGTTCTTCTTTTGGGAAGTTTCTAACAATATCTTTACCTCTTGGAACTTCGCTAAAATAATCTGAAGCTATTTTTTTTGCTTTTACTTTATCTATATCTCCTGCTATAATTAATACAGCATTGTTTGGTACATAATATTTGTCAAAAAAGGCATTAAACTCTTCTAAAGTGGCAGCATCCAAATGCTCCATTTCTCCAATATTTTTGTCTTTATAAGGATGAACTTTAAATAACTCTTTGCTTATTTCGGCTAGAATAGCTCCATAAGGTCTGTTGTCATAACTTTGTCGTTTTTCTTCTTTTACAACTTCGTTTTGTGTGTCTACACCAACTTGATCAATAACAGGATGTAACATGCGTTCAGACTCTAACCAAAGACCTAATTCTAATTTATTTGAAGGAAAAATTTCGTAATAATACGTTCTGTCTTGTGATGTGTTAGCATTAAACGTTCCTCCGTTTGCAGGAATAATTTTCATAAATTCTCCACGTTCAATGTTTTCTGTGCCTTCAAATAAAAGGTGTTCAAAAAAGTGAGCAAAACCTGTGCGCGATCGGTCTCCGTCTTTTCCTCCAACATCGTACATTACAGAAGTTATTACAACAGGAGCTGTATTATCTTGATGTAAAATAACGTGTAATCCGTTATCTAAATCAAATTCTTCAAATTCAACTTTTTGTGCATTAACAGTAAAACTTGCTAGCATTAAAAAAGCTAAAGGCATTAAATAGTTTTTCATTATTGTTTGTTTATTTTATTAATGGATTAAAGATAGGTCTATTTTATTTATTCAATGTTACAGATAAAAGGATTTTTTGCTGATAAAAAATATTTTTTCAAATTCAACAAAACGTTTGTATTTTAATTAAATAGCCTTATATTTGCACTCGTTTTTTAACAAAATAATTAATAAAAACATTACGCTATGTACGCAATTGTAGAGATAGCAGGGCATCAATTTAAAGTTGAAAAAGACCAAAAAGTTTTTGTTAACCGTTTAGCAACAGAAGAAGGAAAGAAAGTTAATTTCGATAATGTACTTCTTATTGCAGATGGTGACAAAGTAACTATAGGCGCCCCGGCTATAGGCGGAGCACAAGTAAGTGCGAAAGTCTTAAAACACCTTAAAGGTGATAAAGTTATAGTTTTCAAAAAGAAAAGACGTAAAGGTTACCGTGTTAAAAACGGTCACCGTCAATCTTTAACTGAAATTATAATTGAAAGTATTGCTGCTTCTGGAGCTAAAAAAGCTGCCCCAGCAAAAGCAACAAAAAAAGCTGAACCAAAAGTAGAAGCGAAATCTGCTGCGCCTAAAGCAAAACCAGTTGCTAAAAAAGCAACAGGAAAAGCTGACGATTTAAAAAAAATTGAAGGTATTGGTCCAAAAATTGCAAAAACTTTAGTTGAAGCAGGAATAGTTACTTTTGCAGATTTAGCTAAAGCAAAATCAACAAAAATTTCTGAAATCATCGCTGATATACGTGGAAACCACGTAACTGATACTTGGCCAGCACAAGCTAAATTAGCTGCTGACGGTAAATGGGATGAGCTTAAAAAATGGCAAGACGAATTAGATGGTGGTAAAGCTTAATTGCAAAACTCACTTAAATATAACAATATAAAACCTTAAGACAATGGCTCATAAAAAAGGAGTAGGTAGTTCTAAAAATGGTAGAGAATCAGAATCAAAACGTTTAGGTGTTAAGATTTTTGGTGGACAAGCTGCTATTGCTGGAAACATTATATTAAGACAACGTGGTAATACTCACCATCCAGGTGAAAATGTATACCAAGGAAAAGATCATACTTTACATGCTAGAGTAGATGGACTTGTAAAATTCACAAAGAAAAAAGATAATAAATCTTTCGTTTCTATTGAGCCTTTTGAAGCTTAAGAAACAGTTTCTTTAAATATTTTAAAAACCCTTTCAGGAAACTGAAAGGGTTTTTTTATGAGCATAAGCCAACTTTTCCTTAAGTTTTATTTATTGTTAATTAATTTAAAAAAATTCTTAACTTAAACTTATTGCATCTGCAATATTGCTTTTAATATTTAATATGATGTTAGCTTTTAGATTGGAAATTAGAAATTCTCCAAGAAGACAACCAATCAAATTTTTTTGAAAGATGAATCTTTAGATGCTGAAATTAAAAGTTATTTAGAAAGTTTTAATGAGATTGAGCTTATTGAAATTAGAAGAAGTGTTGAGCGTAATTGTGCTTCTGAAAACATCACCATTTTTAGAAAAAAAGGTATCGATATTAAAAACTTTTGAATTGACACCATCATTAATTAATCGAGAAGTATTCGAATCTTTTAAAAAAATAAACGAAAAGTAGTTTTTCGCGATAACGATTGTAGTGACATCCTTTTTTGAGGTACGAGAAAAAGATATAACGGAAAGCGTGGTTTGGTTTGGCTTTTTCTGCCAAAACAAAATTGCCCAAATGATAAAGATTACAATTAGGCAGATTGTCACGTTATCAGATAATTATCGGAACTCCTCACAATGACGTTAAAAGAAATCCCAAACATTACTGCTTGGGATTTTTAGTTTTTATTGAAAAGATTGCAACACTTCGACTACGCTCAGTATAAACTCTGCTTACTCCTCGCAACGATGTTTCAATTAGTATCTGTAATGCTCTGGCTTATATGGTCCATTTACAGTTACACCAATGTAGCTTGCTTGGTCTTCGCGAAGCTCGGTAAGCTCTACACCAATTTTTGCTAAATGCAGTTTTGCTACTTTTTCGTCTAACGATTTTGGTAACATATACACGTCGTTTTTGTAAGCATTAGCATTAGTCCAAAGCTCGATTTGAGCTAAGGTTTGGTTTGTAAACGAGTTACTCATTACAAAACTGGGATGTCCTGTTGCGCAACCAAGATTTACTAAACGACCTTCGGCAAGTATAATAATGTCTTTACCATCAATTGTGTATTTGTCTACTTGAGGCTTAATAGTGTCTTTAGTTTGACCATGGTTATTGTTTAACCAAGCCATATCTATTTCGTTATCAAAATGCCCGATATTACATACAATAATCTTGTCTTTCATCGCTTCGAAATGACGGCCTTGAATAATATCTTTATTTCCAGTAGTTGTAATAACAATATCTGCATTACCAACTACAGTTTCTAATTTCTTCACTTCAAAACCATCCATTGCAGCTTGTAAAGCACAAATTGGGTCAATTTCAGTTACAGTTACTATACTTCCAGCACCACTAAAAGAGGCTGCTGTACCTTTACCTACATCGCCATAACCACAAACAACTACACGTTTTCCGGCTAACATGATATCTGTTGCACGACGAATAGCATCTACTGCACTTTCGCGACAACCATATTTATTATCGAATTTAGATTTTGTAACCGAATCGTTAACATTTATTGCTGGCATAGGTAGTGTTCCATTTTTTACACGTTCGTATAAACGGTGAACTCCTGTTGTTGTTTCTTCAGATAAACCATTAATTCCTGAAGCTAATTCTGGGTATTTATCTAAAACCATGTTGGTTAAATCGCCGCCATCATCTAAAATTAGATTTAATGGTTTTCTGTCTTCTCCAAAGAAAAGTGTTTGCTCAATACACCAATCAAATTCTTCTTCTGTCATATCTTTCCAAGCATACACAGCAGTTCCAGCGGCAGCAATTGCAGCAGCAGCTTGGTCTTGTGTTGAGAAAATGTTACAAGAACTCCAAGTAACTTCTGCGCCAAGTGCTTGTAATGTTTCAATTAAAACCGCAGTTTGAATCGTCATGTGTAAACAGCCTGTAATTCGTGCACCTTTTAAAGGTTGTGAATTTCCGTATTCAGCACGAAGACTCATTAATCCAGGCATTTCAGCTTCAGCTAATTCAATTTCTTTTCTTCCCCAAGCTGCAAGCGATATATCTTTTACTTTATTAGGTACGTAGGCAACAGTTTTTGTGCTCATATTAGTATATTTGTTTGTATCAAAAAATGTGACCGCAAAGTTACGTAATAAGTCTGAGAAATATAAATGCCATTATACAAAACAATAAGCCCAAATTCACAAACTACTGTTAAAATCTGGAAGATTTCAGAATCTTATAGTGATTTGATTCAGTCAATTATATTGAATCCTGAAAGTTTAGAGCGCGTTTTAGGTATGAAAAGTGAATTGCACCAACGCGGGTTTTTAAGTGTTCGCCATTTGTTGGCTGAATTTGGTTATACCGATGCCGATTTGTTTTATGATGAAAATGGAAAACCGCATTTAAAAGATGGTAAACAAATTTCTATAACACATTCGTTTAATTTTTCGGCAGTTATAGTAAGTGATTTAATTGTGGGAATTGATGTTGAAAAACAACGTGATAAAATAACCATTATAGCTTATAAGTTTATTGATTATGAATTTAATTATTTAAATGAAAATGATTCAGATTATATAAAGAAATTAACTACTATTTGGTGTGTTAAAGAATCACTTTATAAATTGTTCGCAACTCCAGGATTAAGTTTTAAAAAACATTGTTTGGTAATTCCTTTTTCGGAAAATGATGATAAAACAGTTGCTTGGATTGATTATAAAACTAAAAAACATCGTTATAATATTCACTTTTTAGAGTTTGAAGATTTTACTTGTGCTTATGCCATATCTTAAATGAATAGTATTTATAACAACATAAAATCCTCAAATAAAAAGTTACTCGCAGTTTTAATCGACCCTGATAAAATGACGATTGAAAATGTTTCTGGTTTTATTGAAAAAATAAATACATCTATTACAACTCATATTTTTGTTGGCGGTAGTACAGTTGATGATGATGCAACAGATATTTTAGTTTCTCAAATTAAAAAACATACAGAATTACCAATAGTTTTATTTCCTGGCGATGTTACTCAAATTACAAATAAAGCAGATGCATTATTGTTTTTATCATTGATTTCTGGTAGAAATCCCGAGTATTTAATTGGGAAACATGTTGAGGCTGTTTCAGTGTTAAAAGAAATAACTTTAGAAGTTATTTCGACAGGATATGTGCTGATTGAAAGTGGAAAAGAAACAGATGTACAAAGAGTAACACAAACACAACCAATATCTAGAAATAGCATTCAACAGATAGTTGATGTTGCAAAAGCAGGCGAATTATTAGGTATGAAATTAATATATTTAGAAGCAGGAAGTGGAGCTATAAATCCAATTTCTAATAATATAATTAAAGCAGTAAAAGAAGAAATACAAATTCCATTAATTGTTGGAGGTGGTATTAGAAGTAAAATACAATTAAATGAAGCTTATAGTTTTGGAGCAGATTTGGTTGTTATAGGAACTGCTTTTGAAGATGATGAATCGTTTTTTGATGAACTAAAAAAATAAGAATGAAAATATCAGTAGAATTAACATTAACACCATTGCAAGATGACTTTGAGCCAGCCATCATTCATTTTATAAAAAAATTAAGAGCTTCAAATTTAGAGGTTTTAGAAAACCCATTAAGCACACAAGTTTATGGCGATTATGATGAGGTAATGAAACTACTAACAACAGAAATTAAAGAAGCCTTTGAACTTATAGAAAAAGGGTTGCTTTATATGAAAATTGTAAAATCTGATAGACACGATTATGAGCCACATTTTTGATTTTTTTTTTGGTCAGTATTCAGAATATGAAACTATAGATATTGTACTTGAAATAGTAGCGGTTATTTTTGGGTTTCTTTCTGTTTGGTATTCTAAACAAAACAAAATTTGGGTGTTTCCCACAGGAATGATTAGCACCGTTATTTTTGTGTATTTACTTTTAAAATGGGAGTTGTTGGGTGACATGATGATTAATGGATATTATTTTATTATGAGTGTTTATGGTTGGTATATTTGGACTCGTAAAGTAGATGATTCTCATGTTACTCCAATTTCAGTAACAACTTCAAAAGAGAAAAAAATTAGTATTGCCATATTTTTCACAACACTACTGTTTGTGTATATAGTTTATAACATATTCGATAAATGGACGAGTTGGGTTGCGTATGCAGATACCATTACAACGGCTATCTTTTTTGTTGGTATGTGGCTTATGGCAAGACGTAAAATAGAAAATTGGATTTTTTGGATTATTGGAGATATTATTTCTGTTCCTTTATATTTTTATAAAGGATTTACATTTACAAGTTTTCAATATTTAGGATTTACAGTAATAGCAATATTTGGATATTTAGCATGGAGAAAAAGTATAAACAAGAACCTTCAAACTGTATAAAAGTCGTTTTGTTTGGTCCAGAATCTACTGGAAAAACAACACTTTCTTGCCAGTTGGCACGCCATTATAATTCTATTTGGGTGCCAGAATATGCACGAGAATATTTGCAGGCTAAATGGAATAATGAGCGTAAAACCTGTGAGTCAGATGATTTGTTGCCAATTGCCAAAGGCCAAATGAAGCTTGAAAACAAATCAGCTAAAAAAACAGATACCGTTTTAATTTGCGATACCGATTTGTTAGAAACCAAAGTGTACTCTGAAGCATATTATATAGGAAGTTGCGACCCGATTCTTGAAAAATATGCATTAGAAAACACATATGATTTATATTTTTTAACCTATATTGATACACCTTGGGAAGCTGACGATTTACGCGACAAACCAGAGGAAAGAGAGCAGATGTTTAAAGCTTTTGAAACAGCTTTAATAGAAAATAAAAGACCTTATGTTTTACTTAAAGGAAGCAAAAAAGAACGTTTAGACTTAGCTATAAAACATATTGATGCGTTAATTAAGAATGAAAAAATAATGTTTACAGAAAAAGACCTACAACAAATACAGGAAAACGGATTAACTATTGAAAAAGTTAATGCACAAATAGATTTGATTAAAACAGGTATGTCGTATTCAAATTTAATTGCTGCTGCCACAATTGGAGAAGGTATTCTTAAACTAAGCGAGCAAGAAGAACAAGAGTTTATAAATCATTATGAAGCTAAACGAGACACTATAAATATTGTAAAATTTGTGCCAGCTTCTGGTGCAGCAACACGTATGTTTAAGTTTTTATTTCAGTTTATAAATACGTATAATGTAAACGAAGAAAGCCTTGATGCTTATCTTAAAAAGCATAACAATAAAGACATAAAAGTATTTGTAGATGGTTTAAAAAAATCGCCTTTTTATGAAGTTGTAATTAATAAGGTTCAGCAATTTGTTCCTAATTATGATGCATTATCTGATGATGAAAAATTAGTAGAATTTGTTAAAACAATAATTGATAAAAACCGATTGAATTTGAGTGCAAATCCAAAAGGGTTATTACCATTTCATCAATATAAAGATGGAGTTTATACACCATTTAAAGAACATTTATTTGAAGCTGCTTTTTATGCGTCTTCGAATCAAAAAGCAAATTTACATTTCACTATTTCGGATACACATACAGATGAATTTAAAAATGAATTAAATACTATTCAATTAGATGTTGAAGCAGAAGCTAATATCAAATTCAATGTGTCTTTTTCATATCAAAATAAATCGACTGATACTATTGCGATAACATCAAAAGACGAATTGTATAGAGATGAAAACGGCAAATTATTGTTTCGCCCGTCTGGTCATGGTGCTTTAATTGAGAATTTAAATACACTTGATAGCGATATTGTTTTTATAAAAAACATTGATAACATAGTAGTGTCAAACATTAGTAATAAAGTTTCTAGGTATAAAAAAATGATGGCTGGAATTTTGTTAGAAATTCAAGAACAGGCGTTTAATTATTTACATCAAATAGATAACGGTAATTTGAATGAAAATGACTTAAATGAAATTGCTCAATTTTTATCAAATAGAATGAATGTTGTAATTGCTGATGCGTTTCAAAATAATTCAAAAGAAAATAAAATTGAATATTTAAAGGAAAAGTTAGATCGACCAATTCGTGTTTGCGGTATGGTTAAAAATGAAGGAGAGCCTGGTGGCGGACCATTTTGTGTAAAAGATGAAAACGGAAACACTTCATTACAAATTATTGAATTTGCTCAAATAGATATTGATAACAAAAATCAAGCTGAAATAACAACAAATGCGACACATTTTAATCCAACCGATTTAGTTTGTGGCATAAAAAACTATAAAGATGAAGCATTTAATCTTGAGGAATATGTAGACCATAAAGCAGCATTTATAACTTTGAAATCTCAAAATGGAACGGTGATAAAAGCACTAGAACTCCCTGGATTATGGAATGGCAGTATGGCAGATTGGAATTCTATTTTTGTTGAAATTCCTTTAATTACATTTAATCCTGTAAAAACGGTAAACGATTTACTAAAACCAGCGCATCAAGTAGAATAATGTTTAACAAAGAAGCATTACTAAAAGAAGTAACATTTAAAGCTGTAAGAAGTTCTGGCAGTGGTGGACAACATGTAAATAAAGTATCGTCAAAAGTAGAATTAGCTTTTAATTTATCAGTTTCTCAGGTTTTCAGCGAAACTCAAAAAGAACGTCTTTTATTAAAACTTCAACATAGGTTAACAAAAACAGGTGTTTTAATGTTGCAATGTGGTGAAAGTCGTAGTCAGCATAAAAACAAAGAACTTGTTATAAAACGCTTTTTAGTATTAATAACTAACGGATTAATTATTCCTAAAAGACGTATTCGCACTAAAATTCCAAAAGCAGTTATTAGAAAACGTTTAAAAAGTAAGCGTAAACTATCTGATAAAAAAACGAATAGAAAAAAACCAAATTTAGATTAAAATAATCCATAATTGTGTTATACATTTGTACCGTTCTCAAAAAAGGGGTGCCTATTATCGGCTGAGATCATACCCAATGAACCTAGAACAGGTAATGCTGTTTAGGGAAATGAATTTTTATCGTCATTGCGAGGAGTTTTATAAAACAACGTGGCAATCTCTCGATATTACTTCAAAAATTTAATTAATAATAATAAAGAATAATTACCTCTTTTTATTCGATTATAATATAATCGTATGAAAAATTTATTTCTTTTTTTAACACTATTAGTGTTATCGGTCAGTGCAAACGCACAAGAAAAACAACAAGATTCAGCAAAAGCAAAAATTGAAACACTAGACGAAGTTTTAATAAAAGCAATTCGTGTAGACGCGATTTCTCCGGTAACACATTCTAATTTAACCAAGAAAGAAATTGCAAAGCGCAATTTAGGTCAAGACATTCCTGTTTTAATGAATTTTATGCCAAATGTTGTAATTACAACAGATGCTGGCGCAGGAGTTGGTTACACCAGTATTAGAGTTCGTGGTAGTGATGCTACACGAGTAAATGTTACCATTAATGGAATTCCTTATAACGATGCGGAATCTATGGGAACGTATTGGGTAGATTTACCCGATTTTGCATCTTCGGTGGAGAGCTTACAATTGCAACGTGGTGTTGGAACATC
The DNA here is from genome assembly GCA_964563585.1 of uncultured Flavobacteriaceae bacterium. Taxonomy (GTDB): domain Bacteria; phylum Bacteroidota; class Bacteroidia; order Flavobacteriales; family Flavobacteriaceae; genus CAZLXG01. Next base: position 7,903 of record CAZLXG010000001.1, on the reverse strand, counting down.
AATAAATGGAGCAGGTGCCTTTGGTGCAAGTTTAAACCTGTTAACTGATGCTGTGTCGGAAGAAGCAAGCGCAGAAATAAGCAATTCTTTTGGGTCTTATGGCACAAGAAAACATACTTTAAAATTCAGTACAGGAAAATTAAATAAGCATTTTGAAATAGCAGGACGTTTATCAAAAATCAAATCTGACGGCTATGTAGATAGAGCATTTTCAGATTTAACGTCTTATTTTTTACAAGCATCTTATGTTGATGATAACACCTTAATAAAGGCATTGGTTTTCGGTGGTTTTGAAGAAACATACCAAGCTTGGTATGGTTTAACTGCCGATGAGTTAAAGGAAGATAGAAGACAAAATCCTTATACATATGATAATGAAGTAGACTATTATAATCAAGATCATTATCAATTACTTTGGAATCAAAGATTAAACGACAACTGGTCTACAAATATAGCTGTACATTATACGTATGGACGAGGTTATTATGAGCAATATAAAGCAGATCGCGACTTTGCAGATTATGGTTTTACACCTATATTAATTGGAGGAGAAACAATAGATGTTACTGATATTATTCAAAGAAAATGGTTAGATAATGATTTTTATGGAACTACATTTTCATTAAATTATAACAATAATTTAGATTTCAACTTAACATTTGGAGGTGCTTGGAATAAATATGAAGGTGATCATTTTGGGGAAGTGATTTGGGCTCAATACGCAAGCGATAGCGAAATTAGAGAACGTTTTTACGATAACTATGGCAACAAAACAGATTTCAATCTATTTACAAAAGCAAAGTATAATGTAAATGATAAGTTGAGTGTTTTTGGAGATATTCAAATTAGAAAGGTAAACTACGAGGCCATTGGAGATTTTGATATTGTTGATGATTCGTTTTCTTTCTTTAATCCAAAGGCAGGAATTACTTATATTTTAAATGATAACAATAACTTGTATTTATCTTATGCAAGAGCAAATAGAGAGCCTAATAGAACAGATTACGAAAACGGAAATCCAAGACCAGAAACATTAAATGATTTTGAGTTAGGTTGGCGCGTTAAAAATGAAAAAATCAGCGTAAATTCTAACTTGTATTATATGAAATATAAAGATCAGTTAGTATTAACAGGAGCCTTAGATTTAGTCGGTTCTCCAATTAGAGCAAACATTGGTAATAGTTATCGTTTTGGATTAGAAGTTGATGCAAAAATTAAGCTTTCGAATAAGTTTAGTGTACAGCCAAGCATAGCATTCAGTTCTAATAAAAATAAAGATTTCATAACAACAGACGAGTCAAGTGGAGCAATCTTAGCTTTAGGAGATACAAATATTGCATTTTCACCAAATGTTGTGGTGGGTAATATTTTAAATTATTCACCAACAGAAAATTTACAATTTTCATTACTATCTAAATATGTAGGCGAACAATACATGGCAAATATTGACAACGAAAATTCTAAACTAGACAGTTATTTTGTGAGTGATTTAAACTTTAATTATACTATTAAACCAAATAAACTTATAAAAATTATTGAGTTTAGTGCCTTAATAAATAATTTTTTTAATAAAAAGTATGCTTCTAATGGAGTAGATTATGGGTATGGATATGTTTATTATTTTCCTCAAGCTACACGTAATTTTTTAATTGGGGCAACATTGAAGTTTTAGGAAATCAATAATAAATATTAAAGCCTTAGTATTTATTATTGAGGCTTTTTTAGTTAGAAATTATAAGCGTGTTTCCGCTTTTCTCTACACGGTAGTTTTTTAAAGCGCATTGTAATTCAGGGTTTCCTAAAGGTTGTCCGTTTACAAAACTATATGTATTTTCATCATCACAACCACACGTTCCTTCCAAACCAGAAATATTTAATGTAGAACAGGTGTTAGGAATATGATTTGGATCGCTAGCATCCCAAGCAAGAAAATCTGCTCCAGTAAAAGCTACTATAACGCCTGCATTTCCTGCGTTTCCAATATAAACGGCATTTCCAGGAAATGTTAACTGACTATATTCTGGTAAATTCAAATTCACAGTTAAGTTAATACCAACATCCAATAAGAATTTACAATTCTTATTATCAATAGAATTTTTACTACAAGAAGTAAGAATAAGAAGTGCTAATATGCAAAAAAAATGCTTCATTATGTTTGGAATAAATTAAAATGCAATTTACAATAAAAAGCAAATTGAGTTAATAATTTTGTATATTTGTTATACAATCTCGTGCAAGCGAGATTTTTTTTATTCCGGATATCTTTCGGAATATTTTTATTAAGTAAACGATGAAGTTATGAGTAAAGTATCATACTATACACCTGAAGGACTAAAAAGGTTAAGAGCAGAGTTAAAGCAACTTAAAGATGTTGAACGTGTAAAAGCTTCAAGAGCTATTGCTGAAGCTAGAGATAAAGGCGATTTAAGTGAAAATGCAGAATATGATGCTGCAAAAGAAGCACAAGGCATGTTAGAAATGAGAATTGCTAAACTTGAAGATGCATTGGCTGGAGCTAGAGTTATTGATGAATCTCAATTAGATAATTCAAAAGTATTGGTATTGTCTACAGTGAAAATAAAAAATAAAACTAATGGTATGGAAATGACTTATACTTTAGTTGCAGATGGAGAAGCAGATTTAGCAGAAGGAAAAATATCAGTAAACTCACCTATAGGTAAAGGTTTATTAGGAAAAGCTGTTGGAGAAGTTGCCGATATACAAGTGCCAACGGGTATTATTAAGTTTGATGTTATTGAAATTACTAGAGAATAAAACAAATGGCATCAATTTTCACTAAAATTGTTAATGGAGAAATACCTTGTTATAAGATTGCAGAAACAGATGATTTTTTAGCATTTCTTGATGTAAATCCAAATAGCAAAGGACATACACTTTGTATTCCTAAAAAGGAAGTTGATAAAATTTTTGATTTAGATGAAGCTACTTATAGTAGCTTAATGAATTTTTCAAGACGTGTGGCTATTGCTATTGAAAAGGCGATTCCATGTAATCGTGTTGGTGTAACCGTTATTGGGTTGGAAGTACCACATGTACATGTGCATTTAATTCCGCTTCATACTATGGAAGATGCTCGATTTATTCAGAAAGTAAAAATGTCTTCGGAAGAATTTCAAGAAATTGTAACTGCTATTAAAGCACATTTATAATCTAAGATAGATTATTAGAATTATAGTTGCAATTACTACTGCTATAATGATTCCAATTAGTATCCAAGATAATTTTTTCAAATAGATAGACGATTTTTTAGAAGTAAAAGCTTTTTTCTGATATTCAAAAACACGTTCAATTTCATCAGTCCATTGCACAGGATAAATAATAGAATTACACGTTTTGCATTCAATGTCGTGTTTAATTTCTGAAGTAATCGATTTATAGAATTTTGTTTCCACAAATTTTTGTTTAAAAGTTAACAGCAAACCATCCGTACTATAACATTCAGGACAGTTATTGTTTAAAGCAACTTCTTTTATGGTGATATATTTGTCTTCCATTTTAGGTAGCTCTAGTTAAAGCAATTTGTATAGTTGTTCCTTTATCTATTTCAGATTGTAAGACTTTAATTTTACCACCATGAAAATCTTCAATAATACGTTTTGTAAGCGATAAACCTAAACCCCAACCACGTTTTTTTGTAGTATAACCAGGGTCAAAAATTTTATTAAAATGTTTCTTAGGAATTCCTTTTCCGCTATCAGTTACACTAACTTTTACATTATTTTCTAACTGAGAAATTTCTACGGTAAGTTTACCTCTACCTTTCATGGCATCAATAGCATTTTTCACTAAATTTTCAATAGTCCAACTATATAATTGCTTGTTCAAGTTTACTGGAATATCACTATCTGGAGTTACAATTTCAAATTCAACAAGTTTAGAAGAGCGTGTTTTTAAGTAATCGTAAGATTCAATAGTTTCTTTAACAATATCTAAGGTTTCTAAAGCGGGTACAGACCCAATTTTGCTAAACCGTTCGGTTATAGTTTGTAATCTATCAATATCTTTTTCAATTTCAACAATATATTCTGGGTTTACGTGTTCGCCTTTTAAAATTTCTGTCCATCCAATTAAAGATGATAATGGTGTGCCAATTTGATGTGCTGTTTCTTTAGCCATACCAGACCAAAGTTTGTTTAATGTTGCGTTTTTATTACTACTGTAAAACAAGTAAATAACAGCACTAAATAGAAATATAATAAGCAATAAGGCTAAAGGGTAATATTTTAGTTTGTTAATTAGTGGTGAGTTCCCATAATATATTGTGCTAACTATTTCCCCGCCCACTATTACTGGTATAGGTCTGTACTCATTTTTAAATTGTTCAATAATTTTTTTTGAAGAAGCTTCGTCTTTAAATCTATTTTTAGAAATATTTAAATAACTTGTTATATTGCCTTCATTATCAACCAAAAGCATAGGTGTTGTTGTATTGCTTTCTAGTATTTTTGAAGTCACTTTTATTTCATCATCAGCCTTAGATTCTATAAGATTTAATTGAGCAATGGACCAATTCTCCATTTTTGTACGCTCTTCGTTTTTAAAATGTTGAAAAAACTCGTAAGTTTTCCATAAAATAAGCAACACCAAAATAAATGATGCTACTACCATAATCCAACGAAATGTATTTTTATACTCAGTAAAAATCACCAATAATTAATTTAATATGTAATATAATGTAAATCTGTTAATATTATTGTTCAAGTTGTTAGTAAATCGGTTTTTAGTTGAATACTAGATTGGTTACATTTGTGCAAGCTTAATTTTTTTTATGTCATCGTTTATTCCAAAAAATATTTCAACAAGTAAATTGCACAGTTATTTATTAAGTGCCGTTGCGCCAAGACCAATTGCTTTTGCTAGTACTTTGGATGCAAATGGGAATCCAAACCTATCGCCATTTAGCTTTTTTAATGTGTTTAGTGCAAACCCACCAATATTAATTTTTTCGCCTGCGCGACGAGTAAGAGATAATACAACAAAACATACATTGCAGAATATAGAAGCTACTAAAGAAGTTGTTATAAATGTGGTGAATTACGATATTGTACATCAAATGTCGTTAAGTAGTACGGAGTATGCAGAAGGTGTAAATGAATTTGATAAAGCTGGTTTAACGATGTTAAAGTCGGATATTGTAAAGCCTTTTCGGGTGGCAGAATCACCAGTACAATTTGAATGTAAGGTGAATGATATTATTAAATTAGGAACAGAAGGAGGTGCAGGAAATTTAATTATTTGCGAAGTTGTAAAACTGCATATAGATGATGATGTTTTAGATGAAGATGGCTCAATAAATCAAAGAAAATTAGATTTGGTTGCCAGAGCTGGTGGTAGTTTTTATAGTCGTGCTAAAAAAGGTTTTTTTGAAATACCAAAACCACTAACGACACAAGGCATTGGTGTTGATAATTTTCCAGACTATGTTAGAAACAGTATGGTTTTAACAGGAAACGATTTAGGTATGTTGGCAAATGTTGAAGTTTTACCAACCGAAGCAAGCGTTAAAAATTTTGTTGAAGATTTGGGTTCGCGTTACTCGAATATAAAAACAGCAACACATAGGCAAAAACATAAATTAGCACGTAATTATTTAAGTTTTGGAGATGTAGAAAGTGCTTGGAAAATATTATTAAGTTGAAAAAATATTCCTCGATGCTTTTGCAGAGAGGTATCAATTGAAATTGTCATTCTCGCAAATGCGGGAATCTAAATAAAAATAGAATAATAATTAATAGAAATAAATTATAAGTAATGGAAGTTCAAGGAAAAATAAAAATGGTAGGTGAAACCCAAACTTTTGGAAGCAATGGTTTTAGAAAAAGAGAAGTTGTAATAACTACTGAAGAGCAATACCCGCAACATATTATGGTAGAATTTGTTCAAGATAAAACAGATTTATTAGATAGTTACCAAGTTGGGCAACAAGTAAAAATCAGTATTAATTTACGAGGTAGAGAATGGGTGAATCCACAAGGTGAAACTAAATATTTTAACTCTATTCAAGGATGGCGTATAGAAGCTTTACAAGCTGAAGCAACGGGTGAAAATTTACCACCAGTGCCTCCAATGGATGCTTTTGAACCAGCAGGAGATTTAAAAGAAGAAGATCACGACGATTTACCGTTTTAAGAGATCAAAAATAATGAATCTTGAGCGCAGTCGAAAGGTCTCATAAATCAAACCTCAATGTTTAGCTTAGCATTGAGGTTTTTTACTTTTATAGAAGAATTCGTGTCATTTCGACATGACTAAATATTTGCAATTTATTAAATGTATTATTTAACAGATAAAATAGAATTTCCTAATGTAAACAAAGCTACCGAAGATGGTTTGCTAGCTATAGGTGGAGGTTTATCTGTTGAGCGTCTACTGTTAGCTTATAAAAGTGGAATTTTTCCTTGGTTTAGTGAAGGCGAACCAATTTTATGGTGGTCGCCAAATCCACGTTTTGTATTGTTTCCAGAAAAGTTAAAAGTCTCTAAAAGTATGAAGCAAGTATTACGGAATTGTGATTTTACAGTAACCGTAAATAAAGCTTTTAAAGAAGTTATTATTGAATGTTCAAAGATGAAACGCAACGGGCAATCTGGGACGTGGATTACAAATAGTATGACTGAAGCTTATATGGAACTTCACGAGTTAGGTTATGCAAAATCTGTTGAGGTTTGGCGAGACAACAACTTAGTTGCTGGACTTTATGGTATCGATTTGAATAATGGTGTGTTTTGTGGTGAAAGTATGTTTACTAAAGAGAGTAATGCCAGTAAAGCAGGGTTTATAAGTTTTATACAAAACACAAATTATAAGCTTGTAGATTGCCAAGTATATACAAAGCATTTAGAAAGTTTGGGTGCAAAAGATATTTCAAGAGAACTTTTTTTGAGGTATTTAAAGCATTAATATTTGATTTTAAAAAAAATCATAAAAAGAGTGTAATAATCTTTAACTTCTACCGCTAATCTTAAAAAGTAAAGTTTGAGTAGCGATTTTTGGAGGAATGATTTATAAATGGGATATTAATTTAGTTTACGAACGCATATTAAAAAACCTAGATGAGTTAATTGCTGACATGGAAGATTTAAGAAGTTAGAACTTTTTTTTTGGAGAATTTAAACTGATAATTATCATACTTTGTTTTTAAAAACAAGTAAGACATTGGTAGTTTAATTAAATTTTATGCTAACAAAAGACGATTTTAAATTACATACAAACAAATCCGAATTTTTAAAATTTTTAAGAAACAAAGTTCCCGAAGAAAATGTTCAAGACGTTTTAAGCACAATTCAATACGAAAAAGAAGTTGATTAGACTTCGTTATACCTAAAACATCCAATTTCATGATCGTTTACCATGCCAGTAGCTTGCATTTGTGCATATACAACTGTTGAGCCAACAAACTTAAAACCTCGTTTTTTTAAATCTTTACTAAGTACATCACTTAGTGGCGTATTTGCTGGTGCATCATGGTAATCTTTAAACTTGTTTTTAATAGGGTTACCATCAACAAAATCCCAAATGTATTTGCTGAAACTTCCAAATTCTTCTTGAACTTTTATAAATGCCTGAGCATTGGTAATTGTAGCATTTATTTTCAATTTATTTCTAATAATGCCAGCATCTTGTAGAAGTGAATCAATTTTACTTTGGTTGTAAGTTGCTATCTTTTTATAATCAAAATTATCAAAAGCTTTCCTGAAATTCTCACGTTTACGCAAAACAGTAATCCAACTTAAACCCGCTTGAAATGTTTCAAGAATTAAAAATTCAAACAGCGTATCGTCATCATAAACAGGAGTTCCCCATTCTTCATCATGATAAGTTTCATACAAATCGTCACCAACACACCAACCACATTTATGTTTTTTCATAAATCAAAAATTAA